>JASGFT010000272.1:0-5322 GCA_047605425.1 Burkholderiaceae bacterium | reverse complement strand
GGCCGTCACCGTGTCGCCGCAAAGCCAGGGCACCGGCGATGGCGAACAGGTGTCCGAGGGCCGCGTGATCGCCTTCCTCGAGCGTGCGCACGGCGGCCACGAAGACTTCGTCGGGCCGATCCAGATTGGCCGTCGCGCGCAGCAGGTCGTCGCCGAACGAGCCGGCAACCGCCAAGCCAAATCGCCCATTCGTCGGCGGTTGTCGACTTGTTCCTGCAGCCACGACAGGAGGGGCAGGAAGCGCTGAACCTCGTCCAGCACGGCGCCATCTGGAAAACGAGCGAGGAAGCGCCTGGGGTCGGTATCGGCGAACGCTCGCTCTTCGGGGTTCTCCGGCGAAACGTAGGGCTTGGCCGGAAACAGCGCCTTCGCCAACGTGGATTTCCCCGATTGGCGGGGGGCCGGTCAGCGCCGGGATCGGAAGACCGCGGGCCAGGCGCTTCAAGGGGCTGGCTGCTGTGCGAGGAATCATGCCTAGGACAATCGAAGATGAAATTTGGATTGTCCTAGGCATGATGTGCTGTCCAGACACAGGCAGGCTTCGCCAGAGCCGCGCACAACTCGTTGCCGCAGACGAGGATGCATTTCGCGGCCCGGCAAGCGGGTTGGGAGGCCTGGCAGGTGCCATGGGGGGGCGGACGGATCTGAGGTTGATGCGTTGATGCTGATTTGATGCTATGATGCGAAAACAGTCTGTACCTGACGCAATAGCAGCCATCGTGCGAACGACCGTGAACATCGCTGAAGATGCGCTTCTTGCCGCGCGTCACCTCGCGCAGCGCAAGCGCCTGCCGCTCGGCGAGGCGATGTCGGAGTTGATCCGGCGTGGGGCTGCCGCGCGGGAGGGCACGCTTGTTTCGCCAACTCCGGCATTGCGGGGGCGCTTCGCCTTGCTGCCTGTGCGAGATGAGATCATCACGCCTGCTCATGTTCGCGAACTGATGGACCGTGAGAACATCTGAGCCGGCAGCCATCGCGAAGGGCGCGTTGCTGGACGTCAATGTCTGGGTGGCCCTGTTCGACGATGCCCACCAGTTCTCCGAGCAGGCCAACGCTTTCGTGGAGACTCGCGAGGTGAAGATCGCCACATGCCCGCAGGTCGAAAACGGCGTCATTCGCGTGATGAGCCTGCCTGGCTACGGACGGCGCGGCGGCTTGCCTGTTCGCGTCGTGCGCGAGCGGCTAAAGGAGGCCTGCGCGGCGCTCGATCACGTGTTCTGGCCGGACGACGTGTCGTTGCGTGACGACCGCTGCGCTGATTTCTCGCGTGTCCAGGGGCACAACCAGATCACGGACCTCTACCTGCTCGCATTGGCGGTGCGCCATGGTGGATGCCTGGTCACCTTTGATCAGGGGATCGCCGTGTCGAGCGTACCGGGAGCTTCGTCGGACCATCTGCGCATATTGTGATCTTGCCGATGTTGGCCAAGCCGGCCAGTGCCCGCAGCTCGATTGGCGCATCAGACAGATCGGGCGCGAGGCGACCTTCGCCGAGACCGAACCGAAGGCCATTCCCGATCCGGTCGCACCGGATAAGCGCCCGGCTTCGGCTGGCGCTAAGGCCGCCCCCAAGCAATTGCCCGGCGGCTCGCCCGCGCACAGAAGTGCCACATGCACAACACCGGCATCACGATGGCGGGTATGGTGGCGTAAATCGGCCCGCGACACCGGGTATATGAAGTGCTCAATGGCAAGCGCCCGCTGACCCCGCCGAGTCAGCCCCTCCGCATCGGCGCCGCGCTTGCCTGGACCTGCTCGCGCATCTTGCTCACCGCCGCCGCGGCGACTTCAGGAGCGTGGTTGCCCCAACTGCGGCGTACGAAGCTGGCCAGTCGCGCCACTTCAGTGTCGGTCAGCCGGTCGGCGAACGCGGGCATCGCGAAATGCGTGGGGGCCGTCGTGGTGCTCGGCATCTCCGCGCCTTTCAGGATGATGTGGATCAGCGAACTGGGGTCGGCGGCATTCACGGTGGAGTTCAACGCCAGTGAGCCCGCTCACTCTTCCCGATGGCAAACCGGAGGAGCTTGACCGACTTCGTTGCGACATAAGTCGCTACCGGACGCACCGCCTCACCCCGGCATGCCCAGCCCCAGCGTGCGCGCGAGCGCTCGGAACTTCTCCTCGTGCTCGCGCCGCACCACCAGCCGCCGCTCACCGACGCGCTCGCACAGCCCGGTGTTCAGCTTGTGCCCGGCCACGAATTCGGCGGTCCGTTCGTCCACGCATTCGATCAGCAGCGCCGTTCCGGCGATTTTCAAGGCCGTCGAGTTCCTGCTGCAGGCCGCGATGAACGACTCGACCGGCGGCGGCAGCGGCTGCTCGTCACGGGACTGCAGAAACTCGTGCAACTCGTCGAGGCCGTGCCCGCGCTCGGCGGCGGCGATGGCCCTCTGGCGATCGAGCCGCCAGTTGCCCGGCGCTTCCTGCACGCACCAGGTTTCGAGCGTCAACGCCTCTTCCATCGACGGTTCGCCCTCCACCACCGTGACCTGCAGGCTCGGCAGCACCGACAGCCTTATCCGGCCGAGCGGCGCGGCGCGAGCGTAGCGCTCGCTCATTCCCAGGCAGTAGGCGCCAAGGGGCGTGAGGCGGAAGAAGCTCAGGCCGTCGTAACGGCTGAGGAAGTCGAGATCGTCGGTTCCCCACAGGTCGCCGAAATCGCTTGGCGCCTGGCCGGGAGGGATGTACGCGACGTCGACCATGCCCAGGGTCGCCGCGTATTCGAACAACAGGCACAGCAGGTAGCGTCGCTGCAGCAGCGACCAATCGTGCGAGCCCTGGTAACCGAGGCTGCCGTATTGCGCTTCGCCGATGTAGAGCTTCCACGGATCGCGCGTGACCTCGAAGCGATGGCCCGATGCGCGCATGAAGCGCGAGAACGCCTCGACCGTAACCCATGCGCCGACCGGGCACGACTCCAGCGCGCCGCAGATCGCTTCGCGGCGCGGCTCAACGGCGCTCAGCACCCGGCCGCGGGCCTTCTGGCCCTTGATGGTGTCGATACGGTTGAATTCGTCCAGCAGGTCCGATTGCACCCAGTCCTGCCAGATCGTTCTCAGCACGCCTTCGGGCGCGGATCCCATCGCCTTCAACCCCGCCCTGGACAAGCTCAGCTTGCTGCCCTTGCGCTGGGCCAGGGAGGCTGCTTGCAGCAGCATCGGCCACGCGAACGCCTTGATCGGGCCGACCTGTTGGCGGTGTCCGACGGCGCGACCATCGTCGCCGCGAACGTCGCCATAGAAATCGCCTCCGGCCAGACTACCCGTCAGCAGGCGCAGCGTGCTCGCGGTAGGCAGCGACGTCTTGTCGCTGACCTGGATCCGGCCCTGGTCGGTCAGGCGCAGCATGACAGCCAGATCGACCAGGGCGTCGCGCTCCGTCAGGCGCGCCGTCAGCGGTACCTCGCCGACGGCGGGCGGCAAGGTGTCCAGCGACGGGATCCGCGCCGGCTCGGGTTGCGGAACGAAGGCTTTCAGCGCCGGCCGCAGTTCCATGGGCACGCACAGGTGCCGATGATCGACGAACAGGAACAGCGCCAGCCTCGTCGGCTTCCCGGCACGCCCGTAGTCGGCCTTGGCCGCGAACTCGGGCAGGCGTCCGTACTTGGCACGGAACAGATCGTCATCGAAGACGCCATCCTCCGCATGCAGCGTCTCCGCCACGGCCAGCCGCTGCAGGTCATCGAGATCGGCCCATAGCCGGCGCAGGCCGTCCGCAGAAAGCCCGCGGACGATCGTTGCGATGAGGTCGTCCTTGCGTCCCGACGGAGAAGCCTCCGGCAACCAGGCCGCGAGCGGCTTCAGATCAGGGACGGTCAGGCGCGACAGCATATCGACGAGCGTGGTCATGGTGATAGCAGCTTGCGTGAGAGAGTGCGTGTCACTCGATCCGGGAAGTCGCTTCAGCCCAGCAGCAGCAGCGCATCGGCCGGCGTGATAATGCGCAAACCTTCGATTGGCTTCAACTCCAGTAAGTCCCGATCGCCGCTGACCGACCAGGGGGCCTGCGCCGCCAGTGCGGCCTGTATGAATTCGTCGTCGTCGATGTCGCGACCGAATGTGCGGGCGGCCAGGCCGCCGGGGATGTCCACCCAGTCCGCAGCAGCGGCGGCATTACGCAGCAGCAGCCGTCGCGAACACCGCTGCGGGTTAGCTGTCATCGGCCAACAACTCGTCCAGCATGTCGCCGGTGAGCCCGGCCTTTGCAGCAACGTCCGCCGTTTCATCCATGGTGCGGCGCAAGCGGTCGGCATAGAAAACCCGCATGGCCTCGTAGTCTTCGGCGCTGACCATCACGCCGACAACGCGGTCATGGCGTGTCACCCGCGCCGGCCCGCGCTGGGCGCGATCAAGGAACTCGCCGAAACGGGTCTTGGCTTCATTGGCAGTGAACGAACGCATGTCGGCCTCCGTAGGTTCGACCATTTTGACCAAATCGATCGATTTGGGTACGACGTGCGATGGGAGCTCGATCCGACCTATGCCGGGCCGGACGGAGGTACTCGTCGTCGATACGCATTGATCCGCCCGTCGACGAATGGCTCGGCCGCCGCCAACGAAGGAAGCCGCTGTCCATCAGGCGCCCCATGAAGGGGCATTGTGCTAGGGTCTCCGTCCCGAGGAGACCACTGGTCCCGCGACGATTCAACGTTCGGAACACCTGGATGGGCGGGCGATGGCCCTGCTGATCGGTTGCTGCGCGTTCTGGGGCATCCAGCAGAGATGGCGACCAACGAGAAGGCGCGCCACGCGCCGGTCTCGTCGGCCGAATACAAGGCGCGCCACGGCGCGGGCTGCAGCTGCTGCGGCGGCGGGCGGCGCGCGGCGCGCGAGCGGCACGCTGACGAGCCCGTCCGGTGCCGGGAGCTTTCCGGGGCGGCGGCCCAGGCAGATCAGCCACTGATTCGAGCGGCAGGCGCAGGAGACCATCGGGCACCTTGCCGCGTATGCCCCTGACCCCTGACCCCTGACCCCTGGCCGTGGCTCTTGTGGCGCCAGTTGCCGGTACAGCTACACTGCGTGTATTATCGATTGGCAATCGGTATTACGTCTGCCATGAATACGCTGACAGTCAAGATCTCGCCCGCCCTGGAGCAGCAGTTGCTGGAGGCGGCGCAACATGCCCGGCTGAGCAAATCCGAACTGGTGCGTCGCGCGCTGGCCGCGTATGTCGCGCGCCCGGTCGGTGGAGCGGAGTCGTTCGTGTCGGCGCTCGATCAGGCTGGTGAGCTGGTCGGTTGTTTCGAAGGCGGCCCTCCTGATTTGTCATCCAACCCCCGGCACCTCGACGGCTTCGGCCGGGTATGACGGTTCTGCTGCTCGA
>JASGFT010000271.1:0-5334 GCA_047605425.1 Burkholderiaceae bacterium | reverse complement strand
GGAAGAGATCAACCGCGCCGGCGGCAACTCGGGCGCCTGCCACGGCCAGATGTACGTGATGAACGCGATCGTGCGCGGCGGCTCGGACGAGCAGAAGCAGAAGTACCTGCCGCGCATCGCCACCGGCGAGTTGCGGATCCAGTCGATGGGCGTCACCGAACCGACGACCGGCAGCGACACGACCAAGCTGAAGACGACCGCGGTCCGCAAGGACGGCCGCTGGGTCATCAACGGGCAGAAGGTGTGGATCTCGCGGATCCAGCACAGCGACATGATGATCCTGCTCGCGCGCACGACGCCGGTCGACGAGGTCAAGAAGCGCTCGGACGGGCTGAGCTGCTTCCTGATCGACCTGAAGCAGGCGATCGGCAACGGCCTGACGGTGCGGCCGATCCTGAACATGGTCAATCACGAGACCAACGAGCTGTTCTTCGACAACCTCGAGATCCCCGAGGAGAACCTGCTCGGCCCCGAGGGCAAGGGCTTCAAGACGCTGCTGGACGGGCTGAACGCCGAGCGCACGCTGATCGCCGCCGAATGCATCGGCGACGGCTACTGGTTCATCGACCGCGCGACCAAGTACGCGAACGAGCGCGTGGTGTTCGGCCGCAAGATCGGCCAGAACCAGGGCGTGCAGTTTCCGATCGCCGAGTCGCTGATCGAGCTGGAGGCCGCCAACCTGATGCGCTGGAAGGCCTGCCAGAAGATCGACGCGCACGAGAACGCCGGCGCCGCCGCCAACATGGCCAAGCACCTGGCCGCCAAGGCGAGCTGGGAAGCGGCCAACGTCTGCCTGCAGACGCACGGCGGCTTCGGCTTCGCGTGCGAGTACGACATCGAGCGCAAGTTCCGCGAGACGCGGCTGTACCAGGTCGCGCCGATCTCGACGAACCTGGTCTTCAGCTACGTGGCCGAGCACATCCTCGGACTGCCCAAGTCCTACTGAGCCATGCGAATGACCCGCCCCAGCCGGTTCCCAGCGCGATTTTCCGCACGGTCCCGAGCGCGGCTCGCCGTCGCGACGACGGCGCTAGGCGTCGGCCTCGGCCTGGCGTGCGCGCTGGCCGCGCGCGCGCAGGACGCGCAGGCCGGCCAACCGCCACTGCCGACGACGCAGATCCAGGCCGGCATGCACCTGATCCGCGCCGAGGTCGCCGACTCGCCGGACACCCGCGCCAAGGGCTTGATGTTCCGTCCGGCCCTCGGCCCGAACGAAGGCATGCTGTTCGTCTTCGAAGGCGCGGCCACGCACTGCTTCTGGATGAAGAACACGCGGATCCCGCTGTCGATCGCGTTCATCGACGACAGCGGGCAGATCGCCAATCTCGCGGACATGCAGCCGTTCGACGAGACCAGCCACTGCGCGGCCCGCCCGGTGCGCTTCGCGCTCGAAATGGAGCAGGGCTGGTTCGCCCGGCGCGGCGTCAAGGCCGGCGCGCGGCTGGGCAACGCGGCACTGTTCCGCGCGCCCGCGACCAAGCCCTGAGACGCTGAGACTCAGACGAAGTTCGCCGCGGCGAACTCCCAGTTGGCCAGCTCGAAGAAATCCTTCAGGTAGTCGGGCCGGCGATTGCGGAAGTCGATGTAGTACGCGTGCTCCCACACGTCGACGGTCAGCAGCGGCTTGTCGGCCGTCGTCAGCGGCGTGGCGGCATTGCTGGTGTTGGCGATGTCGACGCCGCCATCGGCGGTCTTGACGAGCCAGGTCCAGCCGGAGCCGAAGTTGCCGGTCGCCGATTTGGTGAACGCCTCCTTGAACGCGTCGAACGATCCCCATTTCTCGTCGATCGCGGCGGCCAGCGCGCCGCCCGGCTGGCCGCCGCCGTTCGGCGACAGCGAGTTCCAGTAGAACGTGTGGTTCCAGACCTGCGCGGCGTTGTTGAAGATGCCGCCGGACGATTTCTTGATGATGTCCTCGAGCGACATCGACTCGAACTCGGTGCCCTTGATCAGGTTGTTCAGGTTCGTGACGTAGGTCTGGTGATGCTTGCCGTAGTGATACTCGAGCGTCTCCTTCGAGATCCTGGGTGCGAGCGCATCCATCGCGTACGGCAGCGGGGGGAGTTTGTGTTCCATCGCACAATCCTTCTTTCTTATCGAAAAAATGTTGACCAACCGGTGCCCACCAACGGGGCAGCCGGTCTCCTTCGTTCAGCCAAGTAGTCGTAGAGCCACAGGCCGTAGAGCCGTAACCATTGTAGGTCAGGACGGCGACCCGGGCGATGAAGGCGCCGGGCGACGGCGACCCGGACGAGCGGCCGTCGGGCGACGGCGCGCGTTGGCGATCCGCTACCGCCGCGTGACGGCGATGCGGCCGGTGCCGAGCAGGACGTCGAGCGATTGACCGGCGTGCGTGGCCTGCGCGTCGCGAACGATCCGGCCCTGCTCGTCGCGAACGATCGCGTAGCCGCGCGCCAGCACGTCCCGCGGACTGGCGAGCCTCAGGCGCTGGGCGAGCTGCTCGAGCCGTTGATCGAGCCCGTCCAGCCGTCGCGGGCCGGCCAGCGCCAGGCGCCTGGCCGCCTGCCTCCAGCGCAGCGCGCGCTCGCGCGTATCGGGCGCGCGAAGCCGGGCCCGCAGCCCCTGCAGCCGGTGGTCGTGATGGCGCAGCGACTGCCGCCACGCTCGGTCCAGCCGCACGGCGAGCGCATCCAGCCGGTCGGCGCGCTGCCGCCAGGCTGCCGACGGCGGCCGCAGCAGCCGCGCCGCCAGGTCCAGCCGCTGTTCGCGCTGCTGCTGCAGTCGCGCGGCGACACGCGCGAGCTGCCGGGTCAGCACGGCCAGACGATGCGCGAGCTCGCGCCGGTCCGGCGTCGCCGCGGCGGCCGCGGCGGTCGGCGTCGGCGCCCGCAGGTCGGCGACGAAATCGCAGATCGTGAAGTCGGTCTCGTGGCCGACCCCGCTGATCACCGGCATCGGCGCCGCCGCGATCGCGCGCGCCAGCGCCTCGTCGTTGAACGCCCACAGATCCTCGATCGACCCGCCGCCGCGAACGATCAGCAGCACGTCGCACTCGGCGCGCCGGCATGCCGCCTGCAGCGCGGCCCGCAGCCTGGCCGCCGCATCGGCGCCCTGCACGAGCGACGGGTAGACGATAACGTCGCCAGCGGGAGCGCGGCGGCGCAGCGTGCTGAGCACGTCGTGCAAGGCGGCGCCGCTCGGCGACGTGATCACGCCGATCGTGCGCGGCCAGGCGGGGATCGGCCGCTTGCGGCCCGGATCGAACAGGCCCTCGCGCTGCAGCGCCTCCTTGATCTGAACGAACTGCTGGTAAAGATCGCCGGCGCCGGCCAGCCGCATCGACTCGACGCCGAGCTGGAACTCGCCGCGCGCTTCGTACAGGCCGGGCAGCGCGCTGACTTCGACGCGCATGCCCTCGCGCGGCGAGAAACGCACGTGCTGGGCGCGGCCGCGGAACATCACCGCGCGGACCTGGGCGCTGGCATCCTTGAGCGTGAAGTACCAGTGGCCGCTGGCCGCCCGCGTGAAGTTGGAGATCTCGCCGCTGACCCGCACGACGGGCACCTGGCGTTCGAGCATCCCGGCCACCAGCCGGTTGAGCTGCGAAACCGTCAGGATCCGTCGCGCCGACACCTCGTCGTACGGGGGAAATCCAGCAACGGCGCGGGTTCCGGGCCTATCGCTGTCCACAGTCCCGCGCCCGGACCCGGTGCCGGCGCCGATCGAGCGAGGCGCTAGCATTTATGTTGCAATGCATTGATTTTTAACAAGAAAATTGTTTCTAGACGTAAAATCGAAACAGGGTTGCCGCTTATCTTGCCAAGCGCGGCAGACGTTGTCCGCAGCTATGCACAGATTTATCCACAACCCCGGCCATCTGTTGCCAAGAAGCCAATCAATCGCCGAGTGTTCGTTCGGCAGCTTGCTTGCAGATGTAAAAAACCGCGAAAATCGAGCCCCTCCGACCGACCCGGCCCGACTGACGGCTCGGATATTGTGTCAGACCCGCCGCCGCGTCGCGCCGGCGGCCCCGACGGCCCTCGCGCCACCCGCCATCGCAGGTCCGAATCCCGTGCATCGAGAAGCGTCGCGCGCGATCCCCCTTCCAGGAGTGCTCCCTTGTTTTCGTTGATCGCGGCGGCCGGTTGGCCGATCTGGTTTCTGATCCTGGCTTCGATCCTCGCCGTCGCCCTGATCGTCGAACGCTACCTGTCGCTCAAGCGCACGAAGATCCTGCCCCCGCGCCTGCTCGACGAAGTGCTGTCGCTGCGGCAATCCGAGCAGATCTCGCCGGAGATGCTGCAACGCCTGGAGCGCAATTCGCCGCTCGGGCGCGTGCTGGCCACCGGCCTGCGCTACGAGCGGGCGCCGCGCGCGGTGATGAAGGAGTCGATGGAGGAAGTCGGCCGCTCGGTCGCGCACGATCTCGAGAAATACGTCGGCGCGATCGGCACGATCGCGTCGATCGCGCCGCTGATGGGCCTGTTCGGCACCGTGGTCGGCATGATCGAGATCTTCGGCGCGCAGGCGCCTTCGGGCACCAATCCGCAGCAATTGGCGCACGGCATCTCGGTCGCGCTGTACAACACGGCATTCGGCCTGGTCATCGCGATTCCGGCGATGATCGCCTATCGCATCTATCGCGCCCGCGTCGACGACTTCCTGGTCGAGATGGAGCAGCAGTCGCTGCGGCTGATCGATTCGCTGGGCGGAGGCCGTTCATGAACTTCCGGCGGGCGATCCGGCGCGACGAGCCGGAGATCAACTTCATCCCGTTGATCGACCTGCTGCTGGTCATCCTGATCTTCCTGATGGTCAGCACGACGTATTCGAAGTTCACCGAGCTGGAAGTCAATCTGCCGAGCGGCGGCGCCGACAAGCCGTCGCAGCCGCCGGCCGAGGTCGTCGTCGCCATCGGCACCGACGGCCATTACCTGATCGACGGGGCGCCGGCGCCGTACGGCACGCCCAACGCGTTCGCGCAGCGGCTGTCGCAGCAGGCCCGTACCTTGCAGGATCCGGTGCTGGTCATCTACGCGGACGCCGGCGCGACCCACCAGTCGGTCGTCAACGTCCTCGAAGCCGCCCGCCTGGCCGGCCTGCCGAAGGTGAGCTTCGCCGCGCAAAGCGCCGGCGACGGCAAGTAGCCGACGTGCCCGCGCCGATGCCGGTGCCGGTGGCGCCCCGGGCCGAACGCCTGCGGCATCGGATCGAACGGCGGCTGCTGGCGCTGTGGTTCCCGACCGCGCCGTCGGCCGCCGACCGGCGGCTGGCCGCCCTGCTCGCTCCGCTGGGCTGGCTGGCCGCGCGCATCGCGCTGCGTCGCCGCGCCACCCGCCTGCAGCGCGATGGGCAGGGCCGTCCGGCCGTCGT
>JASGFT010000270.1:0-5381 GCA_047605425.1 Burkholderiaceae bacterium | reverse complement strand
TTCCAGGGCCAGATCAAGGAGCGGCTGAACTCGCGCGACGCGGTGCGGCTGGTCGGCTCGATGGCGCGCCCGCAACTCGAGCTGTGGTTGAACCAGCACGTCGACCACGGCCGCAAGCTGGCCGAGCTCGTCGTGCGCCAGGCGCAGGCGCGCACGCGCGCCGCGCAGAAGGTCGAAAAGCGCAAGAGCTCGGGCGTGGCGGTGCTGCCGGGCAAGCTGACCGACTGCGAATCGACCGACATCGCCCGCAACGAGCTATTCCTGGTCGAGGGCGATTCGGCCGGCGGTTCGGCCAAGATGGGCCGCAACAAGGAGTTCCAGGCGATCCTGCCGCTGCGCGGCAAGGTGCTCAACACCTGGGAGACCGAGCGCGACCGCCTGTTCGCCAACAACGAGGTGCACGACATCGCGGTGGCGATCGGCGTCGATCCGCACCCGGCCGGCGCCGCCGTCGATCTGTCGAACCTGCGCTACGGCAAGATCTGCGTGCTGTCGGACGCCGACGTCGACGGCTCGCACATCCAGGTGCTGTTGCTGACGCTGTTCTTCCGGCACTTTCCGACGCTGGTCGAGCGCGGCCACGTGCACATCGCCCGTCCGCCGCTGTTCCGCGTCGACGTGCCGGCGCTGGGCAAGCGCCCGCTGCGCAAGCTGTACTGCCTGGACGAGGGCGAGCTGCGCCACGTCGAGGACAAGCTGCGCAAGGAGGGCGTGCGCGAAGGGAGCTGGGACATCTCGCGGTTCAAGGGCCTGGGCGAGATGAACGCCGAGCAGTTGTGGGAGACGACGATGAACCCGGACACGCGGCGACTGCTGCCGGTGACGCTGGGCATGACCGGGGCGTCGCTGACCGCGCAGCGCTTCACGATGCTGATGGGCAAGGGCGAGGCCGCCGCGCGGCGCGCATGGATCGAAGAGCGCGGCAACGAAGCCGAAGTGGATATCTGAGATGACCGAGGACCTGTTCTCCAACCTGCCCGGGGATGCCGCCGGTGGCGGCAGCGGCGGTCATGGCGACGACGGCGACGAGGCGCTGACGCTGGCCGATTACGCCGAGCGCGCTTACCTCGACTACGCGGTGTCGGTCGTCAAGGGCCGGGCGCTGCCCGACGTCTGCGACGGGCAAAAGCCGGTGCAGCGGCGCATCCTGTACGCGATGAGCGAGATGGGGCTGGGGCCGACGGCCAAGCCGGTCAAGTCGGCGCGCGTCGTCGGCGACGTGCTCGGCAAGTACCATCCGCACGGCGACGTGGCCGCTTATGAGGCGCTGGTGCGGATGGCGCAGGGCTTCGCGATGCGCTATCCGCTGATCGACGGCCAGGGCAACTTCGGTTCGCGCGACGGCGACGGCGCGGCGGCGATGCGCTACACCGAGGCGCGGCTGACGCCGTACTCGCGGTTGCTGCTGGACGAGATCGAGCTGGGCACCGTCGATTTCCTGCCCAACTACGACGGCTCGTCGCGCGAACCGCGGCAGTTGCCGGCGCGGCTGCCGATGGTGCTGCTCAACGGCGCGTCGGGCATCGCGGTCGGCATGGCCACCGAGATCCCGTCGCACAACCTGCGCGAGGTCGCCGAGGCGGCGATCGCGGTGATCAAGGATCCGCGGATCGGCATCGAAGGGATCTGCGAGCTGCTGCCCGGGCCGGATTTTCCCGGCGGCGGCCAGATCATCACGCCGGCCGACGAGATCCGCGACATCTACGCGAGCGGCCGCGGTTCGATCAAGGTCCGCGCGCGGCACGCGATCGAGGACCGCGCGCGCGGCCAGTGGCAGCTCGTGATCCACGAACTGCCGCACGGCGTGTCGGCGCAGAAGGTGCTCGAAGAGATCGAGGAGCTGACGAACCCGAAGGTGCGCACCGGCAAGAAATCGCTGACGCCCGAGCAGCTCCAGCTCAAGCAGACGATGCTCGGCGTGCTCGATGCGGTGCGCGACGAGGCCGGCAAGGACGCGGCCGTGCGGCTGGTGTTCGAGCCGAAATCCTCGCGCATCGACCAGCAGGAGATGCTGACGATCCTGCTGGCCAACACCAGCCTCGAGACCAGCGTGCCGATGAACCTGGTGATGATCGGCATCGACGGCCGGCCTCGCCAGAAGGCGCTGCCCGAGATCCTGTCCGAATGGGCGACGTTCCGCATCGACACCGTCACCCGGCGTACGCGCTTCCGGCTCGGCAAGGTCGACGACCGGATCCACATCCTCGAGGGCCGGCAGCTCGTGCTGCTGAACATCGACGAGGTGATCCGCATCATCCGCCAGTCCGACGAGCCCAAGCCCGCGCTGATCGAGGCGTTCGGGCTGACCGACCGGCAGGCCGAGGACATCCTGGAGATCCGGCTGCGGCAGCTCGCCCGGCTCGAAGCGATCAAGATCGAGCAGGAGCTGAAGGCGCTGCGCGACGAAAAGAGCGGGCTCGAGGCGCTGCTGGCGAACCCCGGCGCGATGCGCCGCCAGGTCATCAAGGAGATCCAGCAGGACGCCAAGCAGTACGGCGACGATCGCCGCACGCTGATCGAGGCGGCCGAGCGCGCGGTCGCCGAGGTCAAGGTCGTCGAGGAGCCGGTGACCGTCATCGTCTCCGAGCGCGGCTGGGTCCGCGCGCGCCAGGGGCACGGGCACGACTGGACGCAGTTCGGCTTCAAGGCCGGCGATGCGTTCTACGGCGCCTTCGAGGTGCGCACGACCGACCAGTTGCTGGCGCTGGCCACCAACGGCAAGGCGTATTCGATCCCGGTCAGCCAGTTGCCGTCGGCGCGCGGCGACGGCAGCCCGATCACCAGCTTCATCGAGCTGGAACCCGGTGCCCGCATCGCGCACGCGTTGGCGGCGCCGGCCGATACCGGCCTGCTGCTGAGCACGGCCAACGGCTACGGCCTGCTGTGCCAGGCGTCCGACCTGGTCGGGCGGACCCGCTCGGGCAAGAGCTTCGTGTCGCTCGAGGACGGCGACCGGCTGCTGCGCCCGGCGCCGTTCCGGCCGGGCCTGGACCGCGTGCTGTGCGTGTCGACGCAGGGCAAGGCGCTGTCGTACGCGGTCGGCGAGGTCAAGGTGCTGAAGAACGGCGGGCGCGGCGTGATCCTGATGGGCCTCGACGACAAGGATCCGCTGCGCCAGGCCATCGTGTATGGGGCCGCCGGCGTGCTGATCGAAGGCATCGGCCGCGGCGCCAAGCCGGTCGAGCGCCGGTTCACGGCCGCCGCGCTCGCCGACTACGATGGCGCGCGGGCGCGCAAGGGCCGCTTCCTCGAGCCGCGCATCAAGGACGCGCGCCTGAGCCTGTCCCGCGACGGCGCGCCGGACGGCGGTCGCTGACGGCCTATATTGACGGCGGCCACTGACGGCACCGCCCCCGTTTCGCTCATTCGCAACCAGGAACCACGCATCGTGACCTCAATGACTTCTCCCGCCGCCGCGGCGCCCGCGCCGATGACGTTCGAAGAACGGGCGACCGCCTCCGGCCACCGGATCGGCTTCGCCACGCTCGACCGGCCGCGCCAGTTGAACGCGCTGAACCTGCGGATGTGCCAGATGATGCTCGACCAGTTCCGCGCCTGGCAGTCGGATGAGGGGATCGTGGCCGTGGTGCTGCAGGGCGCCGGCGACAAGGGCTTCTGCGCGGGCGGCGACGTCGCCGACGTGATCCGCCGGGTCCGCGAGGGCGGGCCGCGGCGTTTCGTCTACGGCGATGCGTTCTTCGACGTCGAGTACCAGCTCGACTACCTGATCCACACGTTCGGCAAGCCGTTCATCGCTTATTCGCACGGCGTGTGCATGGGCGGCGGCGTCGGCCTGTTCGCCGGCGCCAGCCATCGCGTGCTGGCCGAGCGCACGAAGCTGGCGATGCCCGAGATCCACATCGGCCTGTTTCCGGACGTCGGCGGCGGCTTCTTCCTGAATCGCGTGCCGGCGGGCATCGGCCGCATCCTGGCGCTGACCGGCCTGATCATCAACGAGGCCGACGCGCTGTTCGCGGGCCTGGCCGATGCGTTCGTGCCGCTGGAGATGCGCGATGCGCTGTGGGCCGACCTGCTGGCGCAGCCGTTCACCGGCCAGGCGCGCCGCGACCGCGAGATCGTGTCGATGCGGATGCTGGCCGCCGCGCGCCGGGCCGCGGCGGGGCTGCCGGAGTCGAACCTGCGCAGCTACTTCGATGCGCTGCGCGTGATCGCCGCGATGCCGACGGTGACGGCGCTGCGCGACGCATTGCTGGCGGCCGCCCAGGAAGATCCGTGGTTCGAGACGCCGGCGGCCAGCCTCGCCAACGGTTCGCCGACGGCCGCGTTCGTGACCTTCGAATACCTGGAGCGCTGCCGGCACCTGTCGCTGCGCGAGGTGCTGGCGCTCGACCTGGTGCTGGCGACGAATTGCCAGCGCCGCCCGGATTTCGTCGAAGGGGTGCGCGCGCTGCTGATCGACAAGGACAAGTCGCCGAAGTGGTCGCCGGCCAGCTTCGACGACGTCGATCGCGCCGACGTGCTCGCGCATTTCAGCCTCGACGGTCTTCGGTGATCGGCGCGTCCTCTTGAAATCGGCCGTGGCCGTCCCTATCACCATCACCGCCACGTTCATCAACCGGATGTCGGATCCTTTCGACCAGACCACTACGCAACCATGGGCACGATGAAGGAAACACTGGGCTTCCAGACAGAAGTCAAGCAACTGCTGCAGTTGATGATCCACTCGCTGTACAGCAATCGCGAAATCTTCCTGCGCGAACTGATCTCGAACGCGTCGGACGCCTGCGACAAGCTGCGCTTCGAGTCGATCGACAAACCCGAGCTGCTCGAGGACGGCGCCGAGCTGAAGATCCGTGTCGATTTCGACAAGGCGGCGCGCACGATCAGCATCAGCGACAACGGCATCGGCATGTCGCGCGACGAGGCGGTCGCCAACCTGGGCACGATCGCGCGCTCGGGCACGCGCGAGTTCTTCTCGCAGCTTTCCGGCGACCGCGGCCGCGATTCGCAGTTGATCGGCCAGTTCGGCGTCGGCTTCTATTCGTCGTTCATCGTGGCCGACCGGGTCACCGTGCTGACGCGCCGCGCGGGCCTGCCGGTCGACCAGGGCGTGCGCTGGGAGTCCGACGGCAGCGGCGAGTTCTCGGTCGAGACGATCGATCGCCCCGAGCGCGGCACGACGGTCGTGCTGCACCTGCGGGCGGCCGGTACGGAAGCCGAGGCCGACGACGCCGATTCGCCCGACGAGCTGCTGTCGGCGTGGAAGCTGCGCCAGATCATCCGCACGTACTCGGATCACATCTCGCTGCCGATCGAGATGCGCAAGGAGCAGTGGGACAAGGACAAGGGCGAGCAGGTGCCGCTCGACGAGTTCGAGACCGTCAACCAGGCCAGCGCGCTGTGGACGCGGCCGCGCAACG
>JASGFT010000269.1:0-5447 GCA_047605425.1 Burkholderiaceae bacterium | reverse complement strand
GCTCGGCCGCGAAGGCGGCACCGCAGCCGGGCCGGTTCGACGGCAAGGCCGACGTCGAATGCGAGATGCTGGTGCTGGGCGCCGGCCCCGGCGGCTATTCGGCGGCGTTTCGCGCGGCCGACCTGGGCATGAAGACCGTGCTGGTCGAGCGCTACCCGACGCTGGGCGGCGTGTGCCTGAACGTCGGCTGCATCCCGTCCAAGGCGCTGCTGCACACGGCGGCGATCATCGACGAGGCGCGGGCGATGGCCTCGCACGGCATCGTCTTCGGCGAGCCGAGCATCGACCTGGACAAGCTGCGCGCGTTCAAGAGCAAGGTCGTCGGCAAGCTGACCGGCGGGCTGACCGGCATGGCCAAGGCGCGCAAGGTCGAGGTCGTGCGCGGCTACGGCCGCTTCCTGGACCCGCATCACGTCGAGGTCGAGTTGACAGCCGGCGACGGGCAGGTTCCATCGGGCGGGCGCAAGGTGGTCCGCTTCGAGAAGGCGATCATCGCCGCGGGCAGCCAGGCGGTCCGGCTGCCGTTCCTGCCGGACGATCCGCGCATCGTCGATTCGACCGGCGCGCTGGCGTTGCCCGGCGTGCCCAAGCGGATGCTGGTGCTCGGCGGCGGCATCATCGGCCTGGAGATGGGGACCGTCTACTCGACGCTGGGCGCGCGGCTGGACGTCGTCGAGATGCTCGACGGGCTGATGCAGGGCGCCGATCGCGACCTGGTCAAGGTCTGGCAGAAGTTCAACGAGCGGCGCTTCGACAACGTGATGCTGCGCACGCGCACCGTCAAGGCCGAGGCCACGCCCGAGGGCATCCTCGTGGGCTTCGAGGGCGATAACGCGCCCAAGGAGCCGCAACTGTACGACATGGTGCTGTCGGCGGTCGGCCGGTCGCCCAACGGCAACCGGATCGCCGCGGACCAGGCAGGCGTCGCGGTGTCCGAGCGCGGCTTCATCGACGTCGACAAGCAGATGCGCACCAACGTGCCGCACATCTTCGCGATCGGCGACGTCGTCGGGCAACCGATGCTCGCGCACAAGGCGGTCCACGAGGCGCACGTCGCGGCCGAGGCCGCGGCCGGCCAGAAGTCGTTCTTCGATGCCCGCGTGATCCCGTCGGTCGCGTATACCGACCCCGAGGTCGCCTGGGTCGGCGTCACCGAGGACGAGGCCAAGGCCAAGGGCCTGAAGATCGGCAAGGCCGTGTTCCCGTGGGCGGCCTCGGGCCGGGCGATCGCCAACGGTCGCGACGAGGGCTTCACGAAGCTGATCTTCGACGGCGAGACGCACCGCGTGATCGGCGGGGCGATCGTCGGCACCGATGCCGGCAACATGCTCGGCGAGATCGTGCTGGCGATCGAGATGGGCGCCGACGCGGTCGACATCGGCAAGAGCATCCACCCGCACCCGACGCTGGGCGAGTCGATCGGCATGGCCGCCGAGGTGTTCGAGGGCGTGTGCACGGACCTGCCGCCGGTCCGCAAGCGCTGAGAGCCCGAGCCGCCGCGGTCTGGGCTATCCCCAATAGCCCGGCCGCGCGGCCGCCCCGATAATCGCCGGGCGCGCGACGCGGGTCTTGCCCTGTCGCGCGCTCGAACGAGGGATCGGGATGACAGGTTGGCTAAGGCTGGCCCACGGCGTCGATCGGCTCAACGAGTGGGTCGGCAAGCTCGCCGTCTGGGCGGCGTTCATTTCTTGCATCGTGTCGGCGGGCAACGCCACGATCCGCTACCTGTTCCACGTCAGCTCCAACGGTTGGCTCGAGGTGCAGTGGTACCTGTTCGCGGTCAACGTGCTGCTGGGCGCCGCCGTGGTGCTCAAGGTCAACGAGCACGTCCGCGTCGACGTGCTGTACGGGCGCTACTCGTCCCGCGGCAAGGCCTGGGTCGACCTGCTCGGGCTGATCTTCTTCCTGATGCCCGCGTGCGCGCTGCTGGTCTGGATGTCCTGGCCGTGGTTCGTCGACGCTTACCAGAGCAACGAGATGTCGAACAACGCCGGCGGCCTGATCCGCTGGCCGGTCAAGCTGCTGATTCCGCTCGGCTTCGGCCTGCTCGGCCTGCAGGGCATCGCCGAGATCATCAAGCGCATCGCCTACCTGCGCGGCGGGTACGCGATGGACACGCACTACGAGCGACCGCTGCAGTAAGGCCAGGCCATGATCGAGATGCAACAGATGGCCCCGCTGATGTTCGCGGGTCTCGTGGTCGTCATGCTGATCGGGTTTCCGGTCGCCTTCTCGCTGTCGGCGCTGGGGCTGCTCGCCGGCTTCGTGTGCATCGAGCTCGGGTTCTTCCCGGCGCAGTACATGGCGAACCTGCCGCTGCGGATCTTCGGCATCCTGTCCAACGACCTGCTGCTGGCGATTCCGTTCTTCACGTTCATGGGGGCGATCCTCGAGCGCTGCGGCCTGGCCGAGGACCTGCTCGAGGGCACCGGCCAGTTGTTCGGGGCGATGCCGGGCGGCCTCGCCTACGCGGTGATCCTGGTCGGCGCGGTGCTCGGCGCGATCACCGGCACGGTCGCCGCATCGGTCATCGCGATGGGCGTGATCTCGCTGCCGATCATGATGCGCTACGGCTACAACATGCGGCTGGCGACCGGCGTGATCGCGGCCTCGGGGACGATCACCCAGGTGATCCCGCCGTCGCTGGTGCTGATCGTGCTGGCCGACCAGCTCGGCAAGTCGGTCGGCGACATGTACGCGGGCGCGATCGGTCCGTCGATCGCGCAGATCCTGCTGTTCCTCGGCTACGTCTTCGTGCTGTCGCTGATCAGGCCCTCGTACATGCCGCCGCTGCCGGCCGAGGCGCGCACCGAGTCCGGCTGGCGGCTGTGGAGCAAGGTACTGTGGGGGATGGTACCGTCGGTCGTGCTGATCTTCCTGGTGCTGGGCACGATCTTCATGGGGCTCGCCACGCCGACCGAGGCCGGCGCGATGGGCGCGGTCGGCGCGATCGCGCTGGCCGCCATGCATCGGCGACTGAGCTGGCAACTGCTGCGCCAGGGCATGGAATCGACGATGCGGATCACCGCGATGGTGATCTTCATCCTGATCGGCTCGACGGTCTTCTCGCTGGTCTTCCAGGGCGTCGACGGCGGCCTGTGGGTCGAGCACATGCTGACCTCGGTGATCGGCAACTCGGCGACCGGCTTCCTGATCGTCGTCAACATCTTCGTCTTCTTCCTGGCGTTCTTTCTCGACTTCTTCGAGATCGCCTTCATCATCATCCCGATGCTGGTGCCGGTGGCCGCCAAGCTCGACATCAATCTGGTGTGGTTCGGCGTGCTGCTGTGCGTCAACATGCAGACCTCGTTCATGCATCCGCCGTTCGGCTTCGCGCTGTTCTACCTGCGCGGCATCGCGCCCAAGGAGGTCAAGAGCTCGGACATCTACCTGGGCGCGTTCCCGTGGGTGATCCTGCAATTGATGCTGGTCGCGGTCCTGATCTTCTGGCCGGGCATGGTCACCTACTGGCTCGAGAAGGAGCACAAGGTCGATCTGGACAAGGTGCGGATCGAGCTGGACGACGGCGGCCTGGGCGACAGCCTGCAGAATCCTTATGGCCAGCCGGATGCGGGCGGACAGGACGGCAGCGGCGGCATGCCTGCGGCCGACGACCGGCAGGGCGGCGATGATCCGGCCGACGACCCGGCCGCCGCGCTGCAGCGGCAGCTCGAGCGATCGCCGCCGCCGTCGAAGGATTGACCGGTGGCCTTTGCCGGCCGACTAACGGTCGACGTCCGGGGCTAACCGGCGGCGGCCGATGCGCGACACTAAGGGTTAGTGCGGTGGGCGGCGTGCCGATCGCCGTCCTAGAATCCGCAGGCCGGCGGCGGCCTGCCGGCGGGCTCGCGCGCGGGCGCCGCCGGGAGGCCGCCGGGCGTTCTCAATCCGCTTCAGGAGACACAATGCAGCGTCGTTCCTTCATTCGAAAGGCCGCCGTCGGTTCGGCGGCCGGGTCGATCCTGGCAGCGCCCGCCATCGTCGGCGCGCAGCCGGCCGTTCGCTGGCGTCTGGCCTCCAGCTTTCCCAAGAGCCTGGACGCGCTGTACGGGACGGCCGAGTTCTTCGTCAAGCGGGTGTCCGACCTGACCGGCGGCAAGTTCCAGATCAGCGCGCATCCGGCCGGCGAGATCGTGCCGGCGTTCCAGGTGCTCGACGCCGTGCAGGCCGGCAACATCGAGATCGGCCAATCGGCGCCTTACTACTATTTCGGCAAGGATCCGACCTGGGCGTTCGGTTCGGCGGTACCGTTCGGGCTCAATACCCGGCAGTTCAACGCGTGGTGGTACCAGAACGGCGGCGAGAAGCTGTTCAACGAATTCGCGGCCAAGTGGGGCGTGACGGTGATGCTCGCCGGCAATACGACCGCGCAGATGGGCGGCTGGGTACGCAAGGAGATCAAGACCGTCGAGGATCTGAAGGGCCTCAAGTACCGGATCGCCGGCCTGGCCGGCGAGGTGCTCGGGCGCCTGGGCGTCATCGCCCAGCAGATCCCGGGCGGCGACCTGTATCCGGCGCTCGAAAAGGGCACGATCGACGGCGCCGAATGGGTCGGTCCGTACGACGACGAGAAGCTGGGCCTGTACAAGGTCGCCAAGTACTACTACTACCCGGGCTGGTGGGAGGGCTGCGCGGCGCTGGCCAACTTCGTCAACACGAAGGCGATGGACGGGCTGCCGGCCGAGTACAAGGCGGCGTTGATCTCGGCCTCGCAAGAGGCGCTGCTGCACATGACCAGCAAGTTCGACGCGGTCAACCCGCTGGCGATCAAGCGGCTGATCGCCAATGGCGCCCAGTTGCGCGCGTTCTCGCGGCCGATCCTCGAAGCCTGCTACAAGGCGTCGATGGAGGTGTACAGCGAACTGAACGCGAAGAACCCGGACTTCAAGAAGGTCCACGATTCGTACTTCGGCGCGCAAGCCGACATGGTGACCTGGGCGCGCGTCGCCGAAGGCACGTTCGACAGCTTCATGGCTACCCGTACCGGCAAGTGACGGGCGCGGCGGTCGCTTATTCGTCGAGTCGCGCCCGCGCGCGGGCGATCGCCTGCCGGACCTGGTCGGGCGCGGTGCCGCCGCGGTGCGCGCGCGACGCGACCGAGCCCTCGGGCGTCAGCACCTCGAAGACGTCCTGCTCGATCAGCGGACTGAAAGCCTGCAATTCGGCCAGCGGCAGCTCGGCCAGGTCGCGGCCGCTGTCGCCGGCCAGGCGCACCGCGTGCGCGACGATCTCGTGCGAATCGCGGAACGGCAGCCCCTTGCGGACCAGGTAGTCGGCCAGGTCGGTCGCCGTCGCGAAGCCCTCGGTCGCCGCGGCCCGCATCCGGTCGGCCTGGACGCGGATGCCGCCGATCATGTCGGTGAAGATCCGCAGCGTCTCGACCAGCGTGTCGGCGGTGTCGAACAGCGGTTCCTTGTCTTCCTGGTTGTCCTTGTTGTAGGCCAGCG
>JASGFT010000268.1:0-5490 GCA_047605425.1 Burkholderiaceae bacterium | reverse complement strand
CTTCCGCCGAGCCCGGTTCGCCGGCGCGCGCCTTGACCTGCGCGCTGAGCGCCGCGCCCTGCTTGCGATACAGCGCGGCGCGCGCCAGCAGCATGCCGACGACGGGCGCCGTCAGCAGCACGAACAGCAGGATCAGCACCTCGTGGAACACGAGCCGCTGGCGGCTGAACGAGAAGAACAGCAGCGAGCCGAGCAGGATGCAGATCGAGCCCAGCGTGTTGCCCATCGCCGGCCCGTGCAGCCGCTGGAAGAAGTCGTTCATCCGCAGCAGTCCCAGCGAGCCGATCAGCGTGATGATGCCGCCGGCGACCAGCAGCAGCGTGATCAGGATCTCGATCCACATCGGCACCCACGATGCGTACAGCGTGGGCGGCATCATCGACCATTGCATGTTCATTCGATGACCTCGCCGCGGAGCAGGAACTTGGCCAGCGCGACGCTGCTGACGAAACCGAGCATCGCGATGATCAGCGCGACCTCGAAATACAGCATCGTATCGAAGCGGATGCCCAGCACCAGCAGGATCATCATCGCGTTCATGTACATCGTGTCGAGCGCGAGCACGCGATCCTGCGCGGCCGGCCCGCGGAACAGGCGGATCAGCGCGAACAGCATCGCGACCGCGAAACAGAGCATCGCCAGCGCGGTGCCCCAGGCGAGGATCGGACTCATGTGACGGCCTCCGGCTTGTCGTTGCTCGCGCCCGCCTGCGCGGCGCCCCGGGGGGCGGCGCCGTCGCGAGCGCGATAATCGGGGTGGTGTTCCTGGAAGATGCGGATCAACGGTTCTTCATAATGGCGGCGCAGGCCTTCGATCAGCTCGGTGGCGCGGCGCAGCTCGAGCAGGTGCAGCGTCAGCTCGCTGCGATCCTCGGTGATCCTTACCCAGACCAGCATCGGCGACGCGTTGATGCAGGTCGCGAGCACGATCAGGCCGTGCGGCTCGCGCAGCCGCAGCGGGATCGTGACGAAGCCGGATTTCAAGTCGGCCGGGTTGGTCAGGAACAACCGCGCGCCGAGCAGGTTCGACTGCAGGACGTCGAGCAGCAGGTGCCCGATCAGCCGGATGATCAGCCACGGGTGGCGCACGTACGCGCGCTGCGGACGCAGCCGCCGCGTGACCCACGGCGCGTAGACGCCGAGCACCGCGCCCAGGATCAGGTGCCCCGGCGCCACGCTGCCGTTGAGCAGCAGCCAGAACGCCCAGATCGCCAGCGACAGCAACGGCGACGGGAACAGCCGACGCAGCACCCGGCTCATGGCATCGGCCTCGCCTGCATCACCGACTGCACGTAGGCGCTCGGAGCGGCCAGCGCCTCGGCCGTCGATTGCAGGAAGCGCTGCAGCGGATCGGCGAAGATCGTCATCGCCAGGCAGCAGCCGAGCAGCAGCGTCACCGGCAGCGCCTCGTTGGCGCGCAGCACCGGCGCCTGGCGCGACGAGACCGCCCAGAACAGCCGGATGCCGGCGCGCGTGAACGCGATGGTGCCGGCGAGCCCGGACAGGATCACCAGCGCGAACAGCCACCACGCGCCGTTGCCCGGCAGCAGCGCGTCGCGGCCGGCGACCATGCTCTCGTCGCTGAGCACCGCCGACAGCAGCGAGAACTTGGCCAGGAAGCCCGACAGCGGCGGCAGGCCGATCAGCAGCAGGCCGCAGCCGATGAAGCTCAGGCCCAGGAACGCGGTGGCCGACGAGATCGGCACGCCGACGATCTCGACGTCGGCCACCGACGGATCGTCGCCGTGGTCCAGCTCGTGGTGCTGGTAATGATCGGCCGGATGCACGCCCTCGGGCACGCGGCTGCGCTCGACCATCTCGACCAGCAGGAAGAACGCGCCGATCGCCAGCGTCGAATTGACCAGGTAGAACAGCGCGCCGCCGGTCACGCGCGGCTGGTCGAGCGCCAGCGCGGCCATCAGCGTGCCCGACGAGACGATGACGAAATGGCAGCCGAGCTTGGCCAGACCGTGCGCGTTGAATACCCCCATCATGCCGAAGATCACGGTGACCACGCCGATCACCAGCAGCCACTCGTTGCCGAAACCGACGGTCGTGCTGGTCGCGTCCTCGCCGAGCAGCAGCGACGAGATGCGGATGACCGCGTACAGGCCGACCTTGGTCATCACCGAGAACAGCGCGGCCACCGGCGCGCTGGCCGAGCCATAAGCGGGCGGCAGCCAGAAGTTCATCGGCCAGGCCGCCGCCTTGACCAGGAACACGACGCCGATCAGCGCGACGCCGGTCTCGAGCAGGCCGCGATCGGCCGGCGCGACCGTCGTGACCCTCAGCGCGATGTCGGCCAGCGTCAGCGTGCCGGTGGTCGCGTAGATCAGGCTGATGCCGAGCAGGAACAGGCTGGCGGCGGCCAGGTTGACGACAATGTAGTGCAGGCCCGCGCTGACGCGCGCCTCGCCGGTGCCGTGCAGCACCAGGCCGTACGAGGCGGCCAGCAGCACCTCGAAGAACACGAACAGGTTGAACAGGTCGGCGGTCAGGAACGCGCCGGCCAGCCCCATCAACTGGAACTGGAACAGCGAATGGTAGTGCGCGCCGGCGCGGTCCCAGCGCGCGGTCGCGTAGATCGCGCTGGCCAGACCGAGCACCGAGGTCAGCACCAGCATCAGCGCCGACAACTGGTCGATCGCCAGCGCGATGCCGATCGGCACCGGCCAGTTGCCGGCCAGGTAGACGCCGACCGCGGCATCGGGCACCTGCACCGGGCCGATGTCCAGCGCCTGGATGTTGGTGCGCCCGCCCCAGCCCTGCGCGATCAGCACGAACAGCGTCACGCAGACCGCCACGAACAATGCGGTCGACACCAGGTTCAGCCAGGTACGCAACTGACGGCGCCGGTCGCTGATGAACAGCATCAGCGCGCCGGTGACCATCGGCAGCGCGATCGGCGCCAGCATCAGGTGTTCGATCGGCAACGACATCAGTCGTCGGCCTCCTGGCCATCGACGTGGTCGGTGCCGGTCAGCCCGCGCGAGGCCAGCAGCACGACCAGGAACAGCGCCGTCGTCGCGAAGCTGATGACGATCGCCGTCAGCACCAGCGCCTGCGGCAGCGGATCGTCGTACAGCGCGAGCGAGGCCGGTTCGCCGGCGGCCACGAACGGCGCGCGATTGACCGACAGGCGCCCCATCGCGAAGATGAACAGGTTGACCGCGTAGGACAGCAGCGACAATCCCATCAGCACCTGGAACGTGCGCGGGCGCAGCAGCAGCCAGATGCCGGAGCCGGTCAGGACCGCGATCGATATCGCGTAGTAGATTTCCATCGCCAGGGTTCCAGTGGGGCGGTCAGGGCTCGCCCGCGGTCGCGCGCTGCCGGCCCGACGCGGCGATCGCGCGGTGGCGGCGACGCGACTGGTGGGCCAGCGCGATCAGGATCAGGATCACCGCGCCGACCACCAGCGCGAACACGCCGAGGTCGAACAGCATCACGGTGCTCAGGTGCAGGTCGCCGATCAGCGGCAGATGCAGGTGCGTGTCCTGGCTGGTCAGCCACGGGTGGCCGAACACGACCGCCGACGCGCCGGTGCCGGCCGCCAGCAGCAGGCCGACGGCGATCCAGCGCACCGGCCGCAGCGACATGTGCGCCTCGACCCAGTCGGTGCCGCTGACCATGTACTGCATGATGATCGCGACGGCGAACACCAGGCCGGCCACGAAACCGCCGCCCGGATCGTTGTGCCCGCGCAGGAACAGGTAGACCGACACGAGGCCGGCCAGCGGCATCATCAGCCGCAGCACGATCGCCGGCAGCACGAAATCGCCGGTCGCCGAATCGATCGCGTGGCGCTCGATGCGCTTGCGCCGGAAGCGATCGGCCGCCT
This sequence comes from Burkholderiaceae bacterium, assembly GCA_047605425.1. Lineage (GTDB taxonomy): Bacteria > Pseudomonadota > Gammaproteobacteria > Burkholderiales > Burkholderiaceae_E > JAKPAM01. The sequence continues at coordinate 1,650 of JASGFT010000268.1, read as the reverse complement.
CCTCGTCGGCCGGGCGCTCGGGCAGGCCGTCGGCCAGCGCCGTCTCCTCGACGAGCCCCTGGGCCAGCGCGATCGCGTGCGCCTCCTGCGTCTCGATCGCCGCGCGCACCGCGTCGGCCGCCATCGCCTGCGCGGCCGCGGCGGCCGCGGCGCGACGCTCGGCCTCGGCCCGCTCGCGCGCGGCCGCCTCGGCGGCCTCCTCGGCGTCGACGATCTCGTCGATCGCGCGGGCCCGGCGCTGGTGCGGGGTCTCGAGGCTCTCGGGCGGCGGGCGGAACCGGCGCAGCAACGCGAACACCGTCAGCGCGACGACGCCGAGCACGACGATCTCGCCCATCGTGTCGAAGCCGCGGAAGTCGACGATGATGACGTTGACGGTGTTGGCGCCGCCGCCCTCGGACAGCGAACGCGCCAGGTAGTGATTGGCGACCGATTCCGGGACCGGCCGGGTCAGCACCGCGAAGGCCAGCGCGCCGACCCCCGCCCCGCCGACGATCGACACGATCAGGTCGCGCAGGCGGCGCCCGCGCGCGCGCCACGAGCGCCGCCGGCCGGCGGCGCCCCGCGGCTCGAAGCGCTTGGGCAGCCAGCGCAGGCCCAGCAGCATCAGCACCGTGGTGACGATCTCGACCATCACCTGCGTCAGCGCCAGGTCCGGCGCCGAGAACCAGACGTAGGTCAGGCAGGTGACCAGCCCGGCCCCGCCCAGCATGATCAGCGCGGCCAGCCGGTGGTACTTGGCCTGCCAGGCGGCACCGACCGCGCAGGCCATGCCGACGGCCCAGAACACGACGAAGACCGGATTGATCTCCTTGGACGGCACCGGCCCGCGCGAGATGCCCTGTCCCAGCCACAGCGGCGTGGCCCCGGCCGCGAACGCGACGACGACGATCAGCAGCAACTGCTTCTGCAGCCGCCGCGTGCTGACGAGCCGGCCGATCGCGCGCGCCCCCAGCATCAGGCCGATCAGCACCGCGCGGTACGTGCGACGGCCGTCGAACCAACTGGTGATCGGCACCGCCGTCACCGTGCGGCGCCCGAGCCAGAGCAGCAGCGTCTTGTACAGCAGCACGCCGGCCACCAGCGCGACCACGCTCATCATCAGCGGCAGGTTGAACCCGTGCCAGATCGCCAGGCTGTATTCGGGCGGTGTCGCCTGCAGCATCGCGGCGGCGCCGACCGCCAGCAGCGGACCGACCGTCTCCTGAGGCACGATGCCGACGATCAGGCACAGGAACACCAGCGCCTCGACCGGAAACCGCATCCAGCGCGGCGGCTCGTGCGGCGCGCGCGGCAGGTCGTCGCGCGGGGCGCCGAAGAACGTCGCGTAGACGAAGCGCAGCGAATAGGCGACGCTGAACGTGCCGGCCACCGTGGCCAGCACCGGCAGCGCCCTCGACATCCAGGCGCCCTCGCCCCCCAGATAGATCGTCTCGGCGAAGAACATCTCCTTGGACAGGAAGCCGTTGAGCAGCGGCACGCCCGCCATCGCCGCGCTGGCGACGGTGGCCAGCGTCGCGGTGATCGGCATGCTCTGCCGCAGCCCGCCGAGCTTGCGCAGGTCGCGCGTGCCGGCCTCGTGGTCGACGATGCCGGCGGCCATGAACAGCGAGGCCTTGAAGGTCGCGTGGTTCATGATGTGGAAGACCG
>JASGFT010000267.1:0-5536 GCA_047605425.1 Burkholderiaceae bacterium | reverse complement strand
GGTGTCGCGGGTGTCGCGGGTGTCGCGGGTGTCGCGGGTGTCGCGGGTGTCGCGGAAGTCGCGGAAGTCGCGGAAGTCGCGGAAGTCGCGGACGCGCGGGATTCGGCGGGAGGAGATCGCGGAGTCGGGGTCATCGTCCGATCTTAGCGGCCTGGCCGCATCGGGGCATCCCCGCCCGGTTCGCGGCGAGCGGTCCGTGGCGAGGCGTCCGCGCGGCGAGCGGCTCACGAAATTTGATGATTCTCGCAGTCTTTGAAATCCCGACAATAGAACGTTCCAGGGGCCAAGGAAACGGAGACTCATCATGAGCGATCCCCTGAGCGACCTGATTCTGGACATTCATCGTGATTCCGTCGCAGCCGATGCGAGCGATACCTTCTGCGCGAGAGCACTGGGGCGATTGCGCGGTCGCGTCCCCTTTGATATCGCCGCGCTGATGCGCGGTTCGATGTCAGGAACCGGGGCGCAGCTTCATTGCCAGCAACGAGTGGATCAGTCATCGGAGGCGCTGGAGCCGTTCGTCGGCGAGGGCATCTTCGACGATGCCCACCTGCTTGCCCGCTGCATGGCGTCGCCCGGCGTGGCCATGCGGATGCCGCTCCCCGGCCATGGGTCGGCCGAGGCCAGGATGTCCGCGGAGCGTCGGCCGTATCGTCACGCGATGGCGATCACGGTATTCGATTCGAAGCTGAGGCTCTTCGCCGGCCTGGGCCTGGGCCGGCGCGACACCGCGGCGCCCTTCACCGGAGCGGAAACGGCGAATTTCGAGTTCATCGCCCCGCACCTCATCGAAGGCTGGACGCGAAGCGTGGTGCTCGAAGCCGCCCGCCCGCCGGTGGGCTTCGCCTGTCCTTTCGTCGTCGCCCTGCTGAACGAGCGCCAGGTGCTGACGGCGGCGGAGCCGGATTTCCACGAGCTGATGAAGGAAGAATGGCCCGGCTGGCGCGGGCCGGCCCTGCCGGAGCAGGCACTGGCGTCGATCGCCGCGCAGACGGACAGCGTGTGGACCGGCAGGCGGATCGTGCTGTACTCGCAGCCGACCGGCATCGGAACGCTGATCCGGATACGGCGCCGGTTCCCGATCGACAGCCTCGGCAGACGAAAGCAGGCCGTCGCGATCCAGTTCTCGCGCGGCGCCTCCCAGAAGGAGGTCTCCAGGAAGCTGAATCTGTCCGAGTCGACCGTCAACAACTACCTGAACGAGATCTATCGGACGCTCGGCCTGTCCGACAAGGTGTCGCTATCCAGGATGGTCTCGCGCCTGGTCCCGGAGACCTGCGGCTAGCGGCGCGTGCCTGCCACGAGCACGGATCCCGGGCGAACCTCCGGAGTGAGGCGCCGATGTCTGCGCAGAGCGGGCTTGTCTTGATTCATCATTCAATGAATGTTGAATTCATGGAAAAGTCCTCCGCTTCTTCTCGCGGCCGCTGATCACGCACATCACCACGGATCCTTCATGCACGAGATCTCCTGGCATCGCGAGCTGTCGAGCTCGGCATCGGGCAACGGCTGCCACTGACATGCGGTTAGGATGCACGGGCACCGTCGTCGCGCTGGGCGCGGCGCAGACGCTGGCGTGGGCGTCCACGTACTACCTGCCGGCCATGCTGGCCGCGCCGATGGCGAAGGATCTGGGCGTGTCCGTGCCCACGGTCTTCGCCGCCTTCTCGGTAGCGCTCGTCGTGTCGGCGCTGGTGGGACCGCGAGCGGGAGCGGCGATCGACCGATGGGGGGGCCGGCCGGTGCTGATGGGCACCAGCGTCCTGTTCGCGCTCGGGCTGCTCGGGCTGGGCCTGGCTGAAGGTTCCGTGGGGCTGTTCGCCGCCTGGATCATCACGGGCATCGGCATGGGCAGCGGCCTGTACGAAACCGCGTTCGCCACCCTGGTCAGGCTCTACGGCCGGGACTCGCGCAGCGGCATCACCGGCATCACGCTGATCGCGGGCTTCGCCAGCACCGTGGGCTGGCCGCTGTCCGCGTTGCTCGAAGCGCAGTGGGGCTGGCGCGAGGCCTGTTTCACGTGGGCCGCACTTCATCTTCTGCTCGGTCTGCCGCTGAATGCGATCCTGCCTCGTGCCGTGGCACTGCCGGCAAGGCACGACCTTCCGCTGAAGGACGAGGGCAGCGCTTCGGCCCGCGGCCGATCCGCCGGCGCGTCGTGGCGAGCCACCTTCGTGCTGTCGTTCGTCTTCGCAGCGACCTGGTTCATCTCCACGGCGATGGCTGCGCACCTGCCCCGGCTGCTCCAGGCCGCCGGCGCCTCGCTCGCCACGGCAGTCTTCGTGGGGACGCTGATCGGGCCAGCACAGGTGGGCGCGCGCCTGCTCGAGTTCGGCTTGCTGAGAAAAGTGCATCCGCTGCTTTCCGCGCGCATCGCATCCGTCCTGCATCCGCTCGGCGTCGTCCTGCTGGTTCTCTTCGGCGCGCCGGCGGCCGCGGCCTTCGGCATCCTGCATGGGGCCGGCAACGGCATCCTGACCATCGCGAAAGGGACGCTGCCGCTGGTCATCTTCGGCCCGCACGGCTACGGACACCGGCAGGGCGTGCTGATGGTTCCGGCACGCGTGGCGCAAGCGCTGGCGCCGTGGTTGTTCGGTCTCGCGCTGGATCGGTGGGGCAGCGGTTCGCTGGTTCTGTCCGCCGGCATCGGGGTGATGGCCTTCATCGCGCTGCTGACGCTACGCCTGGCCACGGACGCGGCCTGGAGCGATACGCCTCCCGCCCGGGACTAGGGCTCGATTCCGGAGGTCCGCGGCCAGCGGCCGGCGCCCGGCGGCGCGGCGGGCGCGAGGAGACCGCCGATTACCTGACAAGAGGGCGCGGCCGGATCCAGCGAAAAAAACGGGGTATTTGCCCTCTTTGCGGACGCCACGGCCGAACTCACAATCCATTCATCCTGCTCCGGCGGGAGCCGCACCACCGCGGAATCGTTCTCGAATCGATTCCATCGCAACGAGGAGAACGCTGATGCCAGTCGCGCTTACTTATCCCGGCGTCTACATCGAGGAGCTTTCGAGCGGCGTGCACACGATCACGGGAGTGGCGACCTCGATCGCGGCCTTCGTCGGTTGGTCGCCGATGGGGCCGACCGACCAGGCCGGACTGGTACTTAGCTGGGCCGACTATGCGCGCCGCTATGGCGGCCTCGACAGCCGCAGCTACCTCGGCTACGCGGTCAATCAGTTCTTCGGCAACGGCGGCAGCAAGGCTTATATCGTTCGCCTGGCCGCGGACACCGCGAAACCGGCGGCCGTGACGATCGAAGGCTTGACCCTGAGCGCCAGCAGCCCCGGTAAATGGGGCAAGGGCTACGGCATCCGGATCGTGAACTCGACCTTGTCGTCGGGGACGTTCCAGCTCTCGGTCGTGCCGGTCGATGCGGACGGCAAGCCCTTGGGCGGCGCGGTGGAGGTGTTCGACAGACTGTCCGTCGCCACAACCGATCCGCGTTACGTGGAGACCGTCATCAACGCGGATTCGGCTCTCGTTCGCGTCACGGTGGCATCCGGCACGACGGCACCTCCGGCCGACACGGGAGACATGCCGAAGGTGCTCGAGGGCGGCGAGGACGGCGACGTCCTGACGCCGAACACGTCGGCCTTCGAAGCCAAGATCGATCCGACGATCGAGACCAGCGCGATCCGCCAGCTCGATCGCGTCGATCTGTTCAACCTGCTTTGCGTTCCCGCGGAAACCACGCCGACGACGATCTCGAAGCTGCAGGCCTACTGCCGGCAGAAACGCGCGTTCATGATCGTCGACTGCGCGCAGGGCCAGACCTTCGATCAGATCAAGACGGGTCCGGCCGGCATCACCGGCGCCGATTCGATCAATTCGGCGCTCTACTTTCCGTGGCTCAGCGCGCCCGACCCGAAGCAGGAATACCGGCCTCGCGATTTTCCGCCATGTGGCTTCATCGCCGGCATCTACGCGCGCACCGACACCGCTCGCGGCGTGTGGAAGGCCCCGGCGGGCACGCTCGCCAGCGTGACCGGCGCGGTCGGCGCCAAGGCGACGCTGACCAACGACGAGAACGGGGTGCTTAACCCGCAGGCGGTCAACTGCATCCGCAATTTCCCCGTATACGGCACCGTGGTCTGGGGCGCGCGCACCTTGCAGGGCAACGATCAGCAAGGCTCGGAATGGAAGTACGTGCCGGTGCGCCGCACCGCGCTGTTCATCGAGGAGAGCCTGTACCGCGGCACGCAATGGGTCGTGTTCGAACCGAACGACGAGCCGCTGTGGGCCAGCATCCGCCTGAATGTCGGCGCGTTCATGCACGACCTGTTCCGCCAGGGCGCGTTCCAGGGCTCGACGCCCAAGGACGCGTACTTCGTGAAGTGCGACAAGGACACGACGACGCAGAACGACATCGACAAGGGCATCGTCAACATCCTGGTCGGCTTCGCGCCGCTCAAGCCTGCCGAGTTCGTCGTGGTCCAGTTGCAGCAGATGGCCGGACAGATCCAGACCTGAGGAGCGAAGTCATGACGCAATTCACCGTCAACGCGCAGCGGTTCGATCCGTACAAGAACTTCAAGTTCAGGGTGAAGTGGGACGGACGATACGTCGCCGGCGTCAGCAAGGTCGGCGGACTGAAGCGCACGACCGAGGTGGTCAAGCATCGCGAGGGCGGCGATCCGAGCTCGAGCCGCAAATCGCCGGGGCGCACCGAGTACGAAGCGATCACGCTCGAACGCGGCGTCACCCACGACGTGGCGTTCGAGCAATGGACGAACAAGGTCTGGGACTACGGGGCCGGCCTCGGCGCCGAGGTGTCGCTGAAGGACTTCCGCAAGGACATCATCATCGAGGTGTACAACGAGGCCGGGCAGCTCGCGCTCGCCTACAAGGTGTACCGCTGCTGGGTGTCCGAATACCAGGCCATGCCCGACCTCGACGCCAACGCCAACGCGGTCGCCATCCAGCACATCAAGCTCGAGAACGAAGGCTGGCAGCGCGACGTCGAGGTGCCCGAGCCCGTCGAGCCGACCTTTACCGACCCCGCCGTAGGATGACCGGCGATGCTCGCCCTCGGCGCCGAACAGTTGCTGGCGGTCTGGGAAGGCGGCTTCGACCTGCCGCCGCCGCGCCGCGCGCTCGCGCTGCTCGAGGCCGCCTGCCCGCAATGCGAGCGGCATGAGCTGGAGTCGATCGCGTTCGGGCACGGCAACGACCTGCTGCTGCGGCTGCGAGAGTCTCTGTTCGGGGCCGGCCTGCTCGTCGTCGCCGCCTGTCCGGCGTGCGGCCAGCAACTCGAATCGATGCTGCAGGCCGCCGACCTGCGCGGCGACGCTTCGCGCGACGACGCGGCGCCGGATCCTGTCATCCGGCATCACGACATCGTGTTCCGTACGCCGACGATGGGCGACCTGCTCGACCTGCCCGCCGATCCGCGGCAGGCCCGGATCGATCTGCTGACGCGCTGCGCCGAGGCGGCGCGGTCCGGGGCCGACGTCGCGGCGCGGATCGCGACGCTGAGCGATCACGACGTCGAAGCCATCGCCGAGGCGATGGCCGACGCGGATCCGCAGGC
>JASGFT010000266.1:0-5553 GCA_047605425.1 Burkholderiaceae bacterium | reverse complement strand
ATCTGTCGGACCTGCTCAAGCTCGGCGGCTCCCTGCTCGGCGGGCGGCGCTGAGCAGCGGACGCCTGCTCGGCATCATCGGCCGTGCCGAGCGGGCTCTTCAGCTTTCATCCGTGAGCAGTTGGTCCGGCACGTCCTCGTCCATGCCTCGGGCCGCTGCATGTTCGCCTGAGCGGCGCATGGCCGGACGCAGGCGTTGGCGCGCCACGCGCTGCCGTCGGGCGTAGCTCTGCGCAGAAACCATCACCACCGAGGGGCGGCCATTGCGGGTGATGCTGACGGGCTGGCGCTGGGCGCCACCGAACTTGCGCCAGTTCGAGCGCGTCCTGCACTGACCGGCCATTACCCCTGATACCGTAGCGGCCAGACCGACCGGCGGTTTGCGAAGCCGGCGGCCCGCGGGTTACAGTCGCGCCGACCGGCACGGCGCCGCTGGCGCTCGACCGGATGACCGCCGGCGGCCTGCCCGCCGCCGGTCAAATGGCGCTGTACCGGCACGCCTATGCCGATGCCTATCAGCTACAGGCCTATCGCCAAGCTCGCTGGAGCCGGCCGGTCGAAACCCTGCTGGCGCAGCAGCTCGCGCGCCGGCTGCAGGCCGGCCGCCCGGTCCTGACGCCGGACCAGGCCGGAATCCGCGGCCGTGATTCCGAGCGGCAGCCAGCGGTGCTGGTCGTCGACCTGGAGCGCTTCGAGCGGGTCTTCGGCGACCCGGATCGCTCCAGTGGCGTCGTCCGGCTGCAGGCAACGCTGCCGATGCCTCGAGGCTCATGCCCTCCGGCGGCGACCGACTGCTGGCCCAGCGCCGGTTCGAGCGCGCCGTGGCCGCGACCCGCGCCGATGCGGCCGGCGGCGCCCAGGCGCTCGCGCAGGCAAGCCGGGCCGTGGCCGACGATCTGGATGCGTGGTTGCGATCGATGGGGCGTTGAGGGGAACATGGCGAGTTCATCGCGCTATAAGTAGGCGCCAGACCCGTCTCCGGCGACAAGCGCAACAACACCGCCAGATTCTGGAGACGAAGCACGATTCGCGGGTTGGACTTGTGGCGGTACATGGTCAGCCGCTGTTCGCCATTTGCAAATAGCGAATGTGCGACAAAAAAGCAGGCCTTGGCACGCTCTGGACACCAACAGCTACACCTTCGTACTCAGGTGCCCCTCATGCGCTGGCCCTTGCTGCACCACCAGCGCCCGCAGCCTGGAAGCCCAGTCTCCTACAGCTTCGCCCCGTTGCTCCGAATCGTCTCGAGGTACCAGTCGAACGAACGCTTAGGCGTCCGCTTCTGCGTCGCATAGTCGACGTGGATCAGGCCGAAGCGCTCGCGGTAACCTTCGGCCCATTCGAAGTTGTCCAGCAGGCTCCAGGCGAAATAGCCGCGCACGTCGACGCCGTCCGCGACGGCGCGGCGCAGCTCGCGCAGATAGCGGCGCAGGAAATCGATCCGCTGCGGATCGTCGACGACACCGTCGAGCGAGACCCAATCCGTCAGGCTCATCCCGTTCTCGGTCACGTAGACCGGCAGGCCGTAGCGCTCGTGATACCAGCGCGGCCCCCAATAGAGCGCCTCGGGTAGCAGATCGAACGTCGAGAAGGCCGTGCGCGGATTGCCCTGCGGCGGCGCGACGACCTGCGGCTTGCCATCGGGGCCGGCGCGCACGATGTTGCCCTGGTAGGTGTTCATCGCGAAGAAGTCGAGCGGCTGGGCGATGATCTTCAGGTCGGCCGGATCGTGCTTGGGCACCTGATCGCCGTACTCGGCGAGTTGTTGGGCCGGGTACTCGCCGCGGTAGACCGGCTCGAGCAACCAGCCGGCCAGGCCGCCGAAGCTCGCGCGGCGCGCGGCCTCCAGATCGGCCGGATCGGACGACGCCGGCACGCCGGGCCACAGCGCGCCGACGTAGCCGATCTCGATCGCCTGCCGCGCGCTGGCGCGCATCGCCTGGACGCCCTTGCCGTGCGCGAGCATCACGTGATGCGAGATCGTCAGGATGTCCGCCCAGGGCCGCTTCTGGCCCGGCGCGTGCGTGCCCAGGTGGTGGCCGAGGAAGATGAACACCTCGGGCTCGTTGTGCGTGAACCAGTGCCGGACGCGGTCCGAATAGCGCGTGACCGCGGCCTCGGCGTAGTCGGCGAACCAGTCGGCCGATTCGCGCACCATCCAGCCGCCGCGTTGCTGCAGCGCCTGCGGCAGATCCCAGTGGAACAGCGTGATCCACGGCGTGACGCCGGCCGCGAGCAACTCGTCGATCAGCCGGTCGTAGAACGCGAAACCGGCTTCGTTGCGGCGGCCGGCCCCGTCCGGGAACAGCCGAGGCCAGGACAGCGAAAAGCGATAGGCGCCCAGGCCCATCTGCTTCATCAGGCCGACGTCCTCGCGGTAGCGCCGATAGTGGTCGCAGGCCACGTCGCCGGAATGCCCGTCCTTGATCGCGCCTTCACGGCGAGCGAAGACGTCCCAGACCGACTCGCCGCCGCCGTCGTGCACCGGCGAACCCTCGATCTGATACGACGAGGTGCCCGAGCCCCAGACGAAACCGGCGGGAAATCCGGCGCATGACGGAAGCAGGGGTGACGGATTCGGGTCCGCACCGGGACGGGCCACTGTGGTCGGGGTTTGGCTTGACGGTTCGTGCGGCATGCGCTGCTTTCCTTCCGAAGGTCTCCATCCAATATTTGAAACCGCATTCGTCCCCGTTTGGCGGAGCCCGGCCTCGCGGACCGTGACAGGATGCAAACTGCCGACACGACGGCTCGCGGGTATCCCCACGGGTGCTACGGTGCCGACAACAACGCGTGAGCATCCGATGAGCGTCAAGCCGACCGCCCGCACCTGGCCCCGTGATTTCGTGTGGGGCGTCTCGACATCCGCCTACCAGATCGAGGGCGCCGCTCGCGAGGACGGCCGCGGACCCAGCATCTGGGACACGCGCTGCACGCTGCCGGGCAAGGTCCAGATGGGCGGTACCGGCGACGTGGCCTGCGACCACTACCACCGCTACCGCGAGGACGTCGCGATCATGGAGTCGCTCGGCGTCGATGCCTACCGGTTCTCGATCGCGTGGCCGCGCGTGCTGCCGGCGGGCCGCGGCAAGGTCAACGAAGCGGGGATGGCGTTCTACGACCGGCTGGTCGATGCGCTGCTCGCCGCCGGCATCGAACCGTGGGCCTGCCTCTACCACTGGGACCTGCCGCAGGCGCTCGAGAACCTCGGCGGCTGGACCGCGCGCGACAGCGCCGGCTGGTTCGCCGACTACGCCGCGCTGATGGCGCGGCGGCTCGGCGACCGGGTCAAGCGCTGGATCACGTTCAACGAGTTCTCGGTCTTCACGCTGTTCGGCTATGCGATGGACTGGTGCGCCCCGGGTCTCGTGGTTCGCCCCGCGGACCAGCGTGCGATCCACCACGTGAACCTGGCGCATGGCCGCGGCGTCGACGTGCTGCGCGACACCGTGCGCGACGCGTCGATCGGCGCGATCCACAACCGCCAGGCGGTCCGGCCCGCGACCCCGAGCGAGGCCGACCGCCAGGCCGCGCGAGTGCTCGATGCCCACTGGAACCTCCTGTTTCCCGAGCCCCAGTTGCGCGCGACTTACCCCGCGCTGCTCGCCGAGGCCATCGAGCCCTGGGTCGAGGCCGGCGACATGGCGCAGATCTGCCCGCGCATCGACTGGCTGGGCTTGAACCACTATGGACCGATCTTCGCGAAGCCCGACCCGAACGCGATCTGGGGCTTCGCCTGGGCCGACCCGCCGGCCGACGCGGTCGTGCGCGAGGACATCGGCTGGGCGATCTTCCCGGATGCGTTTCGCGACGAGCTGATCGAGCTCTCGCAACGCTACAAGCTGCCGGTCTACGTGACCGAGAACGGCTGCGGCAGCCTGGATACGCCGGATGCCTCGGGCGAGGTCCATGATCCCCGGCGGGTGGCCTATCTGGAGACCTACATCGCCGCGATGCACGATGCGATCCGCGCCGGCGCCGACGTCCGTGGCTACTTCGTCTGGTCGCTGCTCGACAGCTTCGAATGGGGGGCCGGATACACGAACCCGTTCGGGCTCGTGCACGTGGACTTCGAAACCCTGAAGCGCACACCGAAGGCTTCGGCCCGGTGGTATGCGAACCTCATCGAACAGGCGCGAAACGGGCGGACGGGCGCCAGAACCGCGGCGACGGTGAACGATGCAGCCAGTCGCCTGCCCGGCGGCTCGCGCCGCGCGCCTGCGGCGCGGCGTGGCCAACCGTGACGTGCCCGGCATGCCATCGACGCCACCGCACGACGCGCCGACGATCGAGAATCGATCCGGCAACCCTGATCGATTGCCGCGTTGCGCGACGGCGTTCTGGTTGGGCGATCGCCGCCGGTTCGCCTGGGGACTGACCCTCGCGCTGGTCGTGCTGACCATCGCCCAGGCCGCCGTCCCGGTCGCGCTCAACCTGTGGAGCCATCGGCTCTTCGATGCCCTCGAGCAGCGCAACTTTACGACGGTGCTGCGGGAGACCGGCGTCGCCGGATTGATCATCCTGGCCAATCTGCTGGTGATGACGAGCCACCTGCGAACCCGGCGCCGGCTGCAGATCGAGTGGCGGGCCGACCTGACCCGTCGCCTGCTCGACCGATGGATGGTCAGGGGGCGCGACCTTCAATTGCAGCGGCAGAGCGTGCTCGACAACCCGGACGGCCGGATCACCGAAGACGTCCGGGTGGCCACCGAGGCCTCGGTCGACCTCGCGCATTCGCTGTTCTACTGCGTATTGCTGCTGGTCAGCTTCGCGCAGATCCTGTGGGGCCTGTCCGGCATCACCAACGTCAGGCTCGGCTCATGGGAGCTGGCGCTGCCGGGATACTTGGTCTGGGCAGCCCTGATCTACGCCGGCCTGGGCGCCGCGCTGGCCACCTGGCTCGGCCAGCCGTTGACGCGGGCGGCCAATCTGCGCCAGGGCAAGGAGGCCGACTTTCGCTTCGGCCTCGCCAGCTCGCGCGAGAGCGGCGCGACGATCGCCAAGCCATCGATCGATTCGGCGCGGCCCGAGGCGGATCGGCGGTTCATCGGCCTGATCGGGGCCTGGACCGGGCAGACGCGGGCCCTCGCGAACCTCGTCATGTTCTCGTCGAGCTGGACGATGCTCTCGCAGGCCGTTCCGATCCTGGTCGTCGCGCCGCGCTACATTGCCGGCACGATCACGCTGGGCGTGCTGATGCAGACGGCCCAGGCCTTCCAGCAGATGACCCAGGCGCTGACCTGGCCGATCGAGAACATGCAGCGACTGGCCGAGGCCCGCGCGTCGCTGACGCGCGTGACGCAATTGCACCGGTGGCTGGTCGAAACGCCGCCGGACGGGGCGGGGCCGAATCCGGTGGACAGCGCCGATGAGAACCGCCCTGCCCGCCTGCACCTGGCCAGATTGCTTCGCCCGGATTGATCCGCCGGTCGACGAGGCCTGCCGTGATTCTTTCATGAAGACACGTAAACTGTGTAGCACGGATTACGTGCTCGCGGAACCCACTATGGCCAATCTGACCCTCGTCATCGACGACGACGTGCTGCGCCGTGCT
>JASGFT010000265.1:0-5594 GCA_047605425.1 Burkholderiaceae bacterium | reverse complement strand
CCGGGCGGCCGCGCCGCTGCGGCTGGTTCGACGCGCCGCTCTCAAGCGCAGCATCCAGATCAACGGCGTCGGCGGCCTGTGCATCACCAAGCTCGACGTGCTCGACGGCCTGCCGACCGTCAAGCTGTGCACGGCCTACCGGATCGACGGCGAGATCGTCGACAAGCTGCCTTTCGGCGCGGACGCGGTCGCGCACTGCGAGCCGGTCTACGAGGAGATGCCCGGCTGGACCGAGTCGACGGTGGGCGTGCGCGAATGGAGCGGCCTGCCGGCCAACGCCAAGCGCTTCGTCGAGCGGATCGCCGAGGTCACCGGCGCGCCGATCGACCTGGTGTCGACCGGGCCCGACCGCGACGAGACGATCCTCGTGCGCCACCCGTTCGGAGACTGAGATGAAGGATCTGTACGTCTCCTGGGACGAGTACAACCGCCTGATCGAGAAGCTGGCGATCCAGGTCTACGATTCGGGCTGGGAATTCGACGCGATCGTCTGCCTGGCCCGCGGCGGGCTGCGGGTCGGCGACGTGTTGTCGCGGCTGTTCCGCAAGCCGCTCGGCGTGCTGTTCACGAGCTCGTACCGCGAGCAGGGCGGCACCCAGCAGAGCCGCCTGCTGGTCGGCGACGCGATCGCCAGCGCGCAGCCGCTGCCCGGTCCGCGCTGGCTGCTGGCCGACGACCTGGTCGATTCGGGCGCGACGCTGGTCGAGGTGCTGCCGGCGCTGCGCGCGCGCTATCCGCAGCTCCAGGAGATGCGTTCGGCGGTCATCTGGCGCAAGGGCGCCTCGGTCGCCGAGCCCGACTTCTACATCGAATCGCTGCCGACCAATCCGTGGATCCACCAGCCGTTCGAGGAGTACGACCACATGGGGCCCGGCGATCTGAAGAAGCGCTGGGGGTCGGCTCGCTGAGTCCGGCGCGTCAATCCTCGGCCTGCGCGTCCGTCGACCGGGACTGCCGCCACGGCAGCCAGCCGATCCACGCGCTCAGCAGCACGGCGTTCAGGCCGAGCAGCCAGAAGCCGATGCCGGCGGGCACTGGGTGCGCGGCCAGCGCGACGATGCCGAGCGCGGCGCCGCAGACCAGCGGCGTCCAGCGGCACGACCGGCGTCAGCGCGTCGAGCGCCAGCAGCCCGAGCAGCGCCAGCGCGATCGAGCCGATCAGCGCGCCCAGCAGCGAGGCGTCGCGGCGCATCCGCTACAGCAGCGGGTTCAGCGTGATCGACTGCGCCCAGGCGCCGGGCACCGATACGACCTGGCCGGTCAGGTAGCGGCGAACGCTGGGCTCGGACAACGCGGGAAAGACGGCGTCGATCGATCTCATCGGCGACGGGCAATAAAAAACCGCGGCCGCCTTGTGAGCGCGCCGCGGTTTGCGAATCTTGGTGCCCAGAAGAGGACTCGAACCTCCACAGTGTTGCCACCGCTAGGACCTGAACCTAGTGCGTCTACCAATTCCGCCATCTGGGCCCGGGCACCGACTGTTGAATCCGCCGTGGCGTTTGCGCCGAAGCGTCGTTCATCAGTCGAGGCTGCGCATTTTAATCAATAAACTAGCTTTGTCAAACGGCTGTAGAAGAAAACACGAGTGAACGACAAGAAAAACACCGGGCCCCGGGCCCACCCTCCGGCTTCGACGTCCAGGCAGGCGTCCCCGAACGCGCCGCACGGCGAGGCCGCCGGCGACCGGACGACCGACCGGGCGATCGACCAGACGACCGATTGGGCGCCGCCGTCGCGCGACGAGATCCTCGAATGCCTGCGCCAGTCGGCCGCGCCGCTGACGCCGGCCGAGCTGTCCGCGCAACTGGGCGTTTCGCCCGAGCGCTTTCCGATCCTGAACCGCCGCCTGAAGGCGATGGAGCGCGACGGCCAGTTGATGCCCAACCGCAAGGGCGTGCTGCTGATCGCCAGCAAGCTCGACCTGATCGCCGGCCGCATCCAGGGGCACCGCGACGGTTATGGTTTCCTGATCCCCGACGAGGGCGGGGCGGACCTGTTCATCGCCCCGCGCGAGATGCAGAAGGCGATGCACGGCGACCGCGTGCTGGTCCGGCGCACCGGCTTCGACGCCCGCAACCGTCCCGAGGGCGCGATCGTCGAGGTGACCGCGCGCGCGCACCGTCGCCTGGTCGGCCGTCTGCTGAACGAGCGCGGCGTGACGATCGTCGTGCCCGAGGACCAGCGGATCAAGCACGACATCCTGATTCCGCCCGGCGATGCCGGCAAGGCGCAGCCCGGGCAGGTGGTGACGGTCGAGATCACCGAACCGCCATCGGGTCACGCGGCGCCGATCGGCCGGGTCGTCGAGGTGCTCGGCGAGATCGACGATCCCGGCATGGAGATCGAGATCGCGGTGCGCAAGTTCGACGTGCCGCACGAGTTTCCGCCGCGGGCGATCGAAGCCGCCGCGGCGCTGCCCGGCGTCGTGCGGCCCGCCGATCTGAAGGGGCGCGTCGACCTGCGCGACGTGCCGCTGGTGACGATCGACGGCGAGGACGCCCGCGACTTCGACGACGCCGTCTACTGCGAGCCGATGGCGCCGACCGGCAAGTCGCCGCGCGGCGCGAAGCGGCCGCCCGACTACCGGCTGATCGTCGCGATCGCCGACGTCGGCCACTACGTGCGCGGCGGCGATCCGATCGACGGCGAGGCGGTCCGGCGTTCGACCTCGGTGTACTTTCCGCGCCGGGTCATCCCGATGTTGCCGGAGAAGCTGTCCAACGGCCTGTGCTCGCTGAACCCGGCCGTCGACCGGCTGGTGCTGGTAGCCGACGTCGTCATCAGCGCCAAGGGCGCGATCAAGGCCTATCAGTTCTACGAGGCGGTCATCCACTCGGCGGCGCGGCTCACTTATGACGAGGTCTGGGGCATCCTGTCCGGCCGCGACATTCAGGCGATCCGCAAGCGCGCCGCGCTCGTTCCGCACCTGCAGAACCTGTACCAGTTGTTCCAGACGCTGCTCAAGGCGCGCGAGCAGCGCGGCGCGATCGACTTCGATACCGTCGAGACGCAGATCGTCTGCGACGCGGCCGGCCGCATCGAGCGCATCGTGCCGCGCCAGCGCAACGACGCGCACCGGCTGATCGAGGAGTGCATGCTGGCGGCCAACGTCTGCGCGGCCGATTTCATGAAGCGCGGCAAGCATCCGGGGCTGTACCGCGTGCACGATGGCCCGACCGCCGACCGGCTGGCCAGGCTGCGCGAGTTCCTGCGCGGCGTCGGCCTGTCGCTGGGCGGCGACGAGGAGCCGACGCCGGCCGACTACGCGGCGCTGGCGGCCAAGGTCAAGGCGCGGCCCGATGCCGACCTGCTGCAGACGATGATGCTGCGCTCGATGCAGCAGGCGATCTACTCGCCGGACAACTCGGGGCACTTCGGCCTGGCCTACGACGCGTACGCGCATTTCACGTCGCCGATCCGGCGCTATCCGGACCTGCTGACGCATCGCGTGATCAAGGCGATGCTGCGCGGCGAGCGCTACGTGCCGCTGCGGCCGGATCCGGATCGCGACGACGGCGACGCGACGAGCGCCGATGCCGACGACGGACGGGAAGGGCGCGCGAAGCGGCGCGGGAGCCGGTCGGCCGCGGCCGCCGGCAGCGCGCGCGCGGCGGTCAAGCTCACGCAGAACGAGCAGCACGCGATCTGGATGCAGTACGGCGTGCTATGTTCGAGCAACGAGCGGCGCGCCGACGAGGCCTCGCGCGACGTCGAGGCCTGGCTCAAGTGCCAGTACATGCGCGAGCGCGTCGGCGAGGAGTTCGCCGGCCGCATCACCGGCGTCGCCAGCTTCGGCATCTTCGTCACGTTGAACGACCTGTACGTCGACGGGCTGGTCCACGTGTCCGAGCTCGGCAGCGAGTACTTCCAGTACAACGAGGCGGCGCACGAACTGCGCGGCGAACGGACCGGTCGGCGTTTCAGGCTGACCGACGAGTTCTTCGTGCAGGTGTCGCGCGTCGATCTCGAATCGCGGCGCATCGAGTTCCGGCCGGTGCAGCGCTTCGGGCTGAAATCCGAGATCCAGGCGCTGGGCGGCGGCATGCCCGGGCCGGGCAGGAGCGCCGGTCGCAAGGCCGCGCCCGCGAAGAACGAGCAGGTCCAGCGCGCCCGCGATGCGCGCGCGTCGCTGCGCAACGGCCGCGGCGACGGCGGCGGCAAGAAGGGCAAGTCCGGGCGCGCGTCGAAGCGGCGTTGAGCCGTCCGTCCGCGTCCGTCCAAGAGAAGATCGAATGCTGATTTACGGTTTCCATGCGGTGATGTCCCGGCTGCGGCGCGCGCCCGAGACGATCGAGTCGCTGTACCTGGCCGAGGCCCGCGACGATGCGCGCGGCCGCGACCTGCTCAAGCTCGCGCAGGACGTCGGCGTGCGCCCGCACCTGGTCGATGCCGCGCGCATCGAGCGGCTGTGCCCGCACCGGCGTCACCAGGGCGTCGTGGCGATGGTCACGATGGACCTGCCGGTCGTCGACCTCGATACGCTGCTCGACGGCCTGACGCAGCCGCCGTTGCTGCTGCTGCTGGACGGCGTCACCGATCCGCGCAACCTGGGCGCCTGCCTGCGCGTCGCCGACGGCGTGGGCGTGCACGCGGTCATCGCCCCCAAGGACCATGCGTGCGCGATGACCGATACCGTCGTGCAGACCGCCAGCGGCGCGGCAGAGAGCGTGCCCTACGTGATGGTGACGAACCTGTCGCGGACGATGGAGTCGCTGCGCGACCGCGGCATCTGGCTGATCGGGACCGCCGACGAGGCCGGCCGCTCGCTGTACGACGAGCCGATTCCGGCGGCGGTGGGCTGGGTGCTGGGCGCCGAGGGCAAGGGTCTGCGGCGACTGACGCGCACGCGCTGCGACGCGCTGGTCGGCATCCCGATGGCCGGCCAGGTCAGCAGCCTGAACGTGTCGGTCGCCTGCGGCGTCGTGTTGTACGAGACCTGGCGGCAGACCCGCCGGCCGGCCGCCTGAGCAGGCACCTGAGCAGGCACCTGAGCGGGGGCCGGCGGACAGGAGGCCGCTCTGGCGGGTGCTGGCGCGGGTGCTAGCGGCCGGCCGCGCCGCGTGCCCGACGCCGGTAGTCCCAGGGCGCGACCGGCCGCGCATCGGCCCATAGCCCTCGCCGCGCGCGCTGCGCGTCGAGCTGGGCTTCTTCATGGCGCCGCCGATCGGCCGGTGCCTGCTCGCGCGCGTACCGCGCGAAGTGCCAGGCATGACCCGCCCGGACCATCGCCAGCCCGACGTCGCCGTCGGGCGTCAGCACGTTGGCCACGTAGCGTCCGAACGGATCGGTCTTGTAGGCGTCCAGCCGCAGCGGTCCGCGGTCCAGCAGCGCGGCCAGCGCGTCCCGCGCCTCGTCGGCGTGCGGCTGCCCGAGTTCGGGCGCATCGATGCCGGCGATCCGCACCCGCACGGCCTGTCCGGTCGGCAATCGCAGGCGGAAGCTGTCGCCGTCCTGCACGCCGGCCAGCTCGCCGCCCAGCGAGCCGGGGGCTTCGGGCAGCATGGGCGCGGCTGCGGCCGGCGTCCGGGGCGCGGCCCGGTTAGAGGCCGACCGGTTAGAGGCCGACCGGTTCGAGGCGGCCTGGTTCGAAGCGG
>JASGFT010000264.1:0-5642 GCA_047605425.1 Burkholderiaceae bacterium | reverse complement strand
CCGGCCGCCGCGGCCCCGGCGCCCGAAGCGCCGCCGGCGGCGCGGCGCGCGGCCAACGGCACCGACGACAGCGACTGGCTGGAGTTCTGAGAATCTGTGAGCGGGCGCGGCCCCCGGCCTTTCAGGCCGAGCGTACGGCCTTGACGTGCTGCTCGGCCGCCGCGCGCAGCAGCGCGGCGTCCATGCCGGCCATGACGATGTCGTAGCCTCGGCGCTTCATGTCGATGGCCATTTGCTGGTTGTTGCAGAACACGCCGGCCATCTTGCCGGCCGCGTGCGCGGCGGCCAGGATCGCATCGAGCGCCTCGGTCAGCGGCGACTCGGTCCAGCGCGGCGGCGGCGCCGCGCCCAGCGCGAAGCTCAGGTCGGCCGGGCCGACGAACACCCCGTCCAGGCCGGGCGTCTCGCAGATCGCCTCCAGGTTCGCCATGCCCTGCGGCGTCTCGATCATCCCCAGCGTGACGATCGTGTCGTTGGCGTGCTCCGCGTAATCGGCGCCGCCGTACAGCACGCCGCGCGTCGGGCCGAACGAGCGCGTGCCCTGCGGCGGGTAGCGGCAGGCGCTGACGAAGCGGGCCGCATCGTCGGGCGTATCGATCAGCGGACAGATGATCCCGTACGCGCCGGCATCGAGCAGCTTGTTGATCTCGAAGAAATTGTTGTCCGAGCAGCGCGCCATCGGCATCGTCGGCGTCGACGACAGCGCCTGCAGCAGCGGCACGGCCGCGTCCAGGTAGAACGGCCCGTGCTGCAGGTCGACGACGACGGTGTCGAAGCCGGCATGGCCCATCAACTCGGCGGAATACGGCGAGTTCAGCGCGATCCAGCCCATCGTGGCGCAGGTCCTGGCGGCGAACAGTTCACGAATGCGGTTTGGCCTCATGGCGACGGAAATCCTGTGTGAACGAACGAAAAAGGCATGCGTCAGTATGCCTGCGGCCGCGGCGGCCGATGCCGCGGGGCGTTCCGCTTCGGCGACAATGGCGGGACGCGCATCGGGCGCTTCGCACGGGAACCTTTCGACATGACGCTGGCGGTCTCATTCCAGGACGTTCGCGATGCGGCCGCGCGGCTGGCCGGCCACGCGCGCCGCACGCCGGTAATGACCTCGCGCACCGCCGACGAGCGGCTCGGCGCGCGGCTGTTCTTCAAGTGCGAGAATCTGCAGCGGATCGGTGCGTTCAAGTTCCGCGGCGGCTACAACGCGATCGCGCGGCTCGACGACGCGCAGCGCGGTCGCGGCGTGCTGGCGTTCTCGTCGGGCAACCACGCGCAGGCGATCGCGCTGGCGGCGCGGCTGCAACGCGTGGTCGCGACGATCCTGATGCCGGCCGACGCGCCGGCGTCCAAGATCGCCGCGACGCGCGACTACGGCGCCGAGGTCGTCACCTATGACCGGATGACGCAGGATCGCGAGGCGCTGGCCCGCGCGCTGGCCGACGAGCGCGGGCTGACGCTGATCCCGCCGTACGACCATCCGGACGTCATCGCCGGCCAGGGAACGGCGGCGCTCGAGCTGTTCGAGGACGTCCCCGCGCTCGACAAGCTGGTCGTGTGCGTCGGCGGCGGCGGCCTGATCTCGGGCTGCGCGCTGGCGGCCGCCGGCATGGCCCCGGGCTGCGAGGTCCATGGCGTCGAACCCGAGGCCGGCAACGACGTCCAGCAGTCGCTGCGCGCCGGCCGCATCGTCACGATCCCGGTGCCGCGCACGATCGCCGACGGCGCGCAGACCACGCACGCCGGCGCGCTGACCTTTCCGATCATCCGCGCGCACGTGCGCGACGTGCTGACGGTCACCGACGCGCAACTGGTCGCGACGATGCGGTTCTTCGCCGAGCGCATGAAGCTGGTCGTCGAGCCGACCGGCTGCCTGGCCGCGGCGGCCGTCCTGCAGCGCGTGCTCGACGTGCGCGGCGCCCGCGTGGGCATCATCGTCAGCGGCGGCAACGTCGACCTGATCCGCTACGCGTCGCTGCTGGCCGGCGACGAGCGCTGGCCGGCACCGGGCAAACCCGGTGTCGACGCGCCGCGTCTTGACAAGACCCCGCCGACGTTGAAATAGTACGATCGTTCTAAAAACCGTTCGTTCTTCGATGGGAGCCGAGTCGGATGCGTAAAGGCGAACAGACCCGGGCGGCGATCCTGCAGACGGCGCTCGAGCTGGCGTCGCAGTTCGGCCTCGAGGGGCTGACGATCGGACGCTTGGCCGATCGCGTGCAGATGTCCAAGAGCGGCGTGTTCGCGCATTTCGGCTCGCGCGAGGAGTTGCAGATCGCCGTGCTGCGCGAGTACGAGCAGCGCTTCGCCCGCGAGGTGCTGGTGCCGGCGCTGCCGCTCGATCGCGGGCTGCCGCGCCTGCGCGGCATGGTTCGCAACTGGCTCGAACGCACGGCGCTCGAAGCCGACAGCGGCTGCCTGTACATCGCCTGCGCGACCGAGTACGACGACCGGCCGGGCGAGGTGCGCGACGTGCTGGTCGCGATGATCCGCGCCTGGCAGCGCGAGCTGACGCGCGCGATCATGCAGGCGGCCGAGACCGGCGAACTCGCCGACTCGATCGACGCCGAGGAACTGGTGTTCCAGTTGTACGGGATCGTGCTGGTGCTGCACCACGACGCTCGCCTGCTGCGCAGCGAGGGGGCGATCGATCGCGCGCAGCGGGCGTTCGAACGCCTGCTCGCCTCGTACCGCGCGGCCGACCGGCCCCGATCCTGATGAACGCCGATACGTCCATCGGCTCGTGGCGCGCGTTGAGGCGCCGGCAGGCGACAACGCCGCGCCGCGCGCCGACACTGGCACGGTCCCGTCACCAGACCCGATCGACCTGACGCGGATCATCCGGTCGCGGACACGGCCCGTTTCGCCTGCGGAGCCGTGTCCGCGACCGGATGATCCGCGTCCTGCCCGGTCCGCATCGCCCGGAGAATCGATGTCCCAGCCCAAGTTCCGCCTCGTCACCCGTTCGGACTTCGACGGCCTCGTCTGCGCCGTGCTGCTCAGGGAACTCGGCATGGTCGACGACATCCTGTTCGTCCATCCGAAGGACATGCAGGACGGCAAGATCGAGATCACGTCGCGCGACATCACGACGAACCTGCCCTACGTGGCCGGCGCGCACATGGTGTTCGACCATCACCTGTCGGAGACCGTGCGCAACACCGGCCAGCTCGGCAACCACGTGATCGACGCCGGCGCGCCGTCGGCCGCCCGCGTCGTCTACGAGCATTTCGGCGGCCGTGCCGCGTTTCCGACGATCTCGGAAGAGATGATGGCGGCGGTCGACCAGGCCGACTCGGCGCAGTACGGCATCGACGACATCCTGGACCCGCGGGGCTGGACGCTGCTGAACTTCCTGATGGACGCGCGGACCGGCCTGGGGCGGTTTCGCAGCTTCAGCATCTCGAACTATCAACTGATGATGCGGCTGATCGACGACTGCCGCCGCCTGGGCATCGACGAGATCCTCGCGCTGCCCGACGTCGTCGAGCGCTCGACGCTGTTCTTCGAGCACCAGTCGCGCGCCGCCGAGCAGATCCGCCGATGCACGAAGGTCGCCGGCAACGTCGCGATCCTGGACCTGCGCGCCGAGGAGACGATCTACGCGGCCAACCGCTTCCTGATCTACGCGCTGTTCCCGCGCTGCAACGTGTCGATCCACGTGATGTGGGGGCTCAAGCAGCAGAACACCGTGTTCGCGATCGGCAAGTCGATCCTCGACCGCTCGTCGCGCACCAACGTCGGCGAGCTGTGCCTGCGCCATGGCGGCGGCGGCCACCTGGCGGCCGGCACCTGCCAGGTGCCGAACTCGCGCGCGGACAAGCTGCTGCTCGAGGTCGTGCGGGCGATCCACGCGGACGAGAGGACGGCGATCGCCTGACGGGCTGGCTGACGGCTCGGCTTCTTGCGCGGGGCTGGCGCCGATCGGTTCATCGTCGCGCCGGCCCGGTCCGGTCCCCGGATCGGACGACGGTTTGGGCGCGATCTCCCGAAGTCTGTGCGCCGCATAGCATCACGCAGGCCATGCTCACCCGTATGAGCCGAAGCGACTGCCTGGATCGGCGAGAGCGGATTCGCTTATGGGGTAAGGGGCATCACGTCGGGACATCTTGAACACCGCAAGGATCCATGGCTTGTACCTAGCCCGTGAGGGTTTCGGAGCCGGGTCCGCCAAGGTAAGCCCCGTACCGGTCCGCGGTGTTCGATATGCGCTGTGATCATCGACGGCCCGACCAGGCGGGGGGGCTGCATGCACGTCGACAATCGTGCCGAGGGGAAGGAACGGTTCACGCGGCCGGCAGGTAGCGCCCTTCGCTCACCAGTTGCGCGAATTCCGTCGCCAGGAAATCCAGGAGCTGGCGCACTGCCGGCCGCATGCCTCGGCGCGACGCGAAAGCGGCTTGCACGGTGCCCGCGGTAGGCGCCCAGCCGGGCAGCAGTTCGAGCAATCGGCCCTCGTTTAGCGCCGAATGCGCCAGCATGCGCGGCAGCGGCGCGCACCCCACGCTAGCCAGCGCCGCGCACATCAGCGAACCCACGTCGTCGACCACCAGGCGCGGCTGGGGCTGTACTTCGGCGTGCTCGCCGGCGGGGCCGATCAGCGTCCAATAGGTTTCGTCGGTCGAGTTGCCCAAGCCCAGCGTGGGCAGACGCGCCAGGTCGGCCGGGATCACGGGCGGAGCAGCGCCGGTCAATAGCGCCGGCGCGGCCACCAGCACGTGCGAGCTGCGCGCCAGCGGCTTGACGATTTCGTCGGAGTACGCGGAAGGCATGGAGCCATCGGGCGCGGCAAAGCGGACACGCAGCGCCAGATCGACGCCGTCATGCCAGAGATCGATATTGCGGTTGGTCGATTCGACGCGAATCGCCACCTGAGGCCAGGCGCACAGGAACTTCGCCAGCATGTCGGCCACCGCATATTGCAGCAGCGCCGGCGGACATGAGAGGCGGACCGTGCCGCGCGGCGCGGCGGTTTCCTCGGCGGAAAGGGCCAGCGCGGCCTCGGCTTCGGCCAGCATGGCGCGAGCATGCGGCAGGGTGCGCTGGCCGATATCGGTCACGGCGAATCGCCGCGTGCTGCGCTGGATCAGCCGTATGCCCAGTCGGGCCTCCAACTCGGCGATGCGGCGGCTGAGCTTGGATTTGGGAATGCCGGTGGCGCGCTCGGCTGCGGCGAAGCCGCCGTGTTCGGCCACCAGGGCGAAGTACGCCAGGTCGTTGATCTTTCCGCTTCGTGGAAGCTGCGCGCGCAGATGCCGTTCGGCTCGAATCTGCAGCCGTTCCCGGAGAAGACTTTCATCGCGGACGAGGTGCGGTTCAACACCTTCCGTTGACGGCTTGGTGTTGATCGAGACGGATGCCGATGAGCTGTCAGGCCGTCCGGCCGTCGAGTCGTCCCGATCCGTGGGTCAAACCGTTCTGTCCGCGCACGTTTCCGCTGAAACGTCTCCCCGGTGCAGGCGTGCCTGCTCGGCCAGCAGTCCTCCGACCGCCATCCCGTAGTCGATCCGTTCGCCGGCCCAACGCGTGACGGCCGTGCCCGCATCGATCGCCAGCCCGGCCTGGTGATGCCGCAGGACGATCTGTCGATCGTCACCGGCCATCGGCGCCGCCGGCTCGAACGGACGGCCGTGCGCGTCGCTGAA
>JASGFT010000263.1:0-5684 GCA_047605425.1 Burkholderiaceae bacterium | reverse complement strand
CGGGGCGCTTGGACGCGCCTTTCGGGCACGGCCGAAAAACTCTCAGCCTCTGAGCTGGGCTCGGCCAGCGCCGAGCTCGCCGGCCAGCGCATTCACAGTACGTCGATGGCGCCTGGGCGAGGCTGGTCGGAAGCATTGCGGGCCGGCGCGGCATGTTCGTCGACCAGGCGCTGCTTGCGCTGCTCGTCGGCTTGCGCGGCGGCCTGGCGTGCGGCCTCCGAGATCGTCACACGGTCGGTATCGGACGGAGACGGCTTGGCCTGGCGGTTATCCGTCGGAGGGACGCGGCTGTTGGATTCGTTGCCCGACGATCCCTGCTGGTGGCTGGCCGATGACGCCTGGCTGTCCTGAACTTTGCCGGTTTGCGCGTAGAGCGCACGGTAGTTCGAGACTGCATTGAATATTTGCATCGCGAATCTTCCCTGGTGCGTTCGCTCGGGGCTCGGACGGTCGTGAGACCGACTCCGCCAGGACGACGTGTCGTGCCGGCGTACCGCACGCCGTTCGGTGCCGGATGGCCGAGGCCGTCATGATCGACGGGCTCAAGTCTCGATTGTCCGAAACTTGAGCGAAGCGCATCGCTGGAATAAAGGGCGCGAAGCGCCGCTATTCGTCGTCGCCGATCGGTACGTCGCTCGCGGTCGCGGTGATTCCGCATCGGATCGCCGCGGCTACGAATGGCTCGGCTGTGGCGCCGCGCCGGCCAGCGCGCGCCAGTAGCTGACCATGATGTCGTCGATCGAGCGCGCTTGCGCCGCCGAAGCGGGATCGCTGCGATCGTCGATCGGGTGGGGGGCCGGTGTCGCCGCGGCAGCGGAGGCCGGGCCGCCGACGGTCGACATCGCATCGCTGGCGGCACTCGTGTCGACAAGCGGGATCGGGCCGGCGGGCGAAACCGCGTCGGCGAGCGAGGTCGCGCCAGCGGGTGATGTCGCGTCGGAGAGCGAAGTCACGTCGGCAAGCGAGGCGACGTCGGCAAGCGAGGCGACGTCGGCAAGCGAGGCGACGTCGGCAAGCGAGGCGGCGTCGGAAAGCGAGGAGGCGGCGTCGGAAAGAGCGTTCACGTCGGAGGGCGAGCTCACATCGGAGGGCGGGGCCACTCGCGCGCGCGCATCGGTGCCTTCATTCACCGCGTGTTCCGGACCCTCGTTCGGCGCCGAATCGTCGTCCGAAACGTTCGCGGCATCGGCTCGCGGCGTCAGTGGCGGGGCGTCGACGACAGGCGGGGCCGGCTGGAACGCTTCGTGCGAATCAGCGGACGCCTGGGCGGCCTGCATCGCGGCCAGCGAGATCGTGGTCACATCGCCGGAAGCCGTCGACTCCGTGATACCCGGGGCCTCGGCGGGATCGATTTCCATGATCCGGCTCATCCGTGAATACAAGGATTTGCCGGAAGAACTGGAATGGCTGATCAGCATTAGGGCGCTCCTGGCTCGAGGGCGGTGATCGTCGTGAACGCTGCCCGGAACAAATTGTCATGTTTTCCGATTTTCATTGGGCATAAGGACGATCGGTACGCGAAAAGACGGTGGTTCCGCCATGCAATTCTGCCTGCTTTAGCGCACAAGGCGGCGGCTTTCGACCGTCGATCGGCACGCAAAGCGCCGATTCCCACTGCCGACGTTCGTTCAACGGCGAAGGGTCGTACCCGAGGTGATCGGCGGCCGATTCGAGCCGATGAACGGTCGATAAGGGTTGTCCGTCAGAACGGGAATCGGTTTGGCCTCACCGGGATTAGGACATTTAGCGATCGAATCGCGGGATTTGTGTCGACAAAATTCCCGCCGTGTTTCCAAAAACCCTCGCCCCGGTGGAAATTGCAGGCTAAAGTTCGGATTCACGTTGGTTTGTCGGTCTGATGAATCCCTCGTGTGAGGGCTCTGGTAGCATCCGGTTCGTCAGCGCAGGATGCCCGGCCATTGCGCGCGATGGATCGCCGCGATAAGTCCGCCGGGAAGCCTGGTCGTAAGGCTTGCGCGCCAGAGCGGACCGGTCTTGCTTGCGGTGCAAGACCGCGAATGCCGGTTCGGCTGACGGTTGTTCCCACGTTTTTTTTGTGGAGAAACCGTTCGGAAACAGAGTCGATAACAAGTCGACGCTTGCAATCGTCATCTTAGGGGCGAAGCGCTGACCGTCGCGATGGCGGCGAGTATCTAATGGATTGAGGTTCAATGGCAGCAGCATTACCAATCACTCCGACCCACAGCCATCCTCCTCGACCGTGGCGCAAGGGTATCGTCGCCGCCCTGTCGGTGGCGCTGGCGCTCGCGGTGGCGGGATTGTTCGTCCTGCGCGAGATGCGTGGCGTGCCGGGCTGGTCGCAGCGCGTGTCGGCGATCGAACCGACCGGCGTGACGCGCGCCCAACTCCTGGCGCAGATGGGGAGCAGTGATCGGGCCCTGCCCGTCCAGGCCTACGAGGACTTGTTCAAGTATCTGCTCGAAGGCTTCGTCAATTACCGTTCGCCGATCGGCGCGCGCGTTTACCTGCCCGGCGCGGGCAGCGAGCACGGCCGGGACGCGGATGGCCTGGAGGGCTTCATGCGGTTCATTCCGCTGGCGTCGGCCTGGCTGGGTTCGGGGCGCGCCGAGCGCGTCGGCATCGGCAACCGGCAGATCGACCTGAGCCAGTTGTTGATCGACGGCATCGTCGCCGGGACCGATCCGAACAGCCCCGAATACTGGGGTGCGCTGCGCGACTATGACCAGGCCGCCTACGAAGCCGGCGATCTGGCGACCGCGTTGTGGCTCAGCCGCGGGCAAGTGTGGAGCCGCCTTACCCCGGCGCAGCGCGAACAGGTGGCGGCATGGATGCGCCAGGTGCTCGACGTCAAGGTCTACGCGGGTAACTGGAGCCTGTCGCCGCTGCTCGTTTACGCGAGCCTGCGCGCGTTGGGTCAGGACGTGCACCGGCACGACGAACGCGCGAAGACGATGTTCGAGCGCTTCAAGACCTCGTACAAGGGGGCCGGCTGGTTCGACGATCCGCCGAGCGGCTTCGACTACTACAACTCCTGGGCGATCCACTACAACCTGTTCTGGCTCAGCCGGATGGATCCGGGATTCGAGACCGGATTCATCCGCGAGGCGCAGACGGAGTTCGCGACGTTCTTCAAGCATTTCTTCGGCCCCCATGGCGTGCCGATGTTCGGGCGCAGCGTCTGCTACCGAATGGGCGCTTCGGCCGGATTGCTGACCGCGTCGGCGATGGCGCCCGATGCCGTCGCGCCCGGCGTGGCCATGCGGGCGCTGGATACGTCGACGCGCTTCTTCGTCTCGCACGGCAGCGTGGCGGGTGGAACCGTGACGCAGGGGTTCTGCGGCCCCGACCTGTCGGTCATCGATATCTATTCGGGGCAGGGCAGTTGCCAGATGGGTTTGCGCGCGCTCGTCGTGGCGTTCTTCCTCGATCCGTCGATGCGCGTGTTCGAGACGCCTCGGCGGCCGCTGCCGGTCGAGAACGGCGATTTCTCGTTGCACAACCCGGTGACCAACTGGACGATCAGCGGTCGTCGCGACGACGGTCACGTGACGCTGACGATCGACGGCAATCCCGCCGATGCGCAGATTCCGCTGCAGCCGTATACGCTGCGGCAGCAATTGACCGAGATGCTGCTGCTCAAGCCGCGGCGACCGGACAACCATCACGCGCTGTACTCGTCGCGTCGCTACTCGACCGCCGACTTCGGCGTGGCCTGCCCCCGCGCCGGTTCCTGATCGGCTGCTCGCGCCCGGTTGCATGGTCGACGCGCCTGGCGGGCGAAAGCCTGCCCGCGCGGGTACGGGCCGGGCTGATCGATACGACGGGCTCTCCGCCCTTGACGGCAGTCAAGCGGTTATTCCGCGAAGCGCCTAGCATGGTCTGATCCGCGGCCGGTACCGCTGCGGGCGCGCCGCCGCGCGCGCGGGCCGGTCTCGACGCTTTGCAATATCCGGACGCGCGATCCGCCGTCCGGATTCAACAGGGGAGTGATTCATGAAGGTATTGCTGGCTGTCGATGGTAGCCCGTACACGCAGCGGATGCTCGACTACCTGGTCGGGCATCCGGACATGCTCGGCAAGGTCGAGGCGTACACGGTATTGACGGTGGTGCCCGCCGTTCCCGCGCATCCGGCCAGCTTCGTCGGCCGCGACGTCCTCGAGGGGTACTACAAGGAGCAGGCCGACGCGGTGCTCGATCCGATCCGGGCGTTCGCGCAGAAGCACGGCTGGACGCTCGACGCCCGCTACGCGGCCGGTCATGGCCCGGACGTCATCGCCAAGGTCGCCAACAGCGGCGATTTCGATCTGCTGCTGATGGGCACGCACGGTCATTCGGCGCTGTCGGGCCTGGTTCTCGGGTCGGTGACGTCGCGCGTGATCGCGCAGACCAAGCTGCCGGTCCTGCTGATCCGCTGAGGTCCGCGAGGACGAGCGCGGCAAGGATCGCGCGACCGCGAGGCGACCGTGCCGTGCGGCCGCCTCGATCTCGGTTCCTTTCGACGACCGTCAGGCGGCCAAGGGCACGGCCTCGGTCCGCGGTCGAGCGGCCGGGCGCCGGATCGGCGCGATCCGGCGCTCGGCGGCGGTCAGCACATGGTTCGTGCCGACGGCGCGCGAGACCGAGTGCGCTCCGGCGGCCGCGCGGCGTTCCTTGGCGGCGTTGCCCAGCGGGCGTTCGGCATAGCTGAGCAGCGCGTCGACGTCGGGGATGCGGATGTCGCGGCGACCTCGGTCGTCGAAGCCGATCAGGCCCAGGCGCGCCAGGCGCGACAGCGCACGGCTGACCGTCTCGAGCGTCAGGCCCAGATAATTGCCGATCTCGGCCCGCGTCAATTGCAGCGTAATCTGGTCGGCGCGCATGCCTCGGCATTCGAGATCCGCGGCCCAGCCGTGCAGGAAATCGGCGACGCGCGCATCGGCCGACAGCGTGCACATCGACATCTTCGCGTTGCGGTCATGGCTCAGCTCGCGGCTCATCGCGGCGTGCAACGCGCCGAGCAGCGCGGGCGTGCGGATGCACGCGTTCATCAGTTGCTGGTAGTTGATCTGCCAGATCTCGCCGACGTCCATCGCGATCGCGTCGGACCGGTATTGGCCGTTGGCCAAGCCATCGAGACCGAGCCAGTCGCCTTTCAGGTTCAGCGCGACCAGTTGCTCGCGCCCGTCTCGCGACAGGTTGATGACCTTGACGAAACCGGAGTTCAGCAGGAACAGGTTGGCGAACGTGTCGCCGGCGCGATACAGCGCATCGCCGGCGCGCACGACGCGGCGCTGCACGGGCACGACCTGCTCGAGCATCGCGATGAGTTCGGCGTGGGGGAGAAGGAAGCTGGTCGGGGTCATGTCTGCTCCGCAAGTGTCTTGGGAGCAGATTAAGGAGGGCGAGCAACACGGGGACGAACCACGCGATACATTCGGTTACCGAGTGTAAATGGCGTGTTTCAACCAAACGAGCACGCGAACGCATGACGTCCGAACGTCCGCGGGCGGCATCATCGAACATCGCAAGGGCAGCGGAGCCGCCACTATCGCAGCGATTCGAAGCCGCGATGTTGACGCACGTCAATCGCATCGATCGTCAGCGGCCCGGGCGTGCCGCGCCGCAGGCCGCAGGCACGCCGAATCGCCGCGCGCGAACGAAAAAAGCCGGATCGGCGAAAGACGCGTGATCCGGCTCTTCCCGGGTGTTTTTGTGGTCGGGG
>JASGFT010000262.1:0-5723 GCA_047605425.1 Burkholderiaceae bacterium | reverse complement strand
CTCGGCCGACGCAGCCGGCTCGTGCGCAGCCAGCGGCTGGTGGTGCCATTGCAGTGCGACGTCGGTGTTGTTGCCGACCCAGCGCTTGAGCTGCGGGAAGTATTCCCGGCAGAACGGACACTCCAGGTCCGCATAGAGCGTCAGCGTGAAACGGCCCTCGGGGTTACCCATCTGCCAGGGCGGCCTTACCTCCTGTGTGGTGCCGGCTGGTACGGCGGGCTGTGGCGTGGGCCTGCCGGGCGACTTGATTGCGAGCCAGACCAGCGACACGGCGAGCAGCCCGGCGGCCAGTACCCAGATCCAACGCCGCCACCGGCGCGGGCGGCGGAAGGACTCGATCTGCAACGGGATGGAAGGACGCTTGGGCTCCATGGCACTCTCCCTCACTATGCAAACTCAAGGGCCGGCGACTCGATGCCGCGGGCTTTGTCGATGGCCGCGGCCACCTGGATGGCGGCATCCAGTTCGTCGATGCCGTACTGCTGCATGAGCTGATAGCGCTCGGCCTTCTCTTCCGGTTCCGTTTGCGCAAGTGCGAGGTACAGACTCGGGGGCACCGCCCTGAACAGCACCTCCATCGACTTCGACAGGATCACGCCCTCGGTGAATTTCCCCGATTCTTTGCGCGCGGAAAGCATCAGCGCCTTCTGTGCTGGACTCAGTTCGCGGAAGCGCGCGATCTTCTCCACCTCGTCAGGCGGCATCGACAGGCAGACCCACCACTCGATCATGTTGAGCATCGACTCCGCGGCGCGCGGAAGATCGTCGATATTCTGCGTTGCCAGCCAGAACCAGGCGCCCAGCTTGCGCCACATCTTCGTGATCTTCACGACCAGGGGGGAAAGCAGCGGGTTCTTGGTGATGATGTGCCCTTCATCGGTGACGCTGATGATCGGGCGGCCCAGATACTGATCGCGCTCGGCGATGTTGTTGATGGCGCTGATCAGGCTGATGTACGCGATCGAAAGCTGGGCGTTGTAGCCTTCCCGGGCATAAGTCGCCAGATCAACGATGGTGACGTCGGCCTCGGGCCATGGCGTGCCGTCACGGTCGAACATCTCGCCGTCCGTGCCCTGGCAGAACATGTCCATGGCATCGGCCATCTCGAGCAGCCGAGCGCGGCGCATGTCGGGCAGCGTCGTGTCCTGACCGCGCTCGCGCAGCGCGTCGCGCACGTCGCGCGTGAGCACCGTGCGTTTCTCTGCCACGCAGCGCTCGGCTGCGGCCAGGATGCACTGGCGGATCAGCGAGCGATCAGCCCGCGTCATCCGGGCTTCTTCTTTGTCCTCGCCGCCGGTAATCATCAGGCGAGCGGTAATCTCCAACTCGCCGAGTACGTCGCGCTGCTCATCTCCATCGGCTGCCGCGTCGTCCGGCGGCCGATCCTCGTCGAGTGCATCGGCATCGAGCGTCTGCACGTCGCCGGGCGTCTCGATCAGACGGCGGGCGTCGGCAAACGGCGCCAGGCTGACGCCCGATCCAGGGGCCAGCTTGACCCGGTTTACGGTGAGGCCCAGGCGCTTGGCGAACTCGCCAAACAACCCGAAAGAGTTCCCCGCTTCCACGATGAACAGGCGTGGCCGGTAGATCGCGGTCACCTGGTTCAGCAGGTTGTTGAGCGTGGCGCTCTTGCCGGAGCCGGTGGGGCCGAAGAGGAAGAGGTGGGCATTCATCTGCCTGTCCAACCTGTTCAGCGGGTCGAAGGTGATCGGCCCGCCGCCGCGGTTGAACATCGTGATGCCCGGATGCCCGGTACCCTGGGCGCGTCCCCACACCGGCGCGAGGTTCGCCACGTGCTGGGCGAACATCAGTTGGGTGAACCACTGGCGCCTGTCCTGCGCGGGGTTGTAGCAGCACGGCAACCAGCGCAGATAGCTGTTTAAAGGCGCGACTTCATCGTCCTCGCGCACGGGTTGCAATCCCGCATTGAGCATCACGTTGGCGAGGTCCAGGCCGCGCCGATCCAGTTCGGCCTCGTCGCGTCCGCGCAAGTAGAACGCCAGCGTGCCCCGGTACAGCTTGTGCGCGCTGCCAATCAGCGAGCGAGCCTCTTGGACGTCCTTGAGCGTCTGCTCCGAGGCGAGCGTTTCCCCGACAGCTTTCTTCGCGAGGTGGTTCAGGTGGGATTCGAGGATGTCCTGTGGCGTCGCCACCATGGTCAGACACATGGTTGTGTCTTCGGGCATCTGGTCGAACAGCGTGTTGATCGCATCGCCCTTGCGGGTTTCGCCCGTGAGGTGCCCGGTGCCGGGCGGCATGCGCAGCCGGTCAGTGACCACCACGCGGTGCGGCA
The DNA here is from genome assembly GCA_047605425.1 of Burkholderiaceae bacterium. Lineage (GTDB taxonomy): Bacteria > Pseudomonadota > Gammaproteobacteria > Burkholderiales > Burkholderiaceae_E > JAKPAM01. The sequence goes on along the minus strand of JASGFT010000262.1, from coordinate 3,430 downwards.
TGCCATCGAAGTGCCAGGTGCCATGCGCCGCGTCCGATCGCGGCTGGCCGAAGAAGAGCCTTTGGCTGAAGTCCCGCCCGCTTGCCAGCTCGATCTCGCCGTCCTCGCTTTCTTCGGTGCTGTCGGGGTAGCGCGCCAACGCATAGAAGCGCTCCCGGTCTTCAGCTTCCGTTCCGAGCAGCGTGGGATGCGGGTTGAACCACCGCAGCAGCCAGTCGTGAATGTCAGCCGCAGCCATGCGCCGCGCCTGGATGCCGGCGTTCGCCAGCCCGCCGCACAGGCGGTCGCAGATGATGCTCAGCATCTGCTCGGGCGACTGGCCGCGCCGGTTCGTTTGTTGTCCGGTGGAGCGGCGATAGACCACCATCCGCACGCGCCGGGTCTGGCCGCGCCATGGCAGGCGCGTCACCGCGGTGTCCTCGAACAGGCCGCCCGGTTTTGCTACGGCGCGCAGGTGGTGGCCGAAATGGCGCAGGTAGAACTCGGTGAAAGCCGTGCCGCGCGCCCGCGGCTGCACGTAGTCGCGCAGTTTCTCCATGTAGCGGTCGAAACTCGGCTCATCCTGCGCGTAGAGCTGCAAGACCCAAGGGTTCTCGTCCAACTCGTCGAAGCTGTCTTGCAGCGCGTTCTCCAGCGCATCCCTGGCCTGAGCCAGCCAGCCCGGTTCGCGGCCCTCGGTGCCCAGCGGCACCAGCTCGTAGAACGCGGCCACCGATTGCCCGTCTTCGAGCAGCATGGATTTCGACTTGGGCAGGAACTCCACCCAGGGCAGCAGTTCCACGAAGGACGGGGGGACGTCGTACAGCGCCTGTTCGTCCGCCACGGTCGCTGGCCTGCGGCCCTGGACAGCCGCGCCGGGCTCGGGGATGCCGGCCTGGCGCAAGGTTTCGACGTGGCGCTGCCAGCCGTCCGGCCGCTCGTCATCGGCGGCGCCGGATGCGGCCAGCTTGGGCCGGGGGAACTTCCAGCGCATCAGTAGTCCTCCACGCGCTCGCCGGGCATGGCGTACTGCACGCGCTGGTACAGCGGGAACACCGTCGTATAGCCGGGAACGGGCACCGGGTCGGTGCCCGCCAGATGCGGGTACACGTACATCACCAGATCGGGGTTAGGCAGGCGCTGGAACTGGCGATAGACCTCGTTGCTCGCCGTGCGCGTGTAGCGCATCTGCTCGGCGGGCGCGGCCTGCGCGTTGGCCCGTGCATTGGCTTGCGTCAGCGGCCGGCGCAGGCTCTGGCGCGCATCGAGCAACTGCCTGCCTGCGATCTGGCCGGCGCCACCGCCGCCGCCGGTCTCCTGCTGCCAGATGTCCATCATGGTGCGGTCGCTGTGCGTCAGCATGTCCTCCTTGCTGGTGGCACAGCCGGCCAGCACGGCGGCGGCCGCGGCCAGCGCGAGGCCCTTAATCGAGTTCGAGCGCATGGCTTTCTCCTGCACGGTGATCGACGCGCCGGCCTGCGGGGTCGTAGTCGATGGCGAGTGGCTTTTCGAGGTGGACGGCGACCTTGGCGCCTGGCTGCACATAGACCGCGGCGAACGCCTGCCCGTACAGCTTGTTCACCCAGTTCGACATGTCCCGGACGCCGCCCGCGAGAATTTGTCCGACCGCTTCCTTGCCGCTGATGCCCACGGTGCCGATGGAGCCGTCCGAGCCGACATAGGACATGCGGCCGCTGTCGCTCTCGATGAGCGAGGCCACGCCGGCGCCGGCCGCGGTGATCAGGGCCTGGGAGCCGAGGTATTGCTGGGCGTTGCTGCGCCGCTCACCGCTGACGCAGGGGATGCCGTGCGGGTCGCTGATCCAGCCCAGGCCCCCGGTTTGAGAGTTCTGCTGCTGATTGTTCTGCTGGTTGCCTTCCCGGTCTTCCGGGATCGTGCGGATCGTGCCGTCGTGGAAGACGAAGGTGATGCTGCGCACCTGGCCGCGCACGCACGAGAGCGTCCAGTCGCCCGAGGCCGTGCCGGAGAACACAGCGCCGGCCACGTCGGGAATGTCGATACCGTTGGCCGTGAGGTTGTCCGATCCCACCAGGACTTTGAACGGATACGGATCGTTGACGGTTCCGTCGATCGGCACCCGGCCGATCAGCGCCGTCATCGCCACGGAACCCATCAGCGTCGAGTTGGTCGGCACGGTATAGACCGGCTTGGCGCTCTTGACGCCGGCCGCACGCGCGCCGGCGTTCGCCACGGTTTCGGCGGTGGTTTCCAGCGTGCTCCGCGTGGGGCCGAAGCTCGTCGGGAAGCTCATGCCGCTGCCCGAACCGCGCGCGCCATTGCGCCCATCAGCTTTCTTGGCGTCGTCCGGCTCGACCCAGCGCATGCCGCCTTCCATGCCCGCCTCGTCTCCGCCCTGCAGCCCCAGGCCCACGGGCAGGTCGGCATGGCCACCGCCGCGCCCGCCGATGCTTTCCAGACGCCGCTGCAGGTCGGCGAGCAGGCCCTCGGTCTGCTGGCGCGCGCTGGCCGCCTGCTCCTGGTCGCGGCGCAGGTTCGAGCGCTCGGATTCCAGCGCCGAATTGATGCGCTGGTCGATGGAGTTCTCGCGCTGGCGTAGCCGCTGATTCTCTTCGCGCTGTGACTTGTTGTCGGACAGCGCGGTCTGAAGCTCGGTGCGCAGCTGCTTCACCTGGGCGACGAGCGTGGCCACGGTGTCGCGAGGGGTGTCGCCCGCGATGCCCAGCGCCTTCATTTCCTCGGGCGTGAGCTTGGCGCCGGCATCCGCGGCGGGCGGTGCCGATGCGCTTCCTCCGGAAAACAGCCGGATGGCGAAGAACAACACCAGCAGGGCCACGGGGATCATCAGCCACTTCAGGAGCCCGTTACTGCGCATGGCCGGCCTCCTGGGTGTCGGTGGCGCCGGCTTCCTGCTGTGGCAGATGGGCCGCCGGGTCGAAGCGGTTGATCGCCGGCAGCAGCGACTGCGCGAGGCCGTGCCCGCGCGTCACCAGGTACAGGACGGTCGTGTCCTCGGGCGTCCCGCGGGGGCCGAGTGCTTCGTGCTGGAAAGTGGCGGTGAGGAAGTCGCCTTGCAGTACGCGCGGATCGAGCGTGACCCACCCCGTGCCGGCGTTGGTCAGGCGCACGGCAGTGACCCACTGGTCCTCGAGACGCCACGACGCGAGCGCGATTGCGCGCACGGGCAGTGTCGGCATCAGCGTGCCGAGGTCGAGGTCGCGGCGCAGGTTCACCCGCATGACGCCGGGCAGTGGCTCCACGGTGCGCAGGGGCGCGTAGAGGTTCTGCGCGGCGAATCGTGTCAGGACGACCGAAACCGGGGTTTCACGCCGCGCCGCATGAGCGCCTGTCTGATCCTGGGCGCGCGCAGGGGCCTCATCGGCACCTCCTGCCTGATCGCCGTAGCGCGCCGGGGTGCTGCTGCCCTCGACGATACGCACCGGCTCCAGCTCGGCCTCGCCGTCCTTGGGCA
>JASGFT010000261.1:0-5743 GCA_047605425.1 Burkholderiaceae bacterium | reverse complement strand
GTTGATGCTGCAGTCCGTCGATGCGTTGCTGAAGGCTGGCGTTCCTGCCGCGAACATCTTGTACGCGACGTTCGATCATCCATTGCTCAAGCTCGCCGGCGTGGACGCGGTCATTGAAGCCTGGCGGGCTCGCGAACCCGCGGTCGACGGGCCGGAGTACCTGTTCCTGGACGAGGCGCAGGCCATTCGCGATTGGGGGACATGGGTCAAGCATCAGGTCGATTTTCGCAAGCATCGACGGATCGTCTTCACCGGTTCGGCGATGCCCTTGGTCACCGATGCCCAGGAGTCGGGCGTCGGACGCTGGTACACGATCCGGCTGACGACGCTGTCCTTCTACGAATATCTGGCGATCAAGCAGGTCAAGCTGCCGGTCCTGCCCGAAGTCCGGTCGTTGCAGGAGCTGCTGGACTGGACCGCGCCGATGTTCGTGCGCACCGCGCAGTTGGCGGCTCCTTATGTCGGTCATTTCCACGAGTACCTGGTGCGCGGCGGCTTTCCGCAGACCGCGCTGATGGAAAGCGTCACGCACGCACAGCGGCTGCTGCGCGAGGACATCATCGACAAGGTACTCAAGCGTGACATGACGGCGTTGTTCGGTGTGCGCCGCGTTCTGGATCTGGAGCACACGTTCCTGTACCTGTGCATGCACGATGGGGGGCTGCTGGACCTGGCCGATCTTTGCTGCAACCTGTCGGTCAAGCGCCCGACGGCGTCCCACTACATCGATCTGCTCGCTTCGACGCACCTGATCTACCGACTGGCGCCTCACGGATACGGGAAGGACGTGCTGCGTGCGCGGTTCAAGATCTATTTGGCTGACGCGGCCATGCCATCGGCGGTGCTGCTCAAGGGCAAATCGATGCTGGATGACTCGGCGGCTCTCGGTCAAGCGACTGAAACCGCCGTGTTCAAGCACCTGTTCGCGCGGTACTACGCGCAGAACGTCGGCTTTTCGTATTGGCGAGGCAAGCGGGATCGCGAAGTCGACCTGGTGACGCAGTTCGGTGAACAGCTGGTTCCCTTCGAGGTCAAGTATCGCGCCCAGCATACCGGCATGCGCGATCTGCAAGGTCTGCTCGAATTTTGTGAAGCCAAGGCTCCCAAGCGCGGCTATGTGGTGACCAAGTCGTTGAACGACTTCGGCCCTCTGGTGAATGTGCCGAAAGCACTGGCGACGACCCGCATCATGCGAGTGCCTGCGCCGCTGCTTTGCTACTGGATGGGAGCATCCGAGGTCAATGAGTCCGTCGTAGGCGAGTAGGGTCCGTGCCGGTGCGACAGTGGGTACTGTCGCTGCCGATGGAGCTGCGCCTGCTGCTGGCGGCGCGGCCCGAGCTGATGACGCCGGTGCTTCAGGAGGTGCAGCGGGCGCTGCTGGGCTACTTGCGCGAGCAGGCCGGGCCCGGCCGGCACGCATCGGCTGGGCACGGCTGCTCGCGCGAGTCTTCGACATCGACGTGCGGCACTGCCCGATCTGCGGCGGCGCAGAGTTCAAGATCGTCGCGGCCATCCTGGATCGGGCGGTGATCGAGAAGATCCTGCGCCATCTGGGCCTGGACCTGCGACCACCGCCCCGAGCGCCGGCACGGCCGGTGTGGCCTAACGCTGGCTGAGTCGCATGGGTGGGTGAGCTGGGTGAGCGGCACGCCGCCGGCGGCCAGCGCCGTAACGTCGAACCCGGGCAGGCGGGCCCGGGCGATGCGGGGGCGGCATACTGTCGGGTTGAGCGCACCAGGGTTAACCCTGGTGCCAGGTGGCGATGCGCGCGCGGATCAGGCACCGAAACTGTCGGGGCAGGACGGTAGCGGGGGTGGTACGAGCATCGGCCCGGCCAGCGGGAGCGTATTTTCAGGGCAGGTGCACCCGGCCTCAGGTGTCTGTTGATGGCGTTTGAAAATCCTATCTGCCGCCGCATCGACATTAGTGATGAGAAGATGTCGCCCGGCCAGAGGGAACTACCTTCGTCTCTCATCCGTTTTGGGGAATCGAAACGACCGAGGCTTGATCTATATTTGCCAAGCTCAGCATGCGGCGCGCCGCGTCGCCTTCCGTTGTCGAATCGAGCTTGATCGAACGCTTCGTTTTGCTCTCGCCAGTCGACCCGACCATGCGCCAATACTCGCCGCCCCGCTTCCGACTCCTCGTCAAGTTGTGCATTGTGATCGGGTTGGCAGGCCTGGTCAGCACGCAAGCGCAAGCAACTTCTCCGTTTCAGTCTGGCTTTCGGGCCTGCGCGCGGCCGCTACCCGATGACGAGATTCGGCAACTGGAGCAGCGTCAAAAGGACTTGGACCGCCAGATCCAGGATGCGCGAGCACGCGACCTGACGACGATGCGCGACGCATCACAACCGCTGCGCGCCTGGATCGAAGAACAACTTAGGATTGCGGAACGACTCGAATGTCATCGCCTTACGAGCCTTCGGGATCCGATCGAGCGAGCGCCAGGCAAGGAGATCAGATTTCTTGAGGTCGCTATCCCGTTCGCCACCGATCGCCTTCCCGACTTCGAACAGGCCGCACTACCAACGGCGCAGCGCAAGCCGGAGCTGAAATTCACCGGCATCGTCGATCAGAGTTTTCGCGAATTCAGCTTTGGCATCGCACGAGTCACGATTCCGACGCTGCGCTCGCCAGGCGACCTGAACCTTCCGAAGTGGTGGCAATGGCTCGACCGACGCAACCCGGAGCGCTTCTTCCAACTGCTGGACATCGTTGATCTGCAGCGTGCCGATCTCGAAGCAACGCTCACCGACCCATCCAAGAACCCCGCCAACACGCTGCTGCTCTTCGTACATGGTTTCAACGTGACGTTTGCCGAGGCGACCATGCGCCTCGCTCAACTGGCCCACGATCTTTCGTTCCCTGGCCAGGTGCTGCTCTATAGCTGGCCTTCCATCGGCGACGTTGATGCGTACTTCGCCGATGAGGACACCGTCCGCATCAGCGCGCCACGATTCCAGCAGTTGCTGCACGATCTGACGCGGATGAAGATCGAGCGCATCTTCGTCATCGCCCATAGCATGGGGGCTCGACTGGCGATCCCCGCGATCATCGACGTGCGAGCGCGATCCTCACGACCCAATGCCATCAGCGAGCTGATTCTCGCCGCGGCAGATTTCAATCAGATCGAGTTTAGGGGCTTGACGACGGCATTCGAGAAAATGTCGAATGACGGCGCCGGTGTAACGCTGTACGCGTCGTCGAACGACTTCGCGCTGGCCGCTTCGGCGCTCGTGCATAGGTACCCGCGACTCGGTGAAGGCGGTGAGGCGCTGTTCCTGTCGAGCGGAATCGACTCGATCGACGCCACGAACAGCGCCTCGATGCGGCGCGCGTTTGGCCATTCGTACATCTCCGATAGCCCACCGGTTCTCGGCGACTTGCAAGATCTGCTGCTGCATCGCTTCAGACCCGCACAGCGCGGCTTAGCGCCGATTCCGGCGCGAGGCCAGGGTGCATGGCAGTTCCCCGGGCAATGACGGCAAGCCAGGTTCGCCAGCAAGCCCGGTCGTGGTTGCGGCGGTTTTTCTCGCTGGTCATGGGCCTGGTCATCACCGGGACGGTCGCGGCCGCATCGGCGACACCAGCGTCGCTCCCCCCGCCCCCGTCCCCCCAGGAGATCGCGAAGCCGTGCATCGAAGCGCTGCTGACCCTCAACGGACGCATTCTCGAAGCGACCGACTACGCCTCGGCACTGGAAGAGATGGCCGATGTGGCAAATCGCTTCGTCGACCTTCCCTCGCAGGATCCAAACGCCGCGTTGGTCTGCCTGCAAGCGCACGGCCGGATCCTGATGGGGCTGCGCGAGCATGCGCGCGGGGTCCAGACCTATCGCAAGGCGGTAGCGATCGCGCTGGCCGTCTATGGCCCTGACGATGACCCCACCTGGACCTTTCAGCAGAACCTGGCGGTCGCCTTGCACGGCCTACATCGCGACGATGAGGCGGTAGCGCTGCTGACGACTGTGGCGAAGGAACGCGAGGACTATGTCGGTGGGCCCGAACAGCATCGCCTTGCGATCACGCTGAGCAACCTGGCCATGGCGCAGAGCGAACTCGGCCATCTGACCGCCGCAAGACATTCATCAGAGCGTGCCATGCAACTGGCCCCATTTGTGGACGACGAGCACGACCAGCGATCGCTGCAGCTTCGCTACAACCACGCGCTGGTCCTTGACCGCGCCGGCGCCCGACTCGAAGCGCAGCGGCTCCTCGAGAAGGTGATCGACGCGCATAAGCGGCGCAACGCTTCGGGCGAGGCGCTCGATGCGCTTATCGCGCTCGCGGCAAGCGTCTTCGACACTGGTCGATTCGAAGAGTCCGAACGGCGTTATGTTGAGGCCTACCGCATTGCCAGCGAGCATCTGCCGAAACAGCATCTGACCCGCGCGGAAGTGTTGAGCAGTTGGTGCCGCGTGCTTTCCACGCTGCGCCGTTGGAGCGACGCCGTGATGCGATGCGAGCAGGCGGATCAATTGTTTCGTGGCCGCGCTGCCAACAACAATGAAGTCTTGCTCAACAACATCAACCTGGCCATCGCGCTTGACGGCATCGGTCAAGCAGAGCGCGCATACTCGCTGCTGAACACGACAGTAGCCGACATGGCCAATAGAACCGATGTGCCGTTACGTGCTCGACTCGAAGCCAAGCGGGCCCGGGCCGTCATGGCCGTAAACCAAGGCCGGATCGCCGAAGGCGTCGTGAATTTCGAGGCGGTGCTCGACGAGCAACGCCGCCACCTCCCCCCTGATCACCCGGAACGGCGCCTGACCGAGCGCGAATACGGTGTCCTGCTGGGCCTGACCGGGCGAACGAGCGAAGCTGAACGCATTCTTCGCGAACATGCCGTCACGGTCGAACGCCAACTGACCGATTACCGAGGAGATCTTCACGCCGAGATCGGACTCTTTCGACGGCAGGCCTCGACACAGATGTTTCTGGCCAAACTGTTGATCGAGCAGGGCCGATGTGAAGAAGCCCTTGACTGGATTGAAGCGACAAAGGCTCGCAACCTGGTACGACGAATCCGCGCGGGTGGGCGCGACGCAACCGATCCGGAACAGCGGATAGAAGCCGACTCACTGCGCAAGCAGCAGGCACGTCTGTTGATCGATCGAGCGCAAGCCGTCGGCGACGGTGCCCGCCAATCGGTCATCGACGCGGGGCTGCGTGACGTCGGCAGCCGACTCAGCGCGCTGACCTCCAGCCTCGACGACACCATGCCTGAGGCACTGTCCGCGACGCAGTCGCTTCAGCGGCGAGGTATCCGCCCGTCCGAGGCGATCCTGAGCCTGGCCGTCGTCGACGACGAGATCGTTGCGGTCAACGTCACGCCACAGAGCGGCTTTCGCTGCCGGTCGTTGGGTGAATGGAAAGACTTGCCATCGACCGTCAACGCGCTTCAAGCGCTGCACAGTGCGACGGGCGGACTGCCCGGTCTCATGATGCAAACGCCATCGATGCCCGCCAGGCGTCTGCTCCGTCACGCCGCGCGCCAGTACTCGCTGATGGCTCGCAGCGAGCCGATTCCGCCAAACGCCGAGCCGATCACGGACGCAACGCGGATCGAAGCCGACATCGGAAGCCAGTTGCTCGGTTGGGCCTTCGACTCGCAGAATTGGCCTGATCGCATTCTGCTATCGGCCGACGGTGCGCTACAACTAATCAGTTGGGACGCCCTGATTGTTCAAGGCAGGCGCGTGATCGATCGATCGATCGTCGTGAACGTGCCAACGTTGC
>JASGFT010000260.1:0-5771 GCA_047605425.1 Burkholderiaceae bacterium | reverse complement strand
CGGGCCGGCCGGTTCAGCGCGCGGCCGGTTCGGCGGCCTTAGCGGTATCGGTAGTTTTTACAACATCGGCGGCAGCCGCCGCGGTTGCGGCGTCGACCGCGCTGAGCACGTCCAGCACCGCGGCCTTGCTCAGCAGCAGCTCGGGCCGCGCGGCGTTCAGGCGCTGCGACGCGCGCTGCAGCGCCTTGTCGACCTGCTCCCAGTTGCCGGGCAAGCGGGCCGGCAGCTCGGCCTTGTCGGCTCGCCAGCTCTCGGCCAACTGGCCGATCGACGCCTTGGCGTCGTCGATCCGGCGAGCGGTCAGGTGATCGAGCGTGCCTTGCGCCTTGCCGCGCAGCTCGGCCCATCGGCCGCTGCCGGGCGCAGACGTATCGACGCGGCTCAGGGTCTGGATCTGTGCGGGGCGCGCCTGCGCGCCGTCGTCGTGTCGCCAGGGTACGTAACCGATCGCGGGCACGGCCATCACGGAAACCGCTATCGCACCCAGAAGCATGGGAACGGACAAACGCATCATCGCTTTCTTCCGGAAAGGGGTGGCCTCAGGCCATCGCAAGGCAGAGGCCGCACAATCTATCGGAGATCCGCGAAAGTGAAAAGTGTCAATCCGCCAAATCCCGAACGCGCGGGTTCGTCGCCGCATCGCTCGAATGCCGACGCCGGCGTCGCCCGATCGCCCGATGCCCACGCGGCCGCGGACTTTCGCTGCGTTCGCCGCCCGATCCATGGCATGCTGGCGCACTCGCGGCGGCCGGGCGCATCCGGGCGCCGCTACACGCGGCGAGCGCGCGCCCGGATCGAACGGCGGACCGCGGGACCCGCGTGGAGCGGCGATGGAACCACATGACAAGGGGACCGATAGCAGATGAAAGCGTGGCGCAAGACGATGGCCCTGTACGCGGTGATGACGGCCGGCGCGACGCCCGCCTTCGGCAGTCCGTCCTCGCTGCCCTGGGCGCAGGTCTTCGAATCGCCCGAATCGTCGATCCATCTGCTGCGCGAGGCGCCCGAGCCGGGTGTGCGGGACCGTGATCCGACGACGCGGATCTGGTACCTCGAAGACCGCAAGATCGCGTTGATGCTCAGCCTGCTCAACACCAAGACCTACTCGTCGCAGATCCAGCGCTGGGAGGTCGACTGCCGGGCGCGCGCGTACCGGATGTCGGGCGCGGTGTATTTCGACGGGCACATGGGCGGCGGCAAGGCGCTGCGCACGGCGGCGCCGCGCCAGGGCTTCGAGATCGCGCCGGCCAATCCGCTGATGAACGCGATCTTCAACGCCGCCTGCGGATCGAACGCGATCAGGCCGATCACCGCCGAGCAGCGCGGACGGTTACCGCAACTGCCGTGAACCCACGGCCGGCCGGCCGGCGCCTGCAGGGTCCGGGCAGCCGACGTACACTCCGATCAGACGAGCAGCGTCGTTCGATTGGAGTTTCGGTGAATAAAATCAATGACATGGCGGGCGCGGCATGAACGCGCCCGCCAACATCCTCGAGCAGCAACTGATCTATCCGTTCGGCGAGCGGCTGCCGGCGCCGGCCGAGCGGATCGAGGTCGCGCCCGACATCTTCTGGATCAGGATGCCGCTGCCGTTCGCGCTCGATCACATCAACCTGTGGCTGGTGCGCGATGAGTTCGCCGGCCGCGACGGCTGGACGCTGATCGATACCGGCGCATCGACGCGCGACACGCGCGCGCTTTGGGAGCGGGTGTTCGCCGACGGGCTCGACGGGCTGCCGATCGTGCGCTTGCTGTGCACGCACACGCATCCGGACCACGTCGGCCTGGCGGACTGGATCGGCCAGCGCTTCGAGGCGCCGCTGTGGATGAGCCTCGGCGAGTATTCGACCGGCCGCACCTGGTCGATCAGCGACGAGCGCTCGGTGCGGATGAACCTCGCCCATTTCCAGCGGCACGGCGTGCGGGACGGCCCGCTGCTCGAAGGCGTGCGCCAGCGCAGCGACCGGCCGTTCACGTCGCTGGTGCCGTCGATGCCCGGCAGCTTCCGGCGCGTCAACGACGGCGAGATCATCGAGATCGGCCGGCGCGGAGCCAAGCACCGGTGGCGCGCGATCTTCGGCTACGGCCATTCGCCCGAGCACGTCGCGCTGTACGACGAGGCCCGCCGCCTGCTGTTCTCGGGCGACATGATCCTGCCGCGGATCTCTAGCAACGTGTCGGTGTTCGAGATGGAACCCGAGGCGAACCCGGTCGCCTGGTACATGGACTCGCTGCGCCGCTACCAGGACTGCGCGCCGGACACGCTGGCCTTTCCGTCGCATGGCCGGCCGTTCCGCAACATCCACCGGCGCATCGAGCAGTTGATCGAGCACCACGAGGACCGGCTGGCCGTCGTGCTCGACGCCTGCCGGCAACGGCCGATGCACGCGGCCGAGACGGTGCCGGTGATGTTCCAGCGCGAATTCGACACGCAGCAGACGACGTTCGCGATCGGCGAAACGCTCGCGCACCTGCATGCGCTGTGGTACCGCGGCCTGGTGCGCCGCGAAACGGGCGCCGACGGCATCGTGCGGTTCTCGGCGACCGGCGCGCCGCCGCGATGATCCCGATCACCTCGACGATCGTGCTCGACGACGGCGAGGTCGAACTGAGCGCGATCCGCTCGCAGGGCGCCGGCGGACAGCACGTCAACAAGGTGTCGACGGCGATCCAGTTGCGCTTCGACATCCGCGCCTCGTCGCTGCCCGAACCGGTCCGCGAGCGGCTGCTCGCATCGAACGACCGGCGGATCAGCGGCGACGGCGTGCTGGTGATCAAGGCGCAGCGCCACCGCAGCCAGGAGCTGAACCGGCGCGACGCGCTGGACAAGCTGCGCGAGATCGTCGCCGCGGCCTCGGTCGTGCGCGCGCCGCGGCGGGCGACGACGCCGACTCGCGCGTCGATGTTCCGCCGCCTCGAAAGCAAGGCCCGCCGCGCGCAGGTCAAGGGCCTGCGGCGACCGGTGAGCGGCGGCGATTGAGGCCGATTCCCGGGGCCGGCTCACCTTGGCGCCCATTGGCCGGAGCGCCGATTCACCAGGGCGCCCGTTCGTACCCGACCGACGCTACTTGAGCAGCGTCCAGTTGCCGTCCTTGACGGTGATCAGCACGCGGCCGCGCTGGTCGAAGCCGCTATGGTCCTCGGGCGTCATGTTGTAGACGCCCTGCGTGCCGACCAGGTCCTTGACGTTCTCGAGCGCGTCGCGCAGCGCGGCGCGAAACTCGCGCGTGCCCGGCTTGGCCTTGGCGGCGGCGATCGGAACCGTGCGCTGCAACAGCAGGCCCGCGTCGAAGACGTTGGCGCCGAACGTGGCCGGCTTGCTGCCGTTGATCTTTTCATAAGCGGCGATGTAGTCGGTCGCGATCTTCTTGGACGGGTTGCCGTCGGCGATCTCGGGCAGCACCAGCATCAGGCTGGCCGCGAGCACCGTGCCCTCGACCTTCTTGCCGCCGAGCCGCAGGAAATCGGGCAGCGCCGCGCCGTGCGTCTGGTACATCCGGCCGCGATAACCCTGGTCGTACAGCGTGACCTGCGGCAGCACCGACGGACCGCCGGGCGCGGTGATCAGCACGGCGTCGGGCCTGGACGCGATCACGCGCAGGCCCTGGCCGGTGGCCGACGTATCGGTGCGGTTGAACTTCTCGCTGGCGACGACCTTCAGGCCCTTGGGCTCGGCCATCGCCGAGAAGACCTTGTGCCAGTTCTCGCCATAAGGATCGTTGGTGCCGAACAGCGCGACGGTCTTGACGCCGGCCTTGACCATGTGGCCGATCAGCGCCTCGGCGATGATGTCGTCGTTCTGCGTGGTCTTGAACACCCACTTCTTCTGCTCGGTCATCGGCAGCACGACGATCGCGCCGCCGGTCGGCGACAACATCGGCACGCCGGCCTCGGCGATGAACGGCAGCACGCCCATCGCGTTCGGCGTGCCCGGCGGGCCGATCAGCACGTCGATGTTCTGCTCGGCGATCAGCTTCTTGGCGGCCGTGACCGACGCGGTCGTGTCGCTGGCGTCGTCCAGCGTCGTGTACTCGACCGTCAGGCCGCCGATACGGGTCGGCAGCAGCGGTACCGTATTGCGCTGCGGGATGCCGACTTGCGCGGTCGGACCGGTGGCCGACACCAGCACGCCGACCTTGATCTGGGCCTGCACGGCCGCGGCCGACGATAGGCCGGCGGCCACCACGGCGGCCAAGGCCACCCGAAGCGCCGAAAGACGCGCGTACTTCATGAACATCCACTCCTGGGCTGAACGGAAATCGAAAAAACGAAGGGCCGGGCCGGCCGGATCAGGAAAGCGCCCCCAGCGCCTGCAACTGCGCGTCGACCAGCTCGGCCCAGCCGCGATTGGCGGCCGGGCTGGCCGGGCTCGGATGCAGGATCGAGCCGATCCGCGGCGGCGGACCCGACGCGGGCATTGTATCGACGACGGCTTGCAGCCGGGCCCGCGCGAAGCCGCCGATGCCGATCGCGAACTCGGGCCGCAGCAGCGCCAGCGCGGTGGCCAGGTGCCGGTCGCAGAACGCGTACAGCGCCGCCCGCTCGGACACCGGCAGCTTGTCCGGCGTGAAGTTGCGCCCGCCGGCCTCGAGAAAGCCCAGCGGGCAGTAGTTGACGACGAAGCACTCGGCGAAGAACCGCTCGGCGCTGCCCCAGCGTTCGGCCGCCCATCCCCACAGGCGCCGGCCGCTGACCTCGGAGCGCTTGCACGCGAAGCCCTCGATCGGCCGCTTCGGATGCATGTCCGCCGGCTGCGACACCGGCGCGACGATGCCCATCCAGTCGCGCACCGCGGCGACCTCGCCGAACGGCACGCCGATCTGCATCATGCCGAACGGGCCGGGGTTCATGCCCAGGAACACGATCCGCTTGCGGCCGTTGCCGAAGCGCTCCAGGTACCGCCGGTGCGGCGCCCACGCGTAGTCGAGCGGGTTGTACACGTGCGCGACCGGTGGGGCGAAGTGCAAGGTGTCGAGCTCGTCGGACAGCTCGCGCGCCGCGGCGATCAGGCCGGCGCTGATCGACGCATCGGGGTCGGGGTCGGGGGCGGGATGGCCGGCTGGCTCCGGCGACGGGACGGCCGGACGGCGGGAGGAAGCAGGCATCGGCATGGCATCGAGCAAGGAAAGCGCGTCCGGCGGGACGCACGCACAGCGATGATAGCCGGTGGCCCGGAAAGGGAGCGTCAATGGCCCGAAACAAATGAAAAGGGGCGCAGGTCAGACTGCGCCCCCGAGCCGCGAGTGGCGGCTGCTTTGACGCCGGCAGCCCTTTCCGATACGGTCGACCTCGCGGGGGTTAGGGCGTTATCGTCGCCCCCGGGTTGGTCCGCTTGGCCCGCCTGGACAAGAGCGTGTCGCGTGGGGAAAGATTAGGACGATCGCCGGCCGCGGTCAAGATGCGTTGCGACAAACTTGAAGGAGTCCCCGATGAATGCCCGAGAAGCCCCCCCCCAACCCGATGCCTCGACGCAGACGGCGGTCGATCGACTGCGCGTCGACGGCCGGCGCTTATGGGATTCGCTGATGGAGCTGGCGCGGATCGGCGCCACCGCCAAGGGCGGCGTGTGCCGGCTGGCGCTGACCGATCTGGATCGCCAGGGGCGCGACCTGGTCGTGCGCTGGGCGCGCGAGGCGGGCCTGACGGTGACGATCGACCGGATCGGCAACGGCTTCCTGCGGCGCGCGGGACGCGACGACGCGCTGCCGCCGATCGTCACCGGCAGCCACATCGACACGCAGCCGACCGGCGGCAAGTTCGACGGCAACTAC
>JASGFT010000259.1:0-5781 GCA_047605425.1 Burkholderiaceae bacterium | reverse complement strand
GCGCGCTCGCCCCCACCATCGGCCGACGAGCCGCGGCGGGTCGGCCCGCCCGCCGCGCCGGCGGTCTTCATCGCGCCGCCATCCTCAGCGGCACGACCTGGCCGCCGCGAAACTCGGCCGCGACCGCCTGACGCTCGATGCGCAGGTCGTTGCGCAGGTCGACGCGCAGCCAACCCGTCACGCCGTCGAGCTCGAACTGGGTCTCGCCGCGCACCAGCATCCGCGCGACGCGGTACGCGTCGATGCCCAGCGCGTAGAGCCGCTGGAAATCCAGGTGGCGCAGCGTGCGCTCGCGCGGATACGTCATCACCGCGGTGTTGGTCGGATCGATCTGCCACGGCATGTCGACGAAGCGGATGCCGTCCAGCTCGGGGCCGCGGTTGGCGATGTTGGCCTGCACGGCATTGAGCTGCGAGGTGCCGAACAGCGGGATGTCGGCGCGCAGCGCCGCCCGGACCATCCGCAGGTTGTCGGGACTGACGACCGTGAAAGCCGTATCGGCCCGGGCGCTGGCCAGCACGCCGCGCCAGTCGCCGGCGTCGGCGGCATCGACCTCGACCGTGTCGACGATCGCGTTGCCGAGCTCGGACCAGCGCTGGCCGAACGCCGCCAGTCCGCGCCGCGCCAGCGCCGAGCTGTCGCCGATCATCAACGCCCGCAACGGCCGGCGACCGGTGATCCGCGAGGCGGCCTCGGCCTGGGCCTCGTCGGCCACCTGGCGGCCCTCACCCTCGATCGCGAGGCTGAAGAACGCGATGTTGCGCGGCACGTGACGGTCGACGTCCGGCAGGTTCAAGGCCAGCACCGGCACCGGCAGCATGCCGAGGTCGGCGATCGCATTGACGTTGGCGCGCGTCAGCGGACCGATGGCCATCGAGAAACCGCGCGCCTGCAGCGCCTGCACGGTACGCGACAGGCCCGCGTCGGCTTCGGCCAGCGGCAGCACCTCGACCGCGACGTCCTCGCCGTCGACGGTCCACGCGGTCTTGACGCCGGCGATGACGGACTTGGCGGCCGCCGCGTAGTCGTCGCTCGACGATTCGATCAGCAGCGCGATGCGCGTCGAGCCATTGCCGAACACGAGGCGCTGGCGCGCCGCGGCGGCCGGGCGGCGGCGCGGCCGAGCCGCCGGGAGAAGCCGGCGGCGTCTGCGCGCGGATCAGCGCCGGCCCCGCCGCGGCGCCGACCAGCAAGCCTTGCAACAGGCGACGCCGTGCGAACATGCTGCAAACCCCAGTATCGTTAGTCGTTTTCGTCGATCGTGACCGGCGGGCGGGCCGCCCGCCGGCCGGCATCGCGAAGACGCCGACGGACCGCCGCCCGCCATGCCCGATCCAGATCGATCTTTCGTTCCGCAACCGCCGGCCGCCGCCTCGACGACGGACGAAGCCGCGCTCGATCGGCGCACGCCGGGCAGCCGCTTCGGGGCATTATATGTAGTCGCCACGCCGATCGGTAACCTGTCCGACCTCGGCCAAAGGGCCAGCGATACCCTGCGGCAGGTGCGCTGGGTGGCGGCCGAGGACACGCGCGTCTCGCGCGTGCTGCTCGATCGGATCGGCGCGACGGCGCGGCTGCTGACGGTCCACCAGCACAACGAGCAGGCGGCCGCCGCGACGCTGATCGATCGGCTGCGCGACGGCGACGACGTCGCGCTGGTCACCGACGCGGGCACGCCGGCGATCAGCGACCCGGGATCGCAGATCGTGGCCGCCGCGCATGCGCGGGGCCTGCGCGTCGTGCCGATCCCCGGCGCCAGCGCGCCGGTCACGCTGCTGAGCGCGGCGGGCCTGCCGCCGTCGCCGTTCCTGTTCGAGGGCTTCCTGCCGCCGAAGGACAAGGCGCGCGACGAGCGACTGCACGCGCTGCGGCGGCACGCCGACGCGATCGGCGCGCACGTGCTGCTGTTCGAAGCGCCGCATCGCATCGAACGCACGCTGGCGGCGATCGCGCGATCGCACGGACCGGCGCGCCGGCTGGTCGTCGGCCGCGAGCTGACGAAGAAGTTCGAGCAGATCGTTCGCGTGGAAGCCGGCGAGGCGCTCGCCTGGCTCGACGCGCGGCCCGAGCACCGGCGCGGCGAGTTCGTGATCGCGATCGCGGCGACAGCCCGTGACGGTGGAGGCGGTGGTGGCGGCGGCAACGGCAACGACGGCGGTGCGGGCACGGGATCCGGAACCGGATCGCGCGGGACCGGGCGCGACGAGGGCGGCGACGGCTCCCCGGCGGCCGCACGACCGGCCGACTCGACGTCACCGATCGACGGACGGGCCCCGGCGACCGAGGCGGCCGGAACGACGCGGGACGCGGGGTTAGAATCCGAGCTCGTCGACTGGCCCGCCGCCGCGCGCGGCCTCGCGACGCCGCGCGCACTGCTGCAACGCCTGCTGCGCGACCTGCCCACCAGCCGCGCCGTGCGCCTGGCCGAGGAACTCACCGGCCGGCCTCACAAGGCGCTCTACGCGCTGGCGCTCTCGCTCAAACGTGATGACAACTGAATGAATCCTGATGCTGCTTCGATCTGGCGCGCGCCGCGCTGGGCCTTGTCCATCCTGCTGGCCGCGCTCGCGATGCTCGGCCCGTTCGCGATCGACACCTACATCCCCGCGTTCTCGGGCATCGCCAAGGCGCTGGACGCCACGCCGCTGCAGATGCAGCAGACGCTATCGGCCTACCTGCTCGGCTTCGCGTTCATGAACCTGTTCCACGGCGCGCTGTCCGACAGCTTCGGGCGCCGGCCGGTCATCCTCTGGGGCATCGGCATGTTCACGCTGGCGTCGGCCGGCTGCGCGCTGTCGACGAGCATCGGCGCGCTGGTGTTCTTCCGCGCGCTGCAGGGTCTGTCGACCGGCGCCGGCATCGTCGTGTCGCGCGCCGTCATCCGCGACATGTTTCCGCCCAGCGAAGCGCAGCGCGTGATGGCGCAGGTGACGATCTACTTCGGCGTGGCGCCCGCCGTCGCGCCGATCATCGGCGGCTGGCTGTACGTGCACCTGGACTGGCACAGCGTGTTCTGGCTGCTGACGATCATCGGCGTGCTGCTGTGGACCGCCAACTTCAAGCTGCTGCCCGAAACGCTGCACGTCGACGAGCGGCAGCCGTTCAACGTCGGCGACCTGATGCGCGGCTACAAGACGCTGTGCTCGGATCCGCGCTTCGTGCTGCTCGCGCTGGCCAGCGGCGTGCCGTTCAACGGCATGTTCCTGTACGTGCTGTCGGCGCCGGCCTTCCTCGGCGACATCCTCGGGCTGGCGCCCACGCAGTACTTCTGGTTCTTCCTGTTCACGATCAGCGGCATCATGTCCGGCGCGATGCTCAGCGGGCGGCTGGCCGGCCGGATCCTGCCGCGGCGGCAGATCCATCGCGGCTTCGCGATCATGTTCATCTTCGGGACCGCCAACCTGATCGCCAACCTGCTGTTCGATCCGCAGATCTGGTGGGCATTGCCGGTGATCGGCGTGCTCACGTTCGGCTGGGCGCTGATGGTGCCGGTCGTCACGCTGCTGGTTCTCGACCTGTATCCGACCCGGCGCGGCATGGCCTCGTCGCTGCAGGCCGTGGTCGGCAGCCTATCCAACGCGTTCGTGGCCGGCGTCATCGCGCCGATGGTCATGCACTCGGCGTCCACGCTGGCCTTCGCGTCGCTGCTGATGATGACGGTCGGGCTCGTCGCATGGCTGTACCTGCGCCGTCGATTCCCGCAGGCCACGCTGTCGACGCCGACCGCTTAGGACCGGCTCGCCCGAAGAGCGCCTCTCGTCCGCGCATCGCCGCGCGGACCGCGCCGGCCACCCCGTCCTCGCGTCCTCGCGTTCTCGCGTCTCGCGTCTCGCGGCCAGACCGGCGCGGCGCCGCACCGGACGCTCTCGCCGGCGCCCCGCCGCCTCAGCCGATGTTCGCCTCGGCGATCAGGCCGGCGAGCGCGCTGCGATAGGCCGGCGTGTCGACGTGGCAGGCCATCCGCGGCTGCGGCAGGAAGCGGTAGCCGCCGCTCAGGTCGGGCCAGTTGCCGAGCACGCGCGCCCGCAGCGCGGCGGCGAATTCGGGCGACGCGCGCCGCGCGCGGATCGTGCGGGCGACGAACTCGGCCTGCTCGTGCTTGACCTGCCAGCCCATCGCCTCGCCGGTGGCCAGGCCGATCACGAACAGCTCGTCGTGCCTCGGCGGCAGGATGTGCACGAAGAGCTGCGGCGCGTTCCCCTGCCAGTTCAGCACCTCGGCGTCGATGAACGGGTAGTCGAGACGGCTGCCGGTCGCGCAGATGATCGCGTCGTACTCGCCGGTCTCGCCGCCGGCGAACGTCACGCGCCGCCCGTCGACGCCTTCGACGTCGGCCCGCACTTTCAGCGCGCCATGGCCGATGTGATGCGGCACCAGTGCGTTGACCACCGGCGGCAGCTCGTGGATCGCGTAGTCGGGCCGGGGCAGGCCGAAGCGCTGCGCGTCGCCGCCGAACCATTTGAGCACGCGCGCATCGACCGGCCGCATCAGGCCCGGCAGGATCGCGCGCCGCCGCGTCAGCGTGTCGACCGGGCGGCCGAACAGGTACGAAGGCACGAAATGGTAGCCGCGCCGCATGCTCAGATCGACCGACGCCGCATGCGGCACCAGGTCGACGGCGACCTCGCAGCCCCGGTTCGCGCCGCCGATCACGAGCACGCGCTGGTCGGCGAACGCGCGCGCGTCGCGGTAATGATTGGCATGCAGCAGCGAGCCGTCGAACCGGCCCTCCAGCGTCGGCCAGTTCGGCTGGCCCAGGCGGCCGGCCGCGATGATGACGCCGCGATAACGCTTCGTCTCGACCCGCCCGTCGCCGGCATCGACGCCGACGAGCCATCCGCCGTCCTGCGGATCGACGCGGACGACGCGCGCGCCGAACCGGTAGTAGTCGCGCAGGCCGAACTGCCGGGCGAAGTCGTCCAGATAGGCGGCCAGCAGCGCGTGGCTCGGGAAATCCGGCGTACCGTCCGGCATCGGATAGTCGGCGAACTGGAGCACATCGCGCGACACGATCGAATGCGAGCCGCGGTGCGTGGTCGTGGCCGGATGCGCGGGATTCGTGCGGCCGCCCACGTCGGTCCAGGCCTCGAACGCGTCGAACGAGATCGCGTGCTTCTGCAGGTTGCGCGCCATCGCCAGGCCACTCGGCCCCGCACCGATCAACGCGTACTTATCTTCGGTCGGCAAACCCTTTCTCCCGCGGGCCCGGCCCGCTGCATCGAGGAAACGAACACCGGAGGGCGTTCATCGCATCATCATCATCGGCCGCAGGCCAGTCGTCTGCCGCACGCGCTCGGCGGCCCGGATCGCCTGCTCGCGCTGCGAATAAGGCCCGGCGCGCAGCTTGTACAGGCCCCCGTCCAGGCGCACCTGCACCCGCGGCGCGATCCAGCCGGCCTCGCGCGCCAGCATCGCGCGCCCGGCCTCGGCGCCGTCGAACGACGAATACGCGGCCAGTTGCAGGTAGTGGCCGGCGGCCGCGTCGGCCTCGCGGGCGGCGATCGCCGCCTGCGCGGCGACGGCGTCGGTCGACGACGTTGCCGCGCCCGTCAACGCGCCTGCCACCGTTTCCGTCCTCGGCCCGGTATCGGCCGCCCTCGCCGTTTCGCCGGCCGTCTCGCCGGTCGAGGCGGCGACGATCGCCTCGATCGCCAGCGACGACGCGGCGGGGATCGCGACCGTGCCCCCGCCTCCGTGCGCGATCGGAGAGTCGGACGGGACGGCTGACGCCACGGGGTTGGACTCGGTGGAGTCGGAAACAGCCGGGGCGGATGCCGCCGG
>JASGFT010000258.1:0-5893 GCA_047605425.1 Burkholderiaceae bacterium | reverse complement strand
TTGAGCAGCTCAATCTGGCTCATGGCGCGCGCGAAGAGCCGCGACCGGCCGACCCGGCCCGTCCGCCGGCCAGACCCGCGCGACTGTCGTACAAGGAGCAGCGCGAGCTCGAGCAACTGCCGGCGCGCATCGACGCGCTCGAGGCCGAGCAGGCGGCGCTGCAGGCGCGGCTGGCCGACCCGGCGACTTATCAACCGGCGCGGCCGGGCGCGGCCGGCGACGACGCCGCGCAAACCGTCCGCGCGCTGCAGGCGCGCAGCGCCGCGATCGAAGCCGAGTTGCTCGATTGCCTGGGCCGCTGGGAGGCACTCGAATCGCGCAGCCGATGAGGCGACGCCTCCCTATCGTGCACGGCGCGCGGGCCGCGGCACTATGATGATGCACTAAGCGTCCGACGAAACAGAATCCACCAACAGAATCCACCAGCCGCCTATAAGGAGAAGGAGTCCATCATGCCTTCATTCGACGTGGTATCCGAAGCCGATGTGGTCGAGGTCCGCAACGCGATCGAACAAGCCAACAAGGAGATCAGCACCCGTTTCGACTTCAAGGGGTCCGACGCGCGGATCGAGCAGAAGGACCGCGAGCTGACCGCGTACGCCGACGACGACTTCAAGCTGTCGCAGGTGCGGGACGTATTGCTGTCCAAATGCGCGAAACGCAACGTCGACGTGCGCTTTCTCGACATCGGCGATCCGCAGAAGATCGGCGGCGACAAGGTCAAGCAGTCGATCACCGTGCGCCACGGCGTATCGAGCGAGCACGCGAAGAAGATCGTGCGCGCCGTCAAGGACAGCAAGCTGAAGATCCAGGCGAGCATCCAGGGCGATGCGGTGCGGATCACCGGCGCCAAGCGCGATGATCTGCAGGCGATCATGCCGATCCTGAAGAAGGAGATCAGCGACGTGCCGTTGGCTTTCAACAACTTTCGCGATTGATCAGGGCCTGTCGACGCCGGGATCGCGTTCATATCGACGTCTTAGGGTTAACGGGACTTATCGGGTCCGGCATACTCGGGTGAGGGGCACCAGTGGGGGGGCTCCGCTCATTACCTGGGAGGTCCGGATGCAATACCCGACGTTCTCCGATGCGCTGCAAGGCGCGTTCGGCATGCAATTACCCCGCATCGGCGGGGCATTGCTGATCCTGGTCATCGGCTGGCTGATCGCCGTATTGGTGCGTGCCCTCGTCCGCCGGGGACTGCAACTGATCGACCTCGACACCCGGATCAGCCGCACCACCACGCAGCCGGTCGCGGTCTCGCCGGTCATCGTCAGCGGCGTCTTCTGGCTGATCCTGCTGGCCACGCTCGTCGCGGTGCTCAATGCACTCGATCTGGGCACGCTGTCGTTGCCGCTGGCCGAATTGATGAGCGGCTTCCTCGGCTACCTGCCCCACCTGGTCGCCGGCGGCCTGCTGACGATCGTCGCCTGGATCGTCGCCGCGCTGGTCCGCACGCTCAGCGCGCGGGCGCTGGCCGCGACCTCGCTCGACGACAAGCTGTCGGCCGAAGCCGGCATGGCGCCGATGAGCAGGAGCCTGAGCAGCGTGCTGTTCTGGATCGTGCTGCTGCTGTTCCTGCCGGCGGTGCTGTCGGCGTTCGAACTGCGCGGCGTCCTCGAACCGGTGCAGGCGATGGTCGCCGAGCTGCTGACGCACGTGCCCGACGTGGTCGGCGCGCTGGTGCTGGCCGTCGTCGGCTGGCTGGTCGCGCGCGTGCTGCGCGGGCTGGTCACCAGCGTGCTGGCCGCCGCGGGCCTCGATCGGCTGAACGAAAAGCTCGGCCTGGACCACAGCGTGCAGTTGTCGTCGCTGATCGGCACGATCGTGTTCATCCTGGTGTTCGTGCCGGCGCTGATCGCCGCGCTCGATTCGGCCGGGCTGCAGACGATCGCGCTGCCGGCCTCGCAGATGCTGTCGCGGTTCCTCGAAGCCGTGCCGCAGATCATCGCCGCCGCGATCATCCTGCTGCTGACGTTCTACGTGGGCCGGCTGGTGGCCGACCTGCTCGGCAAGCTGCTCGAGAACGCCGGCTTCGATTCGCTGCCCAGCCGCCTGGGCCTCGGTGAGGTCGTCGTCTCCGATCCGCTGCGTCCGTCGGTCGTCGCGCGCCGGCTCGTGCTGTTCTTCGCGATGCTGTTCGCGATCGCCGAGGCCGCCGACCGGCTCGGCTTCGGCGAGGTGCGCGAACTGGTCGGCACGTTCATCCGCTTCGGCGGCGACATCCTGCTGGGCACGGTCATCCTGCTGATCGGCTTCTGGCTCGCCAACCTGCTGTTCAAGGCATTCAGCCAGCGCAACCCCGGCGGCGGCTCGAACTGGGCCGCGCAGATCGGCCGCGCGGCGATCATCGGCCTGGTGGTGGCGATGGGCCTGCGGGCGATGGGCGTGGCCAACGAGATCGTCCAGCTCGCGTTCGGGCTGTCGCTCGGCGCGGTCGCGGTGGCGTTCGCGTTGGCGTTCGGTCTCGGCGGCCGCGAGCCGGCGGCCCGGCTGCTCGGTCACTGGGTCGACAAGCTGCTGGGCCGCGATCGCTGACCGACTCACGTCGACCGCCGTGGCCGGAACATCGGCGTGTCGGCGTGTCGGCGTGTCGGCGCGGCCTGTGCATCGTACCGGTCGATGCGGCATCGTCCGACACGGCGGCGGGACCGGGAGCCGATGACGGCGCGGCGGACGGCGAACATCCTGTCGAGGATTCCTCTTCGATTCAGGAGATCGCATGCTCCCGCCCTCGTCCTCGCGCGGCGCCCGTCGCCGTTCCCGCCGTTCCCGCCGATCCTCCGATGCGCCGGATAGCGGGGTAAGCATCCCCTGGCCGCTGCGCGCGCTGGGCCGCGGCCTGCTGGTCTCGCTGTCGCTGCTGGCCGCGTGCGGCAACGGCGACGATGGCGACCGGGAGCCCTCGGGCAGCGGCGATCCGCCGCCGATCCAGACCGGCTCGCAGCGCGGCGACCTGCTCGCGCAGCCGATCCAGCGCCATGCGCTGAGCCGCAACGACATCGACGACCTGAGCCGGGACGAAGCGCTGCGCGCGGTCACCGGCGATGCCGACTGCGCGGTCACGGTCCATGAGATCGACTACCAGACCGTCGGCGGACGCGGCGAACCGACCAACGCGACCGCCGCGGTGATGGTGCCGTCGGGAGAGGGTTGCGACGGCCCTCGCCCGGTCGTCCTCTATGCACGCGGCACGTCCAGCGATCGCGCGAAGAACATGGCGAACGTCGACAGCGATACCGAAGCGACGGCGATCCTCGCGCTGTTCGCGGCGCGGGGCTTCACGGTCGTGGCGCCGAACTACACCGGCTACGACCGCTCGACGCTCGCTTACCACCCTTACCTGATCGCCGACGCCCAGGCCGACGACATGATCGATGCGCTGCGCGCGTTCCGCAAGGCGGCGCCCGCGCTGGCCGCCGCCGACTCGGGCCAGTTGTTCGTCACCGGCTATTCGCAGGGCGGCTTCGTCGCGATGGCCACGCACCGCGCGATCGACCTGCGCTATCCGGCCGAGTTCCGCGTGACCGCGTCGGCGCCGATGTCCGGGCCTTATGCGCTGGCCGACTTCCAGAACCGGATCTTCTCGGGCGAGCAGAACGTCGACGCCGCACTGTTCACGCCGATGCTGATCAACGGCCTGCAGAACGTCTACGGCAACCTCTACGGCAGCCCTTCGGACATCTACGCGGCGCCGTACGACCAGATCGTGCCCGGCCTGCTGCCGTCGACCGATCCGGACGCGACCCACCGTCTGCCGGCCGGCGCCGACGGCAGCTACCGGACGCTGTTCGACCTCGGCGACGGGCAGCCATACCTGTACAAGGCGAGCTTCCGGCAGACGGGCCTGACCCCGTCCAGCGGCTTCGTGCAGGACGTGCAGGCCAACTCGCTGCCGGGGGGATGGGCGCCGGCGGTGCCGATGGCGCTGTGCTACGGGCACGACGACCCGACCGTGTTCGGCATGAACACCGAGGCGGCCGAGCGGGCGTTCGCCGCGCGCGGCGCGAGCGTCCGCCGCTGGGACGTCGAGGATAGCGACACGGTGCCGACGGCGCTGTCCAACACCTTCCGCACGGTCAAGGAAGCGATCCGGCTGAGCGCCGGCGGCGGCACGGCCGGCGAGCGCCAGTTGCTCGCCACCTATCACGCCGGACTCGTGCCGCCGTTCTGCATGTCGCTCGCGCGCGGCTTCTTCTCCGACGTGCTCGGCGGCAAGGTCGATTAGGGGTCCGACACCACCCTCGATGATCGCGCCCGTGCCGATGGGCGCCGAGGGACCGTGGCGTCGTTGCCGATCCGCGGCGACGCGCTTTCATTTCGTGCGCGCCGCCGATTGCGCGCCCCTGCGCACCGGTCCATGCTCGCCGCGTTCGGCGCGTCGCGGATGCGCGATCTCACGCAGGAGACGGAAATGCGGATCGACTCTCGGATGACGGTGGCGGCACCACTGCTGGCGGCCGGACTGCTGCTGGCCGGTTGCGGCGGAGGCAGCGGCGGACCGGAGCGCGGCGCCGCGGGCGCGCCGACGCAAGCGGCGTCGTTGACGACGGCCCAGATCGATGGCGCGGCCGCCTCGCTGGGCCTGGCGGCGCTGCTCGGCCCGGCCCGCTGCGGCGTCGCCGTCAGCAGCCTCGAATACAACACCATCGGCGCGCGCGGCGAGGACACGAACGCGACCGCGGCGATCATGGTGCCCACGGGCGCCGCCGAGGGCTGCAGCGGCGCGCGGCCGGTGGTCCTGTACGCGCACGGCACCACGTTCGACAAGGCCTTCGACATGGCCAAGGTCGACAGCAACGGCGAAGCGCGGTTGGCGATGATCACGTTCGCCGCGCGAGGCTACGTCGTCGTCGCGCCGAACTACACCGGCTACGGCCGCTCCCGGCTCGGCTACCACCCGTACCTGAACGCCGACGCGCAGGCCGACGACCTGGTCGACGCGATGCGGGCGACGCGCGGGCAGTTCAGCGCCATGTCGACGACGGTGACGCTGGGCAGTCAGTTGTATCTGACCGGCTACTCGCAAGGCGGCCACGTCGCGATGGCCACGCACCGGGCGATGCAGCAGCGCTACGCGGGCGAGTTCTCGGTGACGGCCAGCGGACCGATGTCCGGTCCTTATGCGTTGTGGACGTTCTCGCAACTGATCTCCCAAGGCCAGCAGAACATCGGCGCCAGCCTGTTCACGCCGATGGTGCTGACCAGCTACCAGCAGGCCTACGGCAACATCTACGCGACGCCCGCCGACGCGTACCAGCCGCCTTACGACACGATCCTGCCCGGCCTGTTGCCATCGACCGACCCGGCCAGCGCGATCGCCAAGGTGCCGGCGGGCGCTGACGGCGCGTACCGCACGCTGTACGATGCCGGCGACGGCTCGCCGTTCATCCTCAAGACCAGCTTCCGCCAGGCGTCCCTGCAGGCGAGCAGCGGCTACGCGCAGGCCTTGCAGCGCAACGATCTGCTCGGCTGGAAACCCGGCGCGCCGATGGCGCTGTGCTACGGCGCCGGCGACCCGACGGTGTTCGGCATGAACAGCACCAGCGCCGAGGCCTCGTTCGCCGGCCAAGGCGCGATCGTCAGCCGCTTCGACCTCGAGGACGCCGGCACGGTGCCGGCCGCGATCAAGCAGGGCTTCGACGCGGCCAAGGCCGGCGTCAGCGCGCAGGCCGGCGGCGGCGCGGCCGGCGCGGCGGCCGTCGTCACCGCGTATCACGGCTCGCTGGTGCCGCCGTTCTGCCTGGCGATCGTGCGCGGATTCTTCCAGAGCGTCGGCGGCTGATCTCGCTCCATCTGCGGGTCTACGTCGCCTGCCGACCGGCACCGACTGGCCGACCGACCCCGCTCGCCGACCCGCACGACCGCCGACCCGCACGACCGCCGACCTGAA
>JASGFT010000257.1:0-5908 GCA_047605425.1 Burkholderiaceae bacterium | reverse complement strand
CCGGCCGAGCAGACCGAGCCGGCCGACCTGCATCGCGGCATGCGCTACGCGGTGCTCGACGGCGGCAAGCGCGTCCGCCCGCTGCTCGCCTACGCGGCCGGCGAGCTGGTCGGCGCGCCAGCGACGATCGTCGACCACGCGGCCGCGGCGGTCGAGCTGATCCACGCGTACTCGCTGGTGCACGACGACCTGCCGTGCATGGACGACGACGTGCTTCGCCGGGGCAAGCCGACCGTGCACGTGGCTTTCGGCGAGGCGACGGCGATGCTCGTCGGCGACGCGCTGCAGGCCCAGGCTTTCGCGGTGCTCGCCGATGCCGAGCGGGCCGGCGCCAGCCCCGGGTCGGTCGTGCGGATGCTCGCCGAGCTGGCTCGCGCGGCCGGTTCGCTGGGGATGGCCGGCGGCCAGGCGATCGACCTGGCATCGGTCGGCCGCCGGCTCGATCGCGACGCGCTGCAGCGGATGCACGAACGCAAGACCGGCGCGATGCTCAAGGCCTCGGTGCTGATGGGCGCCGACTGCGGCCGGCCGCTGGCGGCCGACGAGCGGCAGGCGCTGGTCGTCTATGCCGACGCGGTCGGGCTGGCCTTCCAGGTCGTCGACGACGTGCTCGACGTCGAGGCCGATTCGGGCACGCTCGGCAAGACCGCCGGCAAGGACGCGCGGCACGACAAGCCGACCTACGTGTCGCTGCTCGGGCTGGACCAATCCAAGGAACTGGCGCACAGTCTGAGGCGCCAGGCCCATTCGGCGCTGGCCGGCTTCGGTGCCGACGGCGCGCGGCTGGGCGCCTTGGCCGACATGATCGTCTTGAGAAAATCCTGAATGAATCCACGCTTCGCCCTGCTCGAACGACTCGACGATCCGCGCCAGTTGCGCGAACTCGAACGCGACGAACTGCCGCGGCTGGCCGATGAGTTGCGCGCCTTCGTGCTCGAATCGGTGTCGCAGACCGGCGGCCACCTGTCGTCGAACCTGGGCACCGTCGAGCTGTCGATCGCGCTGCACTACGTGTTCGACACGCCGCACGACCGGCTGGTCTGGGACGTCGGCCACCAGAGCTATCCGCACAAGATCCTGACCGGCCGGCGCGAGCGGATGCGCACGCTGCGCCAGCTCGGCGGCATCTCCGGGTTTCCGAAGCGCAGCGAATCCGAGTTCGACACGTTCGGCACCGCGCATTCGTCGACGTCGATCTCGGCGGCGCTGGGCATGGCCGTGGCCTCGCGCGAGAAGGGCGAGAACGAGGGGCCGGGCCGGCGCCGGCACGTCGCGGTGATCGGCGACGGCGCGATGACCGCGGGCATGGCGTTCGAGGCCTTGAACAACGCCGGCGTCACCCATGACGTCGATCTGCTGGTGATCCTGAACGACAACGAGATGTCGATCTCGCCGCCGGTCGGCGCGCTGAACCGCCATCTGGCCGGGCTGCTGTCCAGCCGCACCTACGCGCGCGCCAAGGACGTCGGCCGAGCCGTGCTGTCGCGCGTGCCGCCGGTGTTCGAACTGGCCAAGAAGTTCGAGGAGCACGCGAAGGGCATGATCATGCCGGCGACGATGTTCGAGGCCTTCGGCATGAACTACGTCGGCCCGATCGACGGGCACGACCTGAACGCGCTGATCCCGACGCTGCAGAACCTGCGCGAGCTCAAGGGCCCGCAGTTCCTGCACATCATCACGCGCAAGGGACACGGCTACAAGCTCGCCGAGGCCGATCCGGTGCTCTATCACGGTCCGGGCAAGTTCGATCCCGAGGAAGGCATCAAGAAGCCGTCGACGCCGGCCAAGCCGAGCTATACGCAGGTGTTCGGCGACTGGATCTGCGACATGGCGGCGATCGACCGGCGGCTGGTCGGCATCACGCCGGCGATGCGCGAAGGCTCGGGCCTGGTCGAGTTCGAGAAGCGCTTCCCGTCGCGTTATTTCGACGTCGGCATCGCCGAGCAGCACGCGGTGACCTTCGCCGCCGGCCTGGCCTGCGAGGGCATGAAGCCGGTCGTCGCGATCTATTCGACGTTCCTGCAGCGCGCGTACGATCAACTGATCCACGACGTGGCGCTGCAGAACCTGCCGGTGCTGTTCGCGCTCGACCGGGCCGGGCTCGTCGGCGCCGACGGCGCCACGCATGCCGGCGCGTACGACCTGGCGTTCCTGCGCTGCATCCCGAACCTGGTCGTCATGGCCCCGTCCGACGAGAACGAGTGCCGGCAGATGCTGTACACGGGCTTCCAGCACGACGGTCCGGCCGCGGTCCGCTATCCGCGCGGCGCCGGCGTCGGCGCGGCGGTCAAGCGCGACCTGGTCGAGATCCCGATCGGCAAGGCGCAGGTCCGGCGCGAGGGGCGCAAGCTGGCGCTGCTGGCCTTCGGCACGATGGTGGCGCCGGCGCTCGAGGCCGGCGTGAAGCTCGACGCGACCGTGGTCAACATGCGCTTCGTCAAGCCCGTCGATCGCGAGTTGCTGGCCGAGCTCGCCCGTACCCATGACGGCTTCGTGACTATCGAGGAGCATGCTGTAATGGGCGGCGCGGGCAGCGCGGTCGCCGAGGCGCTGGCGGCCGCCGGCATCGCCAAGCCGCTGCTGCAACTCGGCCTGCCCGATCGCTTCATCGACCACGGCGAGCAGGCGCAATTGCTGCGGGCCGAAGGGCTCGACGCCGAAGGCATCGCGCGCGCGGTACGCGAGCGTTTCGGCGAGGCGCAGGCCGATGGCGGCCCCCGGTTGGTCGCCAGCAGATAGCCCCTTAAGGTAGGTTTTGATCGGTCTCCGCCGAAATCGCCAAGGCTTGCTATCGTTCGGGGCTTGGCGTGCGACCCGGAGCGGTTCAGCCGGCCGGCGGGTGCCGCCGTTCAGACCATACAGAGTGACCGATGAACATCCATGATTCCCAGTTGCTGATGTCGGGCCAGATGATCGACGTGCAGGGCAGTGCCGATCTGCGGCAGATCGCGATCGAGCGGGTCGGGGTCAAGGGCGTGCGCGCGCCGCTGCGCTGGCGCCTGGGCGACGGCAGCGAGCAGCCGAGCGTCGGTCGGTTCGCGATGGACGTCGCGCTGCCGGCCGACAAGAAGGGCACGCACATGTCGCGCTTCATGGCGCTGATCGGCGAGCAGTCGGTGGCGCTGGACATGACGCGGCTGATCGCGCTGCATCGCGAGATGGTGACGCTGCTGGACGCGCGCCGCGGGCGGATCGAGATCGCGTTCCCGCTGTTCCTGCGCAAGACGGCGCCGGTGTCCGGGATCGAGAGCCTGATGGACTACCAGGTCACGGTCGTCGTCGACGGCACGATCGACCAGGCGGTGGCCGACCTGACCGTGCTCGTGCCGGTAACCAGCCTGTGCCCGTGCTCGAAGACGATCTCCGACTATGGCGCGCACAACCAGCGCTCGCACGTCACGGTCACCGTCCGGTCCAGCGAGCCGCTGTCGCTCGAGGCGCTGATCGCGACGATCGAGGCGCAGGCCTCGTGCGAATTGTGGGGCCTGCTCAAGCGCGTCGACGAGAAGTACGTGACCGAGCGCGCGTACGACAACCCCAAGTTCGTCGAGGACCTGGTGCGCGACGTCGCCGCCCGGCTCGACGAGGACGAGCGCATCCTGCGCTACGTGGTCGAGGTCGAGAACTTCGAATCGATCCACAACCACTCGGCCTGGGCGCGGATCGAATCCGACGCCTGACGCGCCGTCGCGCGCGACCCTCGTTCCGTCCGCCGCCGTCGATCGCCTCGCTCGCCCTCGCCCTGAAGGGCGGAGCTCGCGCGTTGGTTCGTGGTCAAGGGTTCGCTGGTAACGTGTCGCCCTGCCGCGCCATCGGGCGCGGCGATCGGCGCGTCCGGCCGGCACGAGAATGGGATCGACGATGGCATCGAAGGCGGGATCGAACGCGGCATCGATAGCGACGCCGAGGGCGGCCGGCGGGGCGGCGCGAGGGTTGTGGCCCAGCTTCTGGCAGATCGCCCGTCCGTACTGGGTTTCCGAAGAGCGCTGGATCGGCGGCGGCCTGTTCGTCGTGCTGATCGCGCTGAGCCTCGCGCTGGTCTGGGTCAGCGTCCGGCTCAATACCTGGAACGGCCACTTCTACAACGCGCTCGAGGACAAGGACTATCCCGCGTTCAAGCGCCTGCTGCTCGAGTTCACGTGGATCGCGTTCCTGTACATCGTCCTCGCGGTCTATCAGCTCTATCTGCAGCAGATGTTGACGATGCGCTGGCGGCGCTGGCTGACCGACGTCCATCTGGCGAACTGGATGCGCGACGCGATCCATTACCGGCTGTCGCTGGCCGACTTCGGTTCCGACAACCCCGACCAGCGGATCGCCGAGGACCTGCGCGACTTCGTGTCGCTGTCGCTGTCGCTGTTCTTCGGCCTGCTGTCGTCGGTGGTGACGCTGCTGTCGTTCATCGGCATCCTGTGGAGCCTGTCCGGATCGATGACGCTGGCCGGCATCGAGATTCCCGGCTACATGGTGTGGATCGCGCTCGTCTACGCCGGACTCGGCAGCGTGGTCGCGCACGCGGTCGGCAAACCGCTGATCGGCTTGAACTTCCAGCAGGAACGCTTCGAGGCGGACTTCCGCTTCGCGCTGGTGCGCGCGCGCGAGAACGCCGAAGGCATCGCGCTGTACCACGGCGAGCACGACGAGTTGGCCGGGTTCCGCCAGCGCTTCGGGAGGGTCGTCGCCAACTGGTGGCAGATCATGAAGCGGCAGAAGCGCTACATGTGGTTCTCGTCGTTCTACGGCCAGTTGGCGATCATCTTTCCGTTCGTCGTCGCCGCGCCGCGCTACTTCTCGGGCGCGATCGCGCTGGGCGCGCTGATGCAGACCTCGGAGGCCTTCGGCAAGGTGCAGGAGTCGCTGTCCTGGCTGGTCGACTCGTACACGACGCTGGCCGACTGGCGGGCGGCGATCGCGCGGCTGGACGGGTTCTCGCGCGCGATCGAGGCCGCGCGGGCGCTGGCGCCGATGGCGCCGGACAGGGCGCCGGCCGATGCCTCGGAGGCGCCCGCTGCCGGGCCGGCTTCCGTGGGGGCAGCGTCCGTGGGATCGGCTTCCGTCGGGTCGATGTCCGTGGGGGCGGCTTCCGTCGATCTGCCGGTCGCCGGCTCGCCCGCGGCGGATCCTTGCGCGCGCATCGATCTGGGGTATGCGTTGGTCGCGGTGCCGGTCGCGTCGCCATCGTCGCACGCCCAGCCGGCCGATGCGGCCACGCCCGGCTGGCACGACACGCCGATGCCGGCGATCGTCACGCGGCCGTTGTTGCAGACCGATCACCAGCGGATCGAGCCCGGGCAGCACACGCTGATCGTCGGTCCGTCGGGGACCGGCAAGAGCACCTTGTTCAGGCTGTTGGCCGGCATCTGGCCGTTCGCCGACGGCGACGTGACGCGGCTGCCGGTCGACGAGGCCTTGTTCCTGCCCCAGCGCCCGTACCTGCCGCTGGGCTCGTTGCGCGATGCGCTGTGCTACCCGCGCCAGACGCGGGCGGCGAGCGATGCGGCGATCGCCGATGCGCTGAGCGCGGCCGGCCTGCCATCGCTGGTCGCGCGGCTGGACGAGACCGCGAACTGGACCCAGGTGCTGTCGGGCGGCGAACAGCAGCGCCTGGCCGCCGCGCGCGCGTTGCTGATCGCGCCGCGCTGGCTGCTGCTCGACGAGGCGACCAGCGCTCTCGACGAGCGTGGCGAGCAGGCGATCTACCAGGCGCTGCGCGATCGCCTGCCGCGGACGACGATGGTCTCGATCGCGCATCGTCCGTCGGTCGCGCGCTTCCATCGCCAGGTGTTGCGCGTCGAGCCGCGCGACGACGGGCCCGCCGTCCTGCGGCTGGCGCCGTTGCCGGCGGCGGGGGGCTGATCGTCGGCAGGCGTTGCGGGTCGGCGGTCGTGCGGGCCGGCAGGCGTTTCAG
>JASGFT010000256.1:0-5935 GCA_047605425.1 Burkholderiaceae bacterium | reverse complement strand
GGCGTTCATCGCCAGGCACATCGAGCAGCCGGGTTCGCGCCACTCGAAGCCGGCGTCGCGGAACACCTTGTCGAGCCCCTCGGCCTCGGCCTGGCGCTTGACCAGCCCCGATCCGGGCACGACCAGCACCGCCTTGACGTTGGACGCCTTGTGGTGGCCGCGCACGACGGCGGCGGCCTGGCGCAGGTCCTCGATCCGGGAGTTCGTGCACGAGCCGATGAACACCTTGTCGATCCGGATGTCCTGGATCGGCGTGTTCGGCTTCAGGCCCATGTAGGCCAGCGCGCGCTCCATCCCCTCGCGTCGCACCGGGTCCTTTTCCTTGTCCGGATCCGGCACGCGGGCGTCGACGGGCACGACCATCTCGGGCGACGTGCCCCAGGTGACCTGCGGCACGATCGTCGCCGCGTCGATCATCACGACCGCGTCGAAGCGCGCGCCCGGGTCGGAGCGCAACTCGCGCCACTGCGCGACCGCGCGATCCCAGTCCGGGCCGGCGGGCGCGTACGGACGCCCTTTCAGGTAGTCGATCGTCACGTCGTCGACGGCGACCATGCCCGAGCGCGCGCCGGCCTCGATCGCCATGTTGCAGATCGTCATCCGCCCTTCCATCGACAGCGCGCGGATCGCCGAGCCGGCGAACTCGATCGCGTAGCCGGTGCCGCCGGCCGTGCCGATCCGGCCGATGACCGCGAGCACGATGTCCTTGGCCGTGACCCCGCGCGGCACCTGGCCGTCGACCTGGATCAGCATGTTCTTCATCTTCTTGGCGTTGAGCGTCTGCGTGGCGAGCACGTGCTCGACCTCGGAGGTGCCGATGCCGAAGGCCAGGCAGGCGAACGCGCCGTGCGTGCTGGTGTGCGAATCGCCGCAGACCACGGTCATGCCCGGCAGCGTCGCGCCCTGCTCGGGGCCGATGACGTGGACGATGCCCTGGCGCACGTCGGTGGCGTCGAAGTAGCGCAGGCCGAACGCCTTGGCGTTCTCGTCGAGCGTGGCGACCTGCAGCGCCGATACCGGATCGGCGATGCCCTGGCTGCGATCGGTCGTCGGCACGTTGTGGTCGACGACCGCCAGGTTGGCGGACACCCGCCACGGCTGCCGGCGCATGACCTTCAACCCTTCGAAGGCCTGCGGACTGGTGACCTCGTGCAGCAACTGGCGGTCGATGTAGATCAGGCAGGTGCCGTCGTCTTCTTGGCGGACGACGTGCGAATCCCACAATTTGTCATAGAGGGTACGAAGTGCTAACGACATGATGAGCCAGACCCGTTAGGATAGCCGGCTATTATAGGACGCCGCTATCGGCCTCGCACTGCGCCCCGGACCGCCTCGCCCCGTCGGGCCTCGTATCACAGCGAGGCCCGGCGTCAGCGAGACCCGCCCTCAGCGGCGCGCCTGCTGGTACAGCGGCATCACCCGCATCGCGTAGACCTGCAGGTCCTGGATCCGCGTGTCGGACGACGGGTGCGTGCTCAGGAACTCCGGTCCCCCGCCGCCGCCGGTCTTGGCCATCTTCTGCCACAGCGTGATCGCGGCGCGCGGATCATAGCCGGCCCGCGCGGCCAGCTCGACGCCGATGCGGTCGGCCTCGCTCTCGTGCAGCCGGCTGTTCGGCAGGCCGACCGTCAGGCCGTAGGCCATGTTGCCGAGCTGCGACATGCCACTGCCGCCGCCCAGCAGCGTGACCGCCGCGGCGATGCCCATGTTGGCGGTCACCTGCTCGGAGGCCCGCTCGCGCGCGTGCTCGCGCAGCGCGTGGGCGATCTCGTGCCCCATGATGGCGGCGATCTCGTCGTCGCTCAGGTTCAGCTTGGTGATCAACGCGCTGTAGAACGCGATCTTGCCGCCCGGCATGCACCAGGCGTTGAGCTGGTCCGATTCGATGACGTTGACCTCCCACGCCCACTTCGGCGCATCGGGACGGAACGCCGCGGTCACCGGGATGATCCGGTTGGCGATCGCCCGCACCCGGCTGGTCAGCGCGGCGTTGGTGTTCAGGTGCCCGGCGCCGCGCTCCTTCCTCAGCGTCTGCTGGTAGGCCTGCACCGCGCCGTCGCGCAGCTCGGCCTCGGACACCAGGCTCGACATCCGCTGCGTGCGGTCGATGCCGACGGCGCCCGGCGCCGTCGTCTTCACGGCCTGGCAGGCGACCAGCAGCGCGCAGGCCGCGGTGCCGGTCAGCAGGCGGCGCGCGCGTCGCCACCGCGAACCCGCCCGCGCGCGGCGGTCGATGCTTGGCGAATCGGCTGTCGGAATCAAGGCTCGGTCTCCGTCGTCGAATGTCCGCGAGCGGACGGGTTCAGCGCCGCCAGGGCGCCGGTCCGGCGATCACCGGCGAGGCCACGCGCACGTCGGCGTTCTGGCCGCGATCGCGCAGCGCATGGTCGATCAGGACCAGCGCGAGCATCGACTCGGCGATCGGCGTCGCGCGGATCCCCACGCACGGATCGTGGCGACCGTGCGTCGCGACCTGCTGCGCGGCGCCGGCCAGGTCGATCGAGCGGCGGGGCTGGCGGATGCTCGACGTCGGCTTGATCGCGATCGACACGGTGATCGGCTGCCCGGTCGAGATCCCGCCCAGCATCCCGCCCGCCTCGTTGCCGACGAAGCCCTCGGGCGTCAGCTCGTCGCCGTGCTGGCTGCCGCGCTGCGCGACGCACGCGAAACCCGCGCCGATCTCGACGCCCTTGACCGCGTTGATGACCATCATCGCATGGGCGATGTCGGCATCGAGCCGGTCGAACAACGGCTCGCCCAGACCGACCGGGACGTTCTCGGCGACGATGTTGATCCGCGCGCCGCACGAATCGCCGGCCTTGCGCAGATCGTCCATGTAGCGCTCGAGCTCGGGCACGATCGCATCGTCGGGCGCGAAGAACGGATTGCCGGACACCAGGTCCCAGGACTTGAACGGGATCACGATCTCGCCGAGCTGCGCCATGCAGCCGCGGATCCGCGTGTCGAACCGCTCGGCCAGCCACTTGCGGGCGATCGCGCCGGCCGCGACCAGCGGCGCCGTCAATCGCGCCGACGAACGGCCGCCGCCGCGATAGTCGCGGATACCGTACTTTTGCCAATACGTGTAATCGGCATGGCCGGGGCGGAAGGTGCGGGCGATATCGCCGTAGTCCTTCGACCGGGCGTCCTGGTTGCGGATCAGCAAGCCGATCGGCGTGCCGGTGGTCTTGCCTTCGAACACGCCGGAGAGGATCTCGACCCGGTCCGGTTCCTGGCGCTGCGTCACGTGGCGCGAGGTGCCGGGCCGCCGGCGATCGAGCTCGCGCTGGATGTCCTCGGCGTCCAGCGCCATGCCGGGCGGGCAGCCGTCGACGACGCAGCCGATCGCCGGGCCGTGCGATTCGCCGAATGTGGTGACAGTGAAACTACGACCTAAGGTATTACCCGACATGGCGTTGGCCGAACAGGTCTTCGGCGGGATACTGGACGGCCTCGATTGTAACGACTGATTCAAGCAGGCCTGTCATGAACCGACGTAGAGAACTCCTGATCTCGCTGGCCGCCGGCACCGTCGCCGGCGCCTTGCCCGGATGGGCGCACGCCAACGGCTACCCGACTCGCCCGATCAAGATGGTGATTCCGTTTCCGCCCGGCGGCAGCACCGACATCGTCGGTCGCCTGCTGGCGGCCCGGCTGTCGGGGCCGCTCGGACAGACCGTCGTCGTCGACAATCGCGGCGGCGCCGGCGGAACGATCGGCGCCGCCGAGCTTGCCCGCGCGGCGCCGGACGGCTACACGGTCGGCATCGCCACGGTCTCGACCTGCGGCACCGCGCCCAACATCTATCCGAAGCTGCCGTACGATCCGGTCAAGGACTACCAGGCGATCACCAACATCGCGGCCGTGCCCGGGATCATCGTCGTGCACCCGAGCTTCCCCGCCCATGATTTCGCCGGGTTCATCAAGGAGCTGAAGGCCAAGCCGGGACGCTACAACTACGCGTCGTCCGGCGCGGGCGGCGTCGGCCACATGGGCATGGAGATGTTCAAGATCCAGAGCGGCACGTTCATGACGCACATCGGCTACCGCGGCGCCGGCCCGGCGCTGACCGACGTGCTCGCCGGCAACGTGCCGATCATGTGGGACAACCTGTCGTCGTCGCTGCCGTACATCAAGAACGGCAAGCTGATCGCGATCGGGCTGGCCTACGACAAGCGCATTGCGCAGCTTCCCGACGTGCCGACGTTCTTCGAGCTGGGGATGAAGGACTACGACGCCGCGACCTGGTACGGCCTGATCGGCCCCGCCGGCATGCCGAAGGACATCGTCGCCAAGCTGAACCAGGAATCGGTCAA
The DNA here is from genome assembly GCA_047605425.1 of Burkholderiaceae bacterium. Lineage (GTDB taxonomy): Bacteria > Pseudomonadota > Gammaproteobacteria > Burkholderiales > Burkholderiaceae_E > JAKPAM01. The sequence continues at coordinate 1,619 of JASGFT010000256.1, read as the reverse complement.
GATCATCAATACCGACGACTTCAAGGCCCGGCTGCTCGATTCGGGCGCGTTCCCGATCGGCGACACGCCCGAGCACTTCGCCGAGACGATCGCCAAGGAGGTCGTCAAGTGGAAGAAGGTGGCCGAATACGCGAAGGTCAAGGAATGAGGAGACGCTCGGCCTGCGGCCGCGCCGCCTCGGCACGAAAAAACCCGCCTGAGCGGGTTTTTTTCCGGGCGGACCGATCTCAGTGGTCGTCGAAATCGAGCGGCCGCTTGTGCGTCTCGGGCAGGAACAGCAAGCCCAGCACGAAGGTCATCGCCGCGATCACGACCGGATACCACAGGCCGTAGTAGATGTCGCCGGTGGCCGCGACCATCGCGAACGAGGTCGTCGGCAGGAAGCCGCCGAACCAGCCGTTGCCGATGTGGTACGGCAGGGACATCGACGTGTAGCGGATGCGCGTCGGGAACAACTCGACCAGCCAGGCCGCGATCGGACCATAGACCATCGTCACCAGCAGCACCAGGTACCACAGCACCAGCAGCGTCCGGCCCCAGTCGAGCCGGGCCGGGTCGGCCTTGGCCGGATAGCCGGCGTCGGTCAGCGCCGTGCTCAGCGCCTTCGCATCGAAGCCGTCGAGGGTCTTTTCGCCGATCCGGACCTGGATCGCCGCCGCGCCGGACACTTCCTGCGTCGAGTACGGCACGCCCGCCTTGGCCAGCGCCGCCTTGGCCTTGTCGCAATCGCTGGTGAACTTGCGCGTGCCGGTCGGATCGAACTGGAAGTGGCAGTCCTGGGCATTGGCCAGCACGACGACCGGATTCTTCACCTGCGCGTCGAAGATCGCCGGATTCGCGTAGTGCGTCAACGCCTTGAACGCCGGAAAGAAGGTCAGCGCGGCCAGCAGGCAGCCGGCCAGCACCACCGGCTTGCGGCCGATCTTGTCCGACAGCATGCCGCAGAAGATGAAGAACGGCGTCCCCAGCAGCAAGGCCGCGGCGATCAGGTAGTTGGCGGTCTCGCCGTCGACCTTCAACGACTGCGTCAGGAAGAACAGCGCGTAGAACTGCCCGGTATACCAGACGACCGCCTGCCCGGCGGTGCCGCCCAGCAGCGCCATCAGGACCGTGCGGCCGTTCTTCCAGTTGCCGAACGACTCGCTCAGCGGCGACTTGGAGGTCTTGCCCTCCTCCTTCATCTTCTTGAAGACCGGCGACTCGTTCAGCTTGAGCCGGATCCACACGGACACGCCCAGCAGCAGGATCGACACGAGGAACGGGATCCGCCATCCCCAGACGTCGAACTCCGCGCCGGTCAGCTTGCGGCACGCCAGGATCACCAGCAGCGACAGGAACAGGCCCAGCGTGGCCGTCGTCTGGATCCATGCCGTGTACCGGCCGCGCTTGCCCATCGGCGCGTGCTCGGCCACGTAGGTCGCCGCGCCGCCGTACTCGCCGCCCAGCGCCAGCCCCTGGAACAGCCGCAGCGCCACGAGGATGATCGGCGCCGCGATGCCGATCGACGCATAGGTCGGCAGGATGCCGACGATGAACGTCGACAGGCCCATGATCAGGATCGTGATCAGGAACGTGTGCTTGCGCCCGATCAGGTCGCCGAGGCGGCCGAAGAAGATCGC
>JASGFT010000255.1:0-5963 GCA_047605425.1 Burkholderiaceae bacterium | reverse complement strand
CGATCTCAGGCGAACGCGTCGGCCAGCACCTTGCAGCCGGTGTTCTCGCGCACCATGTCGACGGTGACGTCGGTGGCCAGCTCCAGCAGCTTCAGGCCCTCGGGCGTGACTTCGAGCACGCACAGGTCGGTGATGATCAGGTTGACGACGCCCAACCCGGTCAACGGCAGCGTGCACCGTTCGAGGATCTTCAGGTCGGTGCCGCCGTCCTTCTTCTTGGCCGTGTGCTCCATCAGCACGATCACGCGGCCGACGCCGGCGACCAGGTCCATCGCCCCGCCCATGCCCTTGACCATCTTGCCGGGGATCATCCAGTTGGCCAGGTCGCCTTTCTCGCTGACCTGCATCGCGCCGAGGATCGCCAGGTTGATCTTGCCGCCGCGGATCATCGCGAACGAATCGGCGCTCGAGAAGATCGACGAGCCCGGCAGCGTCGTCACCGTCTGCTTGCCGGCGTTGATCAGGTCGGCGTCGACCTCGTCCTCGGTCGGGAACGGGCCGATGCCGAGCAGGCCGTTCTCCGATTGCAGCCATACCTGCATGCCCGGCGGCTGGTGGTTGGCCACCAGCGTCGGCAGGCCGATGCCCAGGTTCACGTAAAAACCGTCGCGCAATTCCTTGGCGGCGCGGGCCGCCATCTGTTCTCTGGTCCAGGCCATCTCGTCCGTTCTCCGATTAATTGGCGGCGCGGATCGTGCGTTGCTCGATCCGTTTCTCGGGGTGGGGGTTCAGCACCAGCCGGTGGATGTAGATGCCGGGCAGGTGGATCTCGTCCGGGTCGAGCTCGCCGACCTTGACGATCTGCTCGACCTCGGCCACGGTCACCTTGCCGGCCATCGCGACGTTGGGGTTGAAGTTGCGCGCGGTGCGCCGGAAGACCAGGTTGCCGGATTCGTCGGCCTTCCAGGCCTTGACCAGCGACAGGTCGGGCACCAGCGAGCGCTCCATCACGTAGTGCTTGCCGTCGAACTCGCGCGTCTCCTTGCCTTCGGCGACCATCGTGCCGTAGCCGGTCTGCGTGAAGAACGCCGGAATGCCGGCGCCGCCCGCGCGCAGCTTCTCGGCGAGCGTGCCCTGCGGCGTGAATTCGAGCTCGAGCTCGCCGGCCAGGTATTGCCGCTCGAACTCCTTGTTCTCGCCGACGTAGCTGGCGATCATCTTGCTGATCTGCCGCGTGTTCAGCAGCATGCCGAGGCCGAAGCCGTCGACGCCGGCGTTGTTCGAGATCGCCGTCAGGTTCTTGACGCCCGAATCGCGCAAGGCCAGGATCAGCGCCTCCGGAATGCCGCACAGGCCGAAGCCGCCGACGGCGATCATCTGGCCGTCCTTGGCCAGATCGGCCAGCGCTGCGCTCGCGCTGGGATAAACCTTGTTGCTCATGCGATCTCCTGGGTCGATCCGCCAAGGCGGTCAGGCGGTGTGAGGGGGCGGGAAACGCCGCCCGTCGAACGGCGGGCCGGCGAATGAATCCAACGCCGACGATTATATAAGCGGCGGCCGCGGCGTCCGGCCAGCCCGGGCGGCCGATAGAATGTCGGCGGATCCCTCCTTCCGACCTCGACCGGGCCGCCTCCACGATGACTCAGGCTGACGCCAACCCTCCGCCGCGCCTCGACCTGTCGCGCTTCGAGCAACCCGCCGTCCGCCGGCAGATCGAAGCGCATCTGGCGCTCGAGGAGCAGGTGCGGATCGCGCAGCAGGACGCCGAGCTGGCGCGCGCGATGGCGCTGCGTTTCGAGCGCGAGCTCGACGAGGAGCGCAAGCGGGTCGCGCGCGACGTCGAGGGCATGGCCGAGCAGATCGCGGCGCTGCGCGCGCTCGGCCAGACGCTCGAGCACCGGCTCGGCGCGACCGAGCCTTCGCTCGCGCAGCTCGCGACGATGATCAAGACCGGCTCGGACGGCGTGCTCGCGCACATCCGCCACGTGCTGCGCAGCGTGCGTCCCGAGACGCTGGTCGGCGAGGGGCTGATCAGCGCGCTGCGGGCGTTGATCGAGGATTGGCGGCTGCGCCGGCCGGCCCAGCGCTTCGAGCTGCTGACCAAGCCCGAGTCCGCCGAGCGCTTCGGGCTCGGCGAGCCCGACGTCGAGGCGCTGGCGATGCGGATCGCCGAGCTGGCGCTGCAGGACGCGGCGCAGCCCGATCTGTGGTGGTCGACGCCGTCGCTGCTGCTGGTGTCGGCGCGCACCGAGGATGGGCAGTTGACGCTGCAGATCTCGCACGACGCGCGCAGCCGCCAGCCCGACGACGCGCTGCTGGCCAAGCCCGCCTGGGCCGACCTGCTCGAGCGGCTGCGCCCGCTGGGCGGGCGCCTGAGCGTCGGCGAGGGCGAAGGCTTCGAGGTCCTGGCGGTGCTGCCCTGGCCGCTTGATTTATAATCGCCATTTCCGCTGCAGCCATAATGACCAAGTTCATTTTCGTCACCGGCGGGGTCGTCTCGTCGTTGGGCAAGGGGATCTCGGCGGCTTCGATCGCTGCGCTGCTCGAATCGCGCGGCCTGCGAGTCACGCTCCTCAAGCTCGATCCCTACATCAACGTCGACCCTGGAACGATGAGCCCGTTCCAGCACGGCGAGGTGTTCGTCACCGAGGACGGCGCCGAGACCGACCTGGATCTCGGCCACTACGAGCGCTTCGTCAATTCGAGGATGAGGCGATCGAACAACTTCACGACCGGCCAGATCTACGATTCGGTGATCCGCAAGGAGCGGCGCGGCGAGTACCTGGGCCGCACGGTCCAGGTCATCCCGCACATCACCAACGAGATCCAGGCGTTCATCGAACGGGGCGCCGCGGTCGGGACGGCCGATGCGGCCGACGTCGCGATCGTCGAGATCGGCGGCACCGTCGGTGACATCGAGTCGCTGCCGTTCCTCGAGGCCGTGCGCCAGATGAGCCTGAAGCTCGGGCGCGGCAACTCGGCGTTCATCCACCTGACGCTGGTGCCGTTCATCGCGTCGGCCGGCGAGCTGAAGACCAAGCCGACCCAGCACTCGGTGCAGAAGCTGCGCGAGATCGGCATCCAGCCCGACATGCTGCTGTGCCGCGCCGACCGGCCGATCCCCGATGACGAGCGCGCCAAGCTGTCGCTGTTCTCGAACATCGAGCTGGACGGCGTGATCTCGGTCTGGGATGCCGACAGCATCTACAAGATCCCGCGGATGCTGCACGACCAGAACGTCGACGGCAAGCTGTGCGAGCTGCTGCGGCTCGGGACGCGGCCGGCCGACCTGGCGATGTGGGACCGGCTCGTCGACGCGATCGCCAATCCGCAGTACGAGGTCCGCATCGCGATGGTCGGCAAGTACGTCGACCTGACCGAGTCGTACAAGTCGCTGACCGAGGCGCTGACCCACGCCGGCATCCATACGCGCAGCAAGGTCCGCATCGAATACATCGATTCCGAGCAGATCGAATCGGACGGGCCGGACTCGCTCGCGCGCTTCGACGCGATCCTGGTGCCCGGCGGCTTCGGCCGCCGCGGCGTCGAGGGCAAGATCCGCGCGATCCAGTACGCGCGCGAGAACCGGATCCCGTACCTGGGCATCTGCCTGGGCATGCAGCTCGCGGTCATCGAGTACGCGCGCCACGTCTGCGGGCTGGGCGGCGCGAACAGCACCGAGTTCGATCCGGCGACCCCGCACCCGATCGTCGGCCTGATCACCGAATGGCTCGATCGCGAAGGGCGCGTCGAGAAGCGCAGCGACGCGTCGGACCTGGGCGGCACGATGCGCCTGGGCGCGCAGCGCTGCCCGATCGTGCCGGGCACGCTGGCCGAGCGCATCTACGGCGTTTCGGTCAACGAGCGGCACCGTCATCGCTACGAGGTCAACAACCACTACGTCGCGCAGCTCGAGAAGGCGGGGCTGGTCGTGGCCGCGCGCACGCCCAGCGAGGCGCTGTGCGAGATCATCGAGATGCCGCAGCACGGGCCGCACGCGCATCCGTGGTTCGTCGGCGTGCAGTTCCACCCCGAGTTCACGTCGACGCCCCGCAACGGGCATCCGCTGTTCATCTCCTACGTGCAGTCCGCGCTCGCCCGGGCGAACGCGGCCGGCAAACGCGAGGCAGCCTGATGAAACTCTGTGGCTTCGAAGCCGGGCTCGACCGCCCGTTCTTCCTGATCGCCGGACCCTGCGTCATCGAATCCGAGCAGATGGCGCTCGATACGGCCGGCCGGCTCAAGGAAATCACGGCCTCGCTCGGCATCCCGTTCATCTACAAGTCCTCGTTCGACAAGGCCAACCGCAGTTCGGGCAAGTCGTTCCGCGGCCAGGGGATGGACAAGGGGCTGGCGATCCTCGATACCGTCCGCGCGAGGATCGGCGTGCCGGTGCTGACCGACGTGCACGAGGTCGACCAGGTCGCGCCGGTGGCGGCGGTCGTCGACGTGCTGCAGACGCCGGCCTTCCTGTGCCGGCAGACCGACTACATCCGCGCCGTCGCCCAGAGCGGCAAGCCGGTCAACATCAAGAAAGGCCAGTTCCTCGCGCCGCACGACATGGTCAACGTCGTCGACAAGGCGCGCGAGGCGGCGGTCGAGGCCGGGCTCGACCCGGACTGCTTCCTCGTCTGCGAGCGGGGCGTCTCGTTCGGCTACAACAACCTGGTCTCGGACATGCGCTCGCTGGCCATCATGCGCGAGACCGGTTGCCCGGTGGTGTTCGACGCCACGCATTCGGTGCAGTTGCCGGGCGGGCAGGGCACGCGCTCGGGCGGCCAGCGCGAGTTCGTGCCGGTGCTGGCGCGCGCGGCGATCGCCACCGGCGTCGCGGGCGTGTTCATGGAAACGCATCCGGATCCCGACAAGGCGCTGTCCGACGGACCGAACGCCTGGCCGCTGCCGCGCATCGCCGAACTGCTGCGCACGATGCAGGCGATCGACGCGCTGGTCAAGCGCGACGGCTTCGCCGAGTCGGCGCTGCTCGGCTGATCCGGTTCGCTCCGCCGGATGCCCGTCCGGCGCCCGAGCGCGCCGCTTGCCCCGTGATGGGGCGCGCGTCTGCTATCGTCGGGGCGCCGCGCCGGCCCTGCCGGCATTTTCGCACCCCGAACGAGCAGGAGGAACGATGAGTGCGTACGTGATCGTCGAAACCCAGGTTACCGACCCGACCCGCTACGAAGCGTACCGGGCGCTGTCGCCGGCCGCCGTCGAAGCGGCCGGCGGGCGCTTCGTCGTCCGCGGCGGGCGCTGCGAGACGCTCGAGGGCGACTGGCATCCGTCTCGCGTCGTCGTGCTGGAGTTCCCGACCTACGCGCAGGCCAGGGCCTTTTATGATTCGCCGCTATACGCCGAGGCCCGTGAAGCGCGGGCCGGCGCCACCCGCATCTTCAACATGATCGTCGTCGAGGGAGTCCAATGAGTTCGATCGTAGATATCGTAGGCCGCGAGATTATCGATTCGCGCGGCAATCCGACCGTCGAGTGTGATGTGTTGCTCGAGTCCGGCGTCATGGGACGCGCGGCGGTGCCTTCGGGCGCGTCCACCGGCGCGCGCGAGGCGATCGAGCTGCGCGACGGCGACAAGTCCCGCTACCTGGGCAAGGGCGTGCTCAAGGCGGTCGAGCACATCAACACCGAGATCTCCGAAGCGATCATGGGGCTCGACGCGTCCGAGCAGGCGTACATCGATCGCACGCTGATCGACCTGGACGGCACCGACAACAAGTCGCGCCTGGGCGCCAACGCGATGCTGGCCGTGTCGATGGCGGTCGCCAAGGCGGCTGCCGAGGAGTCGGGCCTGCCGCTGTATCGCTACTTCGGCGGTTCGGGCGCGATGTCGCTGCCGGTGCCGATGATGAACGTCATCAACGGCGGCGCGCACGCGAACAACAACCTCGACCTGCAGGAGTTCATGATCATCCCGGTGGGCGCGCCGTCGTTCCGCGAGGCGCTGCGCTACGGGGCCGAGACCTTCCACGCGCTCAAGAAGATCATCGACGGCCGCGGCATGAGCACGGCGGT
>JASGFT010000254.1:0-5995 GCA_047605425.1 Burkholderiaceae bacterium | reverse complement strand
CCTTGGCCGTGAACTCGCGGCGATCGGTCAGCCGCACGGTCACGAGCTGCGCGCCGTCGACGACGTGCGCGTTGGTCAGGATCAGCCCGTCCGGACTCACGATGAAGCCCGAGCCCTCGCCGCGGACCAGCGGCGCGCCCCCCGGCGGCCGGCCCCGGCGAAGCTGCGGGCCGAACTGCTGCCCGAATTGCTGGAAGAACTGCAGGATCGGATCGTCGGGCGCCGGACCGGCGTCGTCGTCGTCGTCCGAGGTCTTCTGCGCGCGTCCGGTCGTGCCGATGTTGACGACCGCGGGGCCGTACCGCTCGACGATCGGCGAGAAATCCATCCCGCTGACCATGATCGGCGACGCGGCGGCCGTCGTCGCCTCCGACGACATCGCCGGCTCGCCGACCGGCGCCGCGTGCGCGAGTCCTTCGTGCGGGTTCGACAAGTGCCACGCCCCGCCGGCCAGGGCGGCCACGGCGGCGGCGGCGATCGAGGTACGAGTCAGTCTGCTTGCCATGATCGGGCTCCAGGGAAGGCGGTGCGTCGACCGCCGATGAGCGCATGCTGGGCCGGCAGACTTAAACCAGCCTTAAGGACGCGCTGATCGATTCCCCCGGCCGTCGCATCCGGCTATCCGGGCGGGTCGATCAGCGCGTCCTCGAAGCTCCACGGAAGGCCGCGCCCCTTGCCGCCGAGCGAGCCGATCTACAATGCGTTCCCGTATCCCGCCGATCCGGACCGAAGCGGCGGCCCCCCATCGAAACCAGGAGTTGCCGAATGACCCATCGAGACGTCGTCGTCGTCGCGGCCGCCCGCACTGCCATCGGCAGCTTCGGCGGCAGCCTCAAGGACGTGCCCAACACCACGCTGGCCACCACCGCCGTCAAGGCCGCGCTGCAACGCAGCGGCGTCGCGCCCGATGCCGTCGGCCAGGTCGTGATCGGCAACGTGATCCCGACCGAACCGCGCGACGCCTACCTGAGCCGCGTCGCGACGATCGACGCCGGCCTGCCGGTCGAGACGCCGGCGTTCAACGTCAACCGCCTGTGCGGCTCGGGCCTGCAGGCGATCGTCAACGCCGCGCAGGCGATCGCGCTCGGCGACACCGACGTCGCGATCGGCGGCGGCTCCGAGAGCATGAGCCGCGCCCCGTACCTGTCGACCGCCACCCGCTTCGGCGCGCGGATGGGCGACACCGCGCTGACCGACTACATGCTGGCGATCCTGCACGATCCGTGGCAGCCGATGCACATGGGCGTGACCGCCGAAAACGTCGCCGAGCGCTACCAGATCACGCGCCGGATGCAGGACGAGCTGGCGCTGACCAGCCAGCAGCGCGCGGCCGCCGCGATCGCCGCCGGCCGCTTCAAGGACCAGATCGTCCCGGTCGAGATCGCGTCGCGCAAGGGCACGATCGTCTTCGACACCGACGAGCACGTCCGCAGCGACGTCACGCTCGAGCAGTTGGCCAAGATGAAGCCGGCGTTCAAGAAGGACGGCGTGGTCACCGCCGGCAACGCGTCGGGCATCAACGACGGCGCGGCCGCCGTCGTGTTGGCCGATGCCGCGCGCGCCGCCGCGCTGGGCCTGAAGCCGATCGCCCGGCTGGTCGGCTACGCGCATTCGGGCGTCGAGCCCGCGTACATGGGCATCGGTCCGGTGCCGGCCGTGCGCGCGGTGTTCGCGCGCACCGGCCTGAAAGCGGCCGACATGGACGTCATCGAGGCCAACGAGGCCTTCGCCGCGCAGGCCTGCGCGGTGTCGCGCGAGCTGGACCTGGATCCGGCCAAGGTCAATCCGAACGGCTCGGGGATCTCGCTCGGCCACCCGGTCGGCGCCACCGGCGCGATCATCACCGTCAAGGCGCTGGCCGAGCTGCAGCGCGTCGGCGGCCGCTACGCGCTGGTGACGATGTGCATCGGCGGCGGTCAGGGCATCGCCGCGATCTTCGAGCGCGCCTGATCGCGCGTCGGCGACGGCGGCGCGCTCGCGCCGTCGCCGCCATCGCGCAGCGCGCCGTACAGGTCGCGCGGATCCGGCAGCGCGGGCACCAGCCGCACGCGCTCGCCGATGTCCAGGCGCTCGCAGGTCTCGTACAGGTAGCGCAGCATCGAGAAATCCTCGAGCGCGAAGCCGACCGAATCGAACAGCGTGATCTGCGCGGCGTCGCGCCGCCCGGGCGCGGTCCCGCTGAACACCGACCACAGCTCGGTCACCGGAAAGTCGGCCGGCATCTGCTGGATCTCGCCCTCGACGCGGCTCTGCGGCGCGTACTCGACGAACACATCGGCCCGGCGCAGCACTTCGGGCGCGACCTCGGTCTTGCCTGGACAGTCGCCGCCGACCGCGTTGACGTGCATGCCCGGCTCGACCATCGCGTCGCTCAGCACCGTCGCCCGGCGCTTGTCGGCGGTCAGCAGCGACACGATGTCGGCGCCCTCGACCGCGTCGGCCGCCGAAGCCGCGCGCACGACGCGCAGTCCCGGCGTGCCGGCCAGGTTGCGGCACAGCTTGTCGGTCGCGGCCGCATCGACGTCGAACACCGCCAGCGCGTCGATGCCGAGCAGGTGATGGAAGGCCAGCGCCTGGAACTCGCTCTGCGCGCCGTTGCCGATCACCGCCATCGTCCGCGCATCGGCGCGCGCCAGCCAGCGCGCGGCCAGCGCCGACGTGACCGCCGTACGCAACGCGGTGGCGATCGTCATCTCGCTGATCAGCAGCGGAAAGCCGGTCGCCACGTCGGCCAGGCCGCCGTAGGCCATCACCGTCGGCGCACCGAAGCGGCCGTTGCCCGGATGCCCGTTGACGTACTTGAACGCGTGCAGCCGGTCGTCGGCGATCGGCATCAGCTCGATCACGCCGTCGGCCGAATGCGCGGCCACGCGCGCGACCTTGTCGAACTGCGGCCAGCGCCGGAAATCCGCGAGCAGATAGCCGGCCAGATCGCGCATCACCCGCGCCAGGCCTTCGTGCGCGACGAGCCGCGCAAGGTCCGCCGGTGCGACCCAGCGCGTGCAGGACGGCAAGCCCGCCGCTGGCCGATCCGCCCGGCCCGGCCCCCTCCGCTGGTCGAGCCGATCGAACGCCGGCGACCGATCCGGCCTCCAAGGCGATGAAGTCGACGAACGCGATCCGGGTTGAAGCGGCAGCATCGGCGGTCCCTCCTTCGATCGATCGTCAGGCCGCGGCGCGGGCCGGTTCCGGCGAAGCGCTTGCCGGATCCTTGCGGCTCGTCCGATCGAGCCTGAGCGTCATGCAATAAGCGCCGCCGCCGGACATCATGAACGGCGCCAGGTCGACCTCGATCAACGCGTAGCCGCGCGCTTCGAGCCGCTCGCGCAGCGATGCGGTCGCGCGGCTCATCACGATCGTGCGGCCGACGTTGACGGCGTTGATGTTGAAATGGCGCAGGTCCTCCTCGGTCGCCGGCATCAGCAGCGAGGCCGGCACGCGGCGCCGCAACTCGTCGCGCGCCTGCGGCGTCAGCGCATCGGGCAGGTACAGGATCTCGCCGCCCGACAGCGGCAGGAAGCACACGTCCAGGTGATAGCAGCGCTCGGACGCCAGGCCCAGCGGCACCACCGGCCGCCCGAAATAGTCGCGCAGCACGTCGAGCGAAACCACGCTCGAGCGGGGCCCGAAGCCCGCCCAGAACCAGCCGCGCTCGGCGTCCCAGATGCAGTCGCCGGCGCCCTCCTGGAACACGCCCTCGGGCATCCGCTCGATCTGCCGGACCAGCCCGCGCTCGCGCAGGCTCTCGAAGATCGCGTGGAAAGGCGCCTCCTCGCCCTGCCGCTGCGGATAGCGGAACCGCGCCATCATCGCGCGCCCGTCGAGCACGACCGCAGCGTTGGCCGGAAACACCATGTCCGGCAAACCCGCCGAGCCGGGCGCCCATTCGATCCGGCAGCCGGCGCGCACCAGCGCGTCGCGCAACTGCAGCGACGCGTCGATCGCGCGCTGCCGGAACCCGTCCGGATCCCGCGCCCAGCGTCCCGGCTCCATCCACGGATTGATCGCGTAGCGGACTTCGTAGTGCATCGGATCGACCATCATCACCAGAGGCGAACTGCTCATCGAGGCGCTCCTTCGAGGCGAGGGTTCGACGCGAGGACGGCGTCGGCGTTGTAAGAGGGTGACAACAGGGTGGACGGCAGGGTCGGCGGCGAGATCGACAGTCAGTCTTGATGGACCAAGTCTGGGCCAGGATTCGGCCAAGCAAAAGTGCATTGAACATTCACTTTTCGTCAAAACTTGCGCAGAATTGCTCAACCGATTGACGATTCGTTCAAATAGACCCCGCACAATGAACGACACCGACATCCAGTTGCTGGCGCTGCTGCGCGACGACGCGCGCGCGTCGGTCGCCACGCTGGCGCGCCGCCTGCGCGTATCGCGCGGCACCGTGCAGAACCGCATCCGCCGGCTCGAGCAGGACGGCGTGATCGTCGGCTACACGGTGCGGCTCAAGCCCAGCGCCGAGCCGCACCGGATCCGCGCGCTGATGACGATCGCGATCGAGGGCAACGCCACCGACGCGGTGCTCAAGGCGCTGCGCGGACATCCGTCGGTGCACACGCTGCACTCGACCAACGGCCGCTGGGACGTCATCGCCGAGATCCACGCCGATTCGCTCGAAGCCTTCGACCAGGTGCTCGGACGGATCCGCCAGATTCCCGGCATCGCGTCCAGCGAGACCAGCCTGCTGCTGTCGACGCTCAAGTAGCCGCCGCCCGCCACGCCGCCGCTGCCCCTGCCGCTGCCCTTGCCTTCGCCCCTGCCCCCGCCCATCCGACCCGGAGACGCCATGACGCACGAGACCCCGCTCGCCCACATCACCACCGCCGCGCTCGGCGGCGCGGCCGGCAGCGACCAGACCCGCCGCTGGGCCGCCGTGGCCGAGTGGTACCACGCCTGTTTCACCGGCCTGGTGATGACCGTGGTCACCCGCAAGAGCAGCCGCGAGGCGGCCGAGCTGGTATTCCACATCTTCCGCCGGCAGCACACCGAGAAATTCCTGCCCGGCCTGGCCAAGCTGGGCCTGCAGGGGCTGCCGCCGGCGGTAGCGGCCGCGCGCTACCACTACCTGTCCAACGCCATCGGCGGCGTGCACGTCGAGTATTTCGAAGAGTCGCCGAAGAAGGTTTGGGTACGCTACCCGCCCCCGCGCTGGGCCTGGCAGGGCACGGCCGTCTGCGCCATCCCGGGCGAGGTGTCGCGCGCCGTGCTGCGGGGCTGGCATGCGCACAACGGCGTATCGCTCGGCAATCCGCGGCTCGGCTTCGTCTGCACGAAGCAGACGATGGACGGCCAGCCGGGCCTGGAGGGGTATTACTTCGAGTACGAGCGCGAGCTCGCGCCCGAGGAGCGGCTGCGCTTCGCGCGCGGCGAGGAGGCGCCGGATTTCGACCCGGCCCGCGCGCCGGTGCTGCCGACCGACACCTGGCCGGCCGAACGGCTGCTCAAGGCGCACCGCAACTACGCGATGGAGTACCTGCGCACCGCGATCCAGGAGTCGATCGCGCTGCACGGCCCGTTCGACGCCCGCTACCTGGTCGGCATCACGACGCGGCTGATCGGCATGCAGTTCTACGCCGAGACCGCCGCCGCGTTCGCCCTGCCCGAGCGCGGCGACGCCGCCGACTTCGCCCGCTTCCTGGTCGCGTTCGCGCAGGCGCAGGGCGATCGCGCGGAGCTGGCCGCCGACCTGGCCGCGACCGACGCCTCGGGCGCCGCGCAGGCCGGCGTCCAGCAGTCGGGCTGGAAGCTGATGGCCGGCCTCGCCGACCTGCACCCGGCCGCATTCGAAGCGTGGAACGAACTGCTGCACGGCATGCTGGCCGCGCACGACCGGCGGCTCGAACTGACGCTGGTCGAACGCCGCGACCAGGGCGACGAACGCAACGCCTGGCGGATCCGGCGGCGACGCGCGGCGCTGCCGAACGATTGACGCGTATCAGCCGCCCAGGGACGCGGGGACGGGATCTTCGGGTGAATGGACGCCGAT
>JASGFT010000253.1:0-6036 GCA_047605425.1 Burkholderiaceae bacterium | reverse complement strand
CGGCGACGATGCGCTCGGCGCGCTCGGCCGCGACCTCGGTGACGCTGCCGACGAGGTCGCGGTGGTCGGCCGGGTTGCGCACGTCGCGCGTCGCGGCGGGGGCGGGATCGGGATCGGCTCCATCGTCGGCCAGCAGCGGCCGCGCGTGCCAGCTTCGCGCGGCGGACTCGACGAGTCGGGCCGACAGGTGGGCGAGCGTCGCCTCGTTCGACAGGTCCAGGCCGGCGGAATTGCGGCGCGACGGGCCGTACAGATCGGCCGGCAGCGCGATCCGTTCGTGCGGGGCGCCGGTGACCGGCATCGCGGCGACGACGCCGGCCGGGTCGGCGATCAGCTCGTCGATCGAGACGCCGTCGTCGGCGATGCGGTGGACGAACGACGAGTTGGCGCCGTTCTCGAGCAGGCGGCGCACGAGGTAGGCGAGCAGCGTCTCGTGCGTGCCGACCGGCGCGTAGATCCGGCACGGGCGGTCGAGCTTGTCGGGGCCGACGACCTCGTCGTACAGCGGTTCGCCCATGCCGTGCAGGCACTGGAACTCGTACTGGCCGACGACGAATCCGGGGCCGGCCAGGTGATGGATCGTCGCCAGCGTCTGCGCGTTGTGCGTGGCGAACTGCGGGAAGATCGCGTCCGGCGCGGCCAGCAGCTTGCGCGCGCAGGCGATATAGGCGACGTCGGTGTGGACCTTGCGCGTATAGACCGGGAAATCGTCGAGCCCGTCGAGCTGCGCGCGCTTGATTTCGGCGTCCCAGTACGCGCCCTTGACCAGGCGCAGCATCAGGCGCCGGCCCGAGCGGCGGGCCAGGTCGATCAGGTGATCGAGCACGAACGGGCAGCGCTTGCCGTAGGCCTGCACGACGAAGCCCAGGCCGTTCCAGCCGTCCAGGCGCGCGTCGGCGCACAGCGCTTCGAGCAGGTCCAGCGACAGCTCGAGCCGGTCGGCCTCTTCGGCGTCGATGTTCAGGCCGATGTCGTAAGAGCGGGCCAGCCGCGCCAGCTCGCGCACGCGCGGCAGCAGCTCGTCCATCACGCGCGCGGCCTGGGCGCGCGCATAGCGCGGATGCAGCGCCGACAGCTTGATCGAGATGCCGGGGCCGTCGTAGACGCCGCGCCCGTTGGCGGCCTTGCCGATCGCGTGGATCGCGGTCTCGTACTCGCGGTAGTAGCGGGCGGCATCGGCGGCGGTGGTCGCGGCCTCGCCGAGCATGTCGTACGAGTAGCGGTAACCGCGCGCCTCGCGCGGGCGCGAGCGCTCGAGCGCCTCGTCGATCGTCTCGCCGGTGACGAACTGCTCGCCGAGCATGCGCATCGCCAGGTCGATGCCGTGCCGGATCACCGGCTCGCCGCAGCGGGCGATCAGCCGCGTCAGCGCCGCCGCCAGCCCGCGGTCGTTGGCCGTCGACGTAAGCTTGCCGGTAACGATCAGCCCCCAGGTGGCGGCGTTGACGAACAGCGGGCGGCCGCCGTCCAGATGCGACTTCCAGTCGCCCTCGGCGATCTTGTCGCGGATCAGCGCGTCGCGCGTGGCCGTGTCGGGGATCCGCAGCAGCGCTTCGGCCAGGCACATCAGCGCGACGCCCTCCTGGCTGGACAGCGCGTACTCGTGGACCAGGGCTTCGACGCCGCTGCCCTTGCGCTTGGCGCGCAGCGCCTCGACGAGTTTGCGCGCCGTGGCGGCGATCGCCCGGCGGGTCGCGTCCGGCGGCGTCGCGTCGGCGACCAGCGGCGGCAGGCACTCGGTCTCGGGGCGGCGGTACGCGGCGGTGATCGCCCGGCGCAACGGACTCGGCGGCCGGAGCGGCGGCGCGAACTGCGAGAACGGGATGGGCGGAGCGGACGGGTCGGCTAGGGCGGCCGGCGCGGCTGAGGCGGCAGCGGTTGGGATGGAGTCGGACGGCGCGGGGCCGGACGAGGACGATTCGTGTGCCGGGGTGGACATGGTAGCTCTCGCGGGTGCGCTCTCGCTGTGCTTCGGGTCAATCCTCGATGGCATCCTTCGGCAGGGGGGGCGTATCCGGTACCCGGTCCAGAAGCCTGGTCAGGTCGCCACGCTCGGCCGTGCCTGCGCGTGTCTTGAGGAAATCGGCGGCCGTCTCCACTGCGCCAATTTTTTGCGCGACCGCCGAGACGATCCACTGATTGAGCGACACGCCGTCCTCCATGGCCAGGCGGGTGGCCGTCTCCTTGAGCGACTGCGGCAGTTGCAACGGATACTTGTAGCGTTGAGCCTGTGTCATCGGTTCAATCTCCTGACGATCTCACCAGGCGTCGCGATGGCAACGCCCCACTCGAGGGCTGGACGGAAATCCTTGACGTTATGCGTCACGATGGCATCCGCCTGCCCGTTCAGCGCAGCCTCCAGCACCATCTCATCCGCGGCATCGGGCAACATGGGGCGCGTCCGAAACGATATATCGATGCCCTCGGACACAGCGGCGAGCGAGCGCATCAGCGCCGCGACATCCGCCAGGCTGTGCCCGGTGACCCTTCGGGTTTCTTTCCTACTCAGGACTGCCTCGTACTCCAGAAAAAGCGCTGTCGAACAAAGTGGCGTCAGCGCACCCCGATCAACCCACCGTAGCAGCAGATGGCTTGCCCCGTTGCGACTGCGGAATGCTGCCACAATCACGTTGGTGTCCAGAACCAGTCTCATGGCGAACACTATTATGACATCTCATCGGATGTCAATGGTTTCGGGGCGACGTGCCCGAGGACTTGCCGCTGCTCCACCGAGTCCGCAAGCTCGTCCAACCTGGTCCGGCGATGTCCGCAAGACTTGCCCCGCGCGCATCGGTCCGCTTCATCTCGAGGTCTCGACTCAGAATCTGTGAGCGAATCGGACGCGGCCGAGCGGCGCGTCAGGGCGGTCCCGACCGAGGCGCGAAGCGCAGCCATATCGCGTGATATGGCGAGCATTCGCAACGAAGAGCGGAATCGTCCTGGCGCGACGAGCGGGCGTGGCTGGTTCGTTCACAGATTCTCAGCCCCGATGCTTGGCGACCATGATGACTAAGGGCGGTAACCGAACCGCGTCGGTTCGGACCGCCGCGGCGGCGCCGCGAGGTTCGCGAATTCGACCAGCGCCCCGCGCATGTCGGCCGGGTCGATGCTGTCCTCGATGACGAAGGCTTCGGCGCTGCGGAACGGCGAGGTCAGGCCGCGCACGCGCCGCTCGATGCGCTGTCGCATCGCTTCCGGGTCGTCGGACGCCTCGATCTCGGCCTTGTAGGCGACCTCGAGCCCGCCTTCGCTGGTCGCCGGCGGCGTCGCGGCCGCCGTCGGCGCGAGGCGGCAGTTCGTGGACCGAAGCGGGCAGGTACGACAGGAAGCGCCGCGCCCGTTCGAAAGCCTCGGCTTCGGTCGCCGCCTCGTCGTCGACGACGCCGTTGCGGGTATGGATCCGGCTGCCGCCGAGCTCGTTCTTGCCGATGTCCTGGCCGGTGCGGGCGACCACCGGCGGGCCGGCGGCGAAGAGCTGGGAGGTGTCGCGCACCATGACCGAGTCGTGGCTGCCCGACACGCGCGCGGCGCCCAGGCCGGCGACCGAGCCCAGGCCCAGTCCGCCGACCTCGCGGAACGAGCCTTCGTCGACCAGCGCGGCGATCCGTTCACGAACCGGCAGCTTGCCGTTGTCCCGATGGCGCTTGAGCTTCTCCTCGCCGCCCATGCGTTGCCCGAGCTCGGTCCGGCGGACCAGTTCGTCGCGTTCCTTCTGCCAGCTCACGTGTGATGCTCCGATGATGTGCTTGTGCTTCGGTGGCCGTCAGGCGGGTCCGGAACCGGCCTCGAACACCAGGCTGATCGCCGGCGCGTACTTGTCGCCGTGGCCGGCGTCGATGGCTTTCTGCAAGGTCTGCAGCAGGTTGCGCGCGCCGGTCGGATCGACGCCGACCTGTTCGGCCAGCGCGACCGCGTACGAGATGTCCTTCTTCGCGTAGCTGACCGGAAACGCCTTCTCGGGAAACTGCTGCGGGGCGATCGCCTTCAGGCCGTGGTTGCGCAGCGCGAAGCTGTCGGCCGATCCGGTCGACAGCGCGTGGAACAGCACGTCGGGCTGCACGCCGGCGCGCCGGCCGATCGCGGCGGCCTCGGACAGCGCCAGCACCGTCTCGTACAGCACCATGTTGTTCAGGATCTTGACGACCTGGCCGGCGCTGACGTCGCCGGCGTGCGTGACGTCGGACGCGAAGGTGCGCAGCAGCGGCTCGATCCGCTCGAACAGCTCGCGGCTCGCGCCGACCGGCACGGCCAGCGTGCCCGCTTCGGCGGCGGCGCGCGTGCGCATCACCGGCGCGTCGGCGAAGCCGATGCCCTTGTCCCGCAGCCGCCTGGCGACGTCGAGCGTGATGTCGACCGGCGACGTGCTCAGGTCGACGAGGGTCGTACCGGCGGGCAGGCATTCGGCCAGGCCGCCGGGCGCCGTCACCACCTGCCGGACGATCTCTCCGGACGGCAGCGACAGGAAGACGATGCCGGCCTGCGCGGCCAGCGTTTGCAGGCTGGCCGCCTGCACGCCATGCGCGGCCAGGCGCTCCAGCGGTGCGGTGTCCAGGTCGGAGGCCAGCACTCGCGCGCCGCTCTTGCTGGCGATGTGCCGGCAGATGGGCTCGCCCATCACGCCGACGCCGATGAAACCCACGGTCGATGCCTGCATCGGATCTCCTCCTCGTCTTCGATTCGCCGGTCGCGTCAGCCGCGCACGTTGGCGGGGTCCATGCTCCAGTAGATGCCCTTGCTCTGCTGGTACAGGCGCACGCCGGTCACGCCTTTCTCCCGGCCGATGCCGCTGTCCTTGAAGCCGCCGAACGGTGTGGCGATCGACAACTGCTTGTACGTGTTGATCCACACCAGCCCGGTTTCCAGCGCCCGCGCGACGCGCCACGCGCGCTGGTAGTCGGCGGTCCAGATGCCCGAGGCCAGCCCGTACGCGCTGTCGTTCGCCTGGGCGATCAGATCGTCCTCGTCGTCGAAGGGCAGCACGCACAGCACCGGACCGAAGATCTCCTCGCGCACCGCCGTCGCGCGGTTGTCGAGGCCGGCGATGACGGTCGGCCGGTAGAAGGCGCCGGTACCCAGCCGGTCCTCGCGCGGGCGGACGCCGCCGGCCAGGATCCGGCCGCCTTCGTCGCGGGCGCTCTGCACCAGCGACTCGATCCGCTGGCGGTGCCGGAATCCGGCCACCGGCCCCATCTGCGCGCCCGGCGCGTCGGGCAGGTCGACGCGCAGCCCGTCGGCGCGCTCGACCAGTGCGCGCACGACCGGCTCGAGCACCTTGCGCTGGACGAACAGCCGCGAGCCGGCCACGCAGGACTGGCCGCTGCCTTCGAAGATGCCGTCGACCACGCCGTCGACGGCCGCGTCGAGCCGGGCGTCGTCGAAGATGATGTGCGGCGATTTGCCGCCGAGCTCCAGCGCCGCCGGGATCAGGCGCCGCGCGGCCGCCTCGGCGATGCGCCGTCCGGTCGCCGTGCCGCCGGTGAACGAGACCATGCGCACGCCCGGATGGTTGACGAGGGCGTCGCCGGTGATCGCGCCGGTGCCGGGCAGCACGCTGAGGATGCCCGGCGGCAGGCCGGCCTCCATCGCGATCCGGGCGACCGCCAGGCCGACGCGCGGCGTGATCTCGGACGGCTTGAGCACGACGGCGTTGCCGGCGGCCAGCGCCGGAGCGATCTTCTGCGCCTCCATCGTCAGCGGCGAGTTCCACGGCGTGATGGCCGCGACGACGCCATAGGGTTCGTAGGCGGTCATCGACAGATAGTTGCCGCGCGACGGCGTGATCTCGGCGCCCAGCGTCTCGCAGACGGCCGCGTAGTAGCGGTAGGTGGCGGCCGCGCCGGCGACCTGGACCCGGCACTCGCTGATCACCTTGCCGTTCTCGAGCATCTGCAGGCGCGCCAGCGTTTCGGACTGCGCGCGGATGCCGTCGGCGATGCGGCCGAGGATCTGCGCGCGCACGTGCGGCAGCATGTCGCGCCACGAGCGCGCCGACGCCGCCGCGCGCGCCGCCGTCACGGCGGCATCGACGTGCGCGGC
>JASGFT010000252.1:0-6054 GCA_047605425.1 Burkholderiaceae bacterium | reverse complement strand
GGCGGCCGGCCTCCTCGGTGAATCCCTGCGCGTGCCCGATCGCCACGCGCAGCCGGCCTTCGGCCTGCAGCGCGCGCAGGCGGGCGACCGACGCGGGCGCCGCGCGGAACTTGTCTCGCCGATGGATCAGCGTTACCGAGGCCGCGATGCCGACCAGATCGATCGCCCAGTCGAGCGCCGAGTCGCCGCCGCCGCAGACGATGATCCGCTTGCCGCGCAGCGCCTCGCGATCGCGCACGCGATAGAACAACTGGCTGTCGAGAAAGCGCGCGACGTCCGGCACCGGCAGTTCCTGCGGCTGGAACGCGCCCGCGCCCGCCGCGATGAACACGGTACGGGCCAGGTAGCGGCGCCCGGCCGCGTTGCCGACCAGCCAGCGGCCGTCGGACTGGCGCGCCAGCGTCTCGACCCGCGAACCCAGATCGAAGAACGGATCGAACGGCTTGCACTGAGCGAGCAGGCTCTCCGTCAGCTCGCGCCCCGTGCAGACGGGAATGGCCGGAATGTCGTAGATCGGCTTATCCGGATAAAGCTCGATGCACTGGCCGCCGGGCTCGGCCAGCGAATCGAGCACGCAGCAGCGGATCTCCTGCAGCCCCAACTCGAAGACCTGGAACAGCCCGACCGGGCCGGCGCCGATGATCAGCGCGTCGGTCTCGCGGGGGGGGGCGTGGCAGCGGCCGCCGGGGTCGTCCTGACGGCGGGTGCGCCGATCGGCGCTTGCGTATCCGCTTTGATGTCGGTGTCCATCCGCCAATGCTAGCGCAGCGGCAGCGGCCCTCATCCCGCCGTGGATAAGCAGCCGTGGAAACGACTCGGGCGGCAGGCCGGATTCGGCGCGTACAGCGAACGAAGAGCTTGTCGATCGGCCCTCACCACTGGGCAGGTGATAATCTTCGTATCCCCGCCGGAGTCAGCCATGAGCGTCGCCCCCGACTCGACCACGGTCGCCACTCTGGTGGGCACGCCCAGGGAAGTTCGCAGCCGGCTCGACCACTCCAAGGCCCGACAGGTCGTGGTCGTTCCCGTGGACCGGGCGGACGCGCAGCACGCCGACCTGCTGGCACGGACACTGGCCAGCGTGGTCCCTTTCATCGAGGTGGCGCTGCACGATCAGAACGAGCAGACCCTCAAGGCACTGGTCGATGCGGTGGTGCCCAAGGCCCCCCCGACGCCAAACCTGCTCAAGGAGGCGGCGATGCTTGCTCGCTCCCGCAAGACCGTGCTGGAAAGCGCCGACTGGCTGACCGCCGCCCAGGTCGCCGATCTGGCGGGCTTGAGCACGACCAACCCGAGTGCACAGCCCAACAAGTGGAAACGCAGGCAACAGATCTTCGCGATCCATCACAACGGCATTGACTACTTCCCCGGCTACGGGTTGGACCCGCAGACCGCTTGGCGGCCCCGCAAGGCGTTGAAGACGGTGCTGGACGTCTTCGGCGACGAGAAGGATGGCTGGGGCCTGGCGTATTGGTTCCTGTCGGCCAACAGCTTCCTCGGCGGACGGCGTCCGCAGGACGTGCTGGCGACCGACCCCGGCCAGGTCGTCGCCGCGGCGCAGGACGAACTGGAAGGCGTCGTGCATGGCTGATGCGGCGGCGTCCGCGCCGTCCGATCCGGGATGGGGGGCAACACCGGCACCGCCAACCAGGCTGCATGTCACAGCCTGGGTGCTGCCCGGCAGGCAGGTGTTGCACAGAGTGCATCGGGACTCATACCGGGGCGACGAGTTCAATCCCGGCGTTGCCGGCAATGCGCGGTTCAGTCCGATTCGCGACGCCAACGGCGGTCCAGTCCCCACCCTCTATGCTGCAGCCAGCTTCACGGCGTCCGCCATGGAAACAGTCTTCAACGACGTCTCGCACGCGCCGGGCTTCAAGCACTACAGCAAGCGCAAGCTGGAGGGACAGGTGCGTTCGCAGGTTCGGGATTGGTGTGGATATCGCACCGGGCAGCGGTGAGAAGCCCGCCGGAACGGTCGACATGGAGGGCGGAAAATGAAAAGAGCCGGTCTTGTGGACCGGCTCTTCACCTCGTCGCTCTGACACAGGCCGCTCTGACACGGCATCGGCGCTATCGGAACACACCTGACGTCCAAGCCCGGCGGCGATCCCCCGGCGCGCAGGGAAATTCTGCACGCTAGCCTGACTCTGGGCAGTGGTTGACGTGCGGAAGGCGCAGCCCTACACTACGGGGAGCAAAAAAGCTAGCCGACCCGAAAGGGCGGCAATTCCTATGGCCACCCTCGGGTGGCCATAGTTGTTTCTGGGGGCGGAAGTTGCACCTTCTCTACATCGACGAATCCGGTGACTTGGGCGCCTTGCCCGCTGCGCCGTCTGCGACGGGCAACGACCAGCCTGTTCTTGTCATCGGCGCCTTGGTCATAGACGCGGCCGCGCTCGAAGCCATTACGCAAGATTTCCTCTACCTCAAGAGCTTGTTCTATCCGGGCTTGCCGTACCCGTCCACGAATCATCTGGACAAGATCATCCCGGCGATCAAGGGCGCGGACCTTCGTCGCAACGCGATACGCGGTAGCCGTAACCAGAAGCGCCACGCGGTGGGATTTTTGGACAAGCTGGTCGCTATCCTGCGGGCACATGACGCGAAGCTGTTTTCGCGAATATGGGTCAAAGCGCTGGGGCAGCCGTTCGACGGCCGTGCCGTCTACACGTCTTCGATCCAGTGGCTCTACTCTTCGTTCGACCAATTCCTAACGACCAAAGATAGTTTTGGTTTCTGTATCGCGGACAGCCGCGATTATTTGAAGAACGTGAACGTCGCGCATTCGGTGTTCACGCAGAAGTTCAGGGCCTCGTCTGCGGTGTATGGTCGCACGCTTGAGCTGCCGACCTTCGGCCATAGCGAGAACCATGCGCTTCTGCAGATGTGCGACATCATCTGCTCCGCGCTACTGTACCCAATCGCTACTGAAGCCTACTGCACGGGACATGTCATGAATATTCACGTGCAGCCTGGCGCGGCGCACCTTCGCCAGCGTTTTGGCGCGGCTTTGAAAGCCTTGCAGTACCGCTATCGCGAGCCACTGGGACGCTGGAATGGCGGCATCGTTGTCGCCGATCCCATCGCACAACGCAGCGCCGCTGCAATGTTCTAGTAGGCGACTTTGCTCGTTGCCGGCCGTCGCGGCGCGAGCAGGAGATCGTGATGACGCGCAAAGAACACCCCCAGGGCACCGACTCCGGGTGCGCCTGGCGATAGCCCTGCCAGTACCCGGCGTTCTGATCCACCCAGGCCTGCTGCGCCCGGGCCTGGTTCTCGCGGTAGGCCGGATCACTGTCCAGCCGCTCTCGCTGCCAACGCCGGCGACGCTCGCGCTGACAGCCCGGCTGCGGGCACAAGCGCTGGTTCGGACACTGCGGGCGCGGCTCGAACGCCACGTCGCACGCAACGCATCGCTTGCTGGCCATCGACGCCTCTCCCGGCACAAAACCGTCTTCCACGACGTCTCGCACGCGCCGGGCTTCAAGCACTACAGCAAGCGCAAGCTGGAGGGACAGGTGCGTTCGCAGGTTCGGGATTGGTGTGGATATCGCACCGGGCAGCGGTGAGAAGCCCGCCGGAACTGTCGACATGGGGGGTGGCAAGTGAAGCGGGAGGCGAGCACGCCCTCAGCGATCTCGCCTTTGCCCAGTGCGTTGAAGGCGAACGCTGGCTACCAGGTATGCACTCGTTATGGGCACTCGGGCATGTCCCTGACCTGAAGGGCGCTTTCGAAGCCACGGCACGTTCACGGCGCAGTACGAACGCGCGCGAAGACTATTGCGCGCAGCAGGATTGTGGTCTATTTTGTCTAAAGTTTTAGACAGTTTTGTAAATATTTCCCCTTGTCATGAACCTGACCGACATAGGCCGATCGGTTCGCACGCGGCGTGCGGAACTGGGCTTGTCTCAGACGCAGCTTGCTCACCTGAGCGGCCTGTCGCGCCAAACGGTTGTAGGGCTGGAAAACGGCACCCTGGTCGACCTCGGCGTCAACCGGGTCGCGCAGTTGCTCGCGGTCCTGGGCTTGGATGTGCCCGAGCCCAGCACGCAGGCGCGTACGAAGAAGCGCGGCTTGTGGATGGCAGCGAAGACGGCCAGCGTGAGCTATGCCGACGAACTGGCGCCTGAAGCGCTAGGGCAGGTCTTGGCCAGCGGAGCCGTGCCGCAGACGTTCGTGCCGCACCTGGTCCATCTGCTCGATGAGGCTCCGGTGCCCATTGTCGTGATGGCTGTGGAAGAAGCCGCCTCACTTGCCCACATGCCGCCTCGACAGGTGTGGCGCAACGTCGCCAAGCTGGCGAAGACGCTGTCGGTGCATCGTCGCGGACTTTGGGCGTGACGGGAACGCACGAAAGGTCGTTGCCGGGCGGCGCCTGGCAGGTCTTGTTTCCGCGCGCATTGATCCTGATAGACGAGGTTCGCAAATACGGAGGGCTGGCCAGTCCTTTCTGGACTTTGGGCGGCGGAACCGTGCAGATGTTCCGCTGGCGCCACCGCCTGAGTAAGGACATCGACATCTTCGTTCCCGATCCTCAATACCTTGGGTACGTAACACCGCGACTGAGCGAGGCGGCGGCCGACCTCACCGCGGACTACACCGAGATGCAGGGTTCGTTCGTCAAGCTCCAGTTCGAGGAAGGCGAGATCGACTTTGTTGCCGCGCCCAACCTGCTCGACGATGCTTGGGAGGTGTGGAACATCGGCAGTCATGCCGTGAAAGTGGAGACGGCAGCCGAGATCATCGCGAAGAAAATGTACCACCGCGGCGACCGTGTCACCGCGCGCGACCTTTTCGATCTGGCACTGGTTGTCGAGCGCGAGCCGCAGCAACTCGCGCCGGCGCGCCCGTTCCTGCTGCGCCACCGGGAAGCGTTCCTCAATCAGGTGCGGCACTCGCATCCCAGTCTGCGAGCCGCCTTCGATGCGATCGCTGCATTGGAGTACCGGCCGAGCTTCGATGATTGCGTCAAGACGGCGTGCGACTTTCTGGAGGCGCTTTAGCCACTCGCGAGATCGGCGTGTAGTGCGTGCAGGGTGAGTGCTGCTTTGTTGTGAACAGGCCACCCGGAACAGCGGCTACCGCCTCACGCGGCTAGGGGGTATGCGGCGGCTGGTGGACGACGATGTGCGTTCTCGCCTGCGCGACATGGACCGCCGTGGTTTGGCGCGCCGCCACAGCCCGGCGCTGGAAGAGCTGACCTCCCGCAAGAACTCGCGCGACATTCCGAAGCTGCTGGATCAGTTGGAAGTTCAGCATGATCCCGGGCTGCCGCCGCACGCAAAGAGTCCGGGTGGCCAGAAGACCTTGCGACCGTTGGACGTGGTGCTGGCGACCAACATGGTTTCGGTGGGCGTGGACATCAAGCGCCTTGGCCTGATGGTCGTTGCAGGACAGCCCAAGGGCACGTCGGAATTCATTCAAGCGACGAGCCGTGTGGGGCGCAATGCCGGCGCACCGGGCCTGGTGTGCACGGTTTACAACTGGGCGAGGCCGCGCGATCTGTCGCACTACGAGCGCTTCGATCACTATCACGCGACTTTCTATCAGCATGTGGAAGCGCTGTCGGTTACACCGTTCGCGGCGCGTGCGGTGGATCGCGGACTCTCGGCGGTGCTGGCGGCGTTGGTGCGGTTGCCGGGTGCCACTTACAGCGCGAATCAGGCGGCAGGGCAGCTCGACCGCACGGCCGCACTGGTGCAGGCGGCGTTGGAGGCCATCGCGCGGCGCGCCGCCGAGGTGACGCAATCCAGCGCCGAGGGCGTGCGTGTGCAGCAGTTGCTGCAACGCCGGCTTGATCATTGGCTGCGCGAGGCGGCGCCTAAGCCAGGTGGTGCGCGGCTGGGCTATCAGATGGAACGCGACGGTCTGACGCGCGCGCTGCTGCAGAAGGCTGGGCTGGGCGACTGGGAGCTGTTCACCTGCCTGGGCTCGCTCCGTGACGTGGAGCCGAGCGTGAACTTGCTCTTGGACGATCGTCTTCTGGACGACGGCTCCTCGCCGCTCACCGGAACGGACCCTTTTCTGCTCGCCAGAGTTGACCCACTGAG
>JASGFT010000251.1:0-6071 GCA_047605425.1 Burkholderiaceae bacterium | reverse complement strand
CGGGGCGTTTGGACGTGCAAGGCGGGCATGGACGAAAGACTCTCAGCCTCTCAGATGCCCCAGGCCCCGAGCGCGAACTCGGCGACCACGGCCGACAGGATGAACGAGGCCGCGATCGCCACGATGCCGACCGGGATGATCTTCCAGCCGATGTTCTTCAGCAGCGGCAGATCCTTGCCGATGCCGAGTCCGGCGACGGTCAGCATGGCGGTGATGATCGCCAGGAAGTTCACGCTCTCGGCGACGTGCGACAGCCAATGGCCGATCGGCGAGATCGGCGACGTGGATAGCGCGCCAAACGTCATCACGGTCACCACGGCCGGCACGCGATGCTTGGTCACCTTGCTCACCCAGATGCTGACCGCCACCAATACCGACACCAGCACGAAGGCCACCACCATGTCGAACAGGAAGGCCTTCTTGGCGATCACCGCGACCATCAGGCCGATCACGCTGAAGATCGCTAGCGAGGTGACCAGGGGCACGGACGTCTGGGTCTCGAGCAGGCTCGCCGTCGCGGCCTCCATCTCGGCGGCGTTCCCGCCTCTTTCCTCCGGCTGCTTCCAACGCTTGGCCAACAGGTTGTACAGCTTGTCGGCCGCCGGCAGGGCAACCCACACGCCGACGTAGAGTCCGAGCACTCCGGTGATCAGGTTGGAGGCCGCCGAGAACGCCAGCACCTGCTGCTGCATCTCGGGGTGGCTGGCGATGATGACGGAAGCCGCCGCCGCCATCATCGACCCCGAACCGACTCCGGCGCCCATCGCCAGGGCGAGCGGATCGAAGATCTGCAGCGACGTGGTCACCGATGCGATCAGGCTGACGATGATGGCGCCGAACACCGTGCCGAACACGTACATCGACAACACGCCGCGATACTGCGGGGAATCGGAACCGTAGCGCTCGCTGACCATCGCGAAGGAGCCCTCGCGGTCGATCGAGAAGGTGGCTCCGACGGTCGCCGGGCCCATCCTGAGCATGACGGCCAGGGGCAAGGCCAGCAGCAACGTGCCGAACATGTGACCGACCTCCTGCAGCAGCAGTGCCGGGCCGGCCTTCAGCAGTACGGGAATGTTCGGGCCGATCTCGAGCGACAGCCGGGCGCCGAGGAACAGCACGGCCACGCCCATGATCGAGGTGGCGGCCTCCTGCAACTCGCGGCCGAACGGACGCCATGTCTGGCCGGAGACGAAGCCAGCCAGCAGCAGCCCCCAGATCATCGGTAGCAGGGTGACCGAAGCAACCCCGATCGGAATCACTGCCGGCCCGATGGCCTGAGCGATGCAGGCGATGACGCAGGCTAGGACGATGATGATCCACAAGCGCGGGTCGCGCAGGGTCATCACCGCCTTGTTGGTGTGTGCCGGCGGTTCGTCGGCGACGAGTTCACTGGACATGCGGGCTCCTGTTGCGAGGTTAGGCATCTATCGTTATCCGGGTGGGTCTAGCATATCCCGGGCCAGCCGCAATCCCGCACTGTGCGGCGTCACTCAGCGGAAGAAAAATCGCGAGCAATCTAGAAAACGAGACGAATGCGGCAAGATTCTCGGGGGCGGCCGTACCCACCACGTTGCGAAACCGGGGGAGGGGCGGGCGATGCCTGCTCGAGCCGCCGATCGTCGATCCGTAGCCGCACGGCCCTTATGCGATGCCCAGCCCGCGTGCGCTGGGCGGCGGCCGATGGTGATGGCACGATGGCCGCGATCCGCGCCGGTCGCATCCGGCTCGGCTCCGTGCACGACAATCGAGCGGCAAGCGCGCGTTGTGGGCCGGGATGGGACGCGAGCTATACTCGAAAGCCTGGGAAGCTGTGAACCAACCAACCAGCCACGCCCGCTCGTCGCGCTGGCACCGGGAAATACGGGCGCTCTCCACGCATCGCAGGTCCGCCCCGGTTTCTGCCGCCAGAAATGGGGAGATCCGTGCCACAAGTGCCTCGCGTGACCGGTGCGCATTCCGTGCGGCTCGTCATTGCCGGCATGGTGGTGGCTGCCATGGCGCTCGTTGCCGCGGCGCTGGTCACGCTCGGTTGGTACGGCTCGCGGGCCATCCTGCTGGACACGGCCGCGGTGGCGGCGCGCGAGACGAGCCAGATCGTCGCCGAACGTTCGCGCCGGATCATCGAGCCCGGTTCGATATCGTTGCACACGCTGGCGTTCGATCCCGTCGCCGATGCGGTTCGACTCGACGACCGGCTGGCGCGGCGCGGCGCCCTGGCGACCGCGCTCGTCGTGAATCCGCTGGTGTCGGCCATCCACGTCGGCTACAGGAATGGCGATTTCCTGCTGATGCGAGCGCTGGACCGGCGCGACGTCCGCGAACGTTTCCGCGCGCCGCCCCAGGCCAACTACCTCGTCCAGGTGGTGGAGCGTGGCGGCGACGGCGATCGGCACGGGCAGTACCTGTTCTACGATGCCCAGCACCAGCTCGTGATGCGCCGACTCGAGCCCGACTACCGGTTCGATCCGCGCGAGCGGCCCTGGTACATCGGCGCGATGGATACGGTGGCCACGGTCACCTCGGGGCCCTATGTCTTCTTTTCGACCCGCCAGGTCGGCATCACGCTGTCGCGCCTGTCGCATTCGGGCCAAGCCATCGTGGCCGTGGACGTGACGCTCGAGGACCTGGGCGAGGCGCTGGGCAGCCTGCGCATGACACCCAGCACCGCCCTGGCGCTGGTGAAGGCGGACGGCGCGGTGATCGGCTACCGCGACATGGAAGCGCTGCTGGTGCGCAAGCCCGATTCGGACGACTTCACCGTGCGCTCGCTGGATGCGCTGGGAATCGATTCCCTCTCGCGATTGCGGCGCGTGGCCCGTGACGATGGCCGGGTCGTCTCCTATGAATCCGAAGGACGCGAGTGGTTCGGGGTGACGCTGCCCTTCGACGGCATCGATGGCGTGGACATGCGGCTGCTGGTCGCCGCTCCGTCGGATGAACTGCTGGGCGCGCTGGCGCTCAACCGCACGCGCATGATCCTGATGTCGATCGCGTTGATCGTGCTGTTCCTGCCGTTCGGCTGGCTGGTCGGCAGCACGGTGGGGCGTGCGCTGGAGGGAGCGGCGGCGCAGGCGCTGCGGATGTCGCGCTTCGATTTTCGCCGCCGCCGGGAAAGGCCGGCCTCGGCGCTGCGCGAGGTGGGGGCGCTCAACGGCGTGATGGACAAGGTGGCGGGCTCGATGGAGTCGATGCTCGCGATCGGCCGCGTGCTGAGCACCGAACCGCGCATCGAGACCATGCTCGCCCAGGTGCTGGAAAAGTTCGTCGATGCCACGCGCTGCCGAGGCGGCGCGGTGTATCTGTTCGATCGCGAGCGCGTCGGCCTGGTCCGCGCCGCCGCGTTCGGCGAGCAAGGCACGCTGGGTGATTCGATGAGCGTGGAGGAGGGGGATGCCGCGCTTGCCGGCGCTCCGGACCAAGGCCGCCGCCGTATCGCCTTCGCATTGCAAGGCCGCCACAGCCAGCCGCCCGGGTTGCTCGTGCTGTTGCACGACGAAGACCGGGATCATGCCGCCCCCGAGTTCCTGGCCTTCGCCGACCGCTTGACGGGCATGCTGGCGGTGGCCATCGAGACGCACCAGCTCATCGAGGCGCAGCGCGAGCTGCTCGAGTCCGTGACCCGCATCCTCGCCGACGCCATCGACGCCAAGAGCCCTTATACCGGCGGGCATTGCGAGCGGGTGCCGCAACTGGCGATCCTGCTGGCCGACCGCATGCAGAGCGAGACCAGCGGACCCTACGCCGACTTCCATCTCGACGAGGACCAACGTCAGGCGTTCCGCCTCGGCGCGTGGCTGCACGATTGCGGCAAGGTGACCAGTCCCGAGCACATCATGGACAAGGCAACCAAGCTGGAAGCCGTCTACAACCGCATCCATGAAATCCGCATGCGCTTCGAAGCGCTGTGGCGCGATGCCGAGATCCGCTGCCTGCGGGCGCGGCTGCACGGTGAAGACCCGCTCGTCGCCGAGGCGCAGCGCGATGCGTACCGCGCGCAGTTGCGCGAGGATTTCCGTTTCGTCGCCGAGTGCAATGCCGGTGGCGAGTTCCTGTCCGACGACGCCGTCGAACGGTTGCACGCTATCGGGGCGCAGACCTGGCAGCGCCACTTCGACGACACGCTGGGGCTGGATGCGCAGGCAAGCCGACGGCTTGCCGACAGCCGTCGCGGGCCGCCCTCGTTGCCGGCCGTCGAGCGCCTGCTGGCCGACCGTCCGCACCACATCGTGCCCTGGGAAGACGCGCGACGGCCGGCGGTGGAACGCGGCGATCCACGCAATCTGTGGGGTTTCGACATGAAGCTGCCTCAATGCAGGCAGAACCTGGGCGAGCTGCACAACCTGGCCATCCGGCGCGGCACGCTCACCGACGAAGACCGCTTCGCCATCAACGACCACATCGTGCAGACGCTCATCATGCTCAAGAGCCTGCCCTGGCCGCCCCAACTCGCGCGAGTGCCCGACATCGCGGCCAACCATCACGAGCGCATGGACGGCAACGGCTATCCGCGCCGCCTGCGCGGCGAGCAACTGGACACCACCGAGCGGATCATGGCGCTGGTGGACGTGTTCGAGGCGCTGACGGCGGCCGACCGTCCGTACAAGCCGTCCAAGACCTTGTCCGAATCGCTGGGCATCATGGCCGCCAGGTGCAGGAGCGGGCACCTGGATCCCGATCTGTTCCAGTACTTCGTGCGCAGCCGTGTGTGGCTGGATTATGCGCGGGCCTTCATGAATCCCGCGCAGATCGACGACGTGGACACCGAGGCACTGCTGCGCGCCGCGCGCCGGGAGAGCGTGGCGTGACGGCTCTCGCGCCAGGCCGGCGCGCGGAGCGCCGTCGTCGCAGTCCGGGCAGGCGCCTCATGTTGCTCGGCGCGCTCTGGCTGGCGTCGCTGATGGCCGTGGCAGTGTTCGTCGCGGTGTCCATCCATCCGCGGGGCGTCGTCGTGCCGCTGCAACCGGCATCCCCCGGCAAGATCGTGCTGACCGTGGAAAGCGAAGGGCAGCCGACCCTGTTCGACATGAGAACGCTGGAAGCGCTGCCGCAGCGAACCTACCACCTGACGACGCCCTGGTACCTGCGCCCCGTGTCGTTCCAGGGGCCGCTGATGCGGGACGTGCTCGCCAACGCCGGCGTCCGCGGCACCCACATCGAAGCCATCGCGATGAACGGTTTCACCGCCGACATCCCGTTCGCGCACGCCGAGGCGCAAGACGCGATCGTCGCCCTGCGCATGGACGGCAAGCCCATGTCCGCGCGCGACAAGGGGCCGCTATTCATGATCTATCCGTACGACCGTTTGCCGGAAGGGGAGCGTGACGAGTATTTCGCTCGGTCGGTCTGGCAACTGGATGTGCTCAGGGTGAAGTGAGGCGCCGTCATCGAGCGGCACGTCTACGAGCAGAACGGGCGCCAAGCAGCGCGAGACTGGCGAATTCACCGATGCGGCCGGCGTCCGGCTGTGCAAGATTCGTCGACCGCAGGCCATCGAGCCGGGGTCTTTCCCGGTCCATGACGAGCCACGCTTCCTGCGTCTGCCCGATGCCTTCTTGCGCGCCGTGCGCAGAATCGATAGCGTGCTGGCGTGCCATTCCACGTGCGGGTGATTTTCTTCCACCCCTGAACCCATTCCAAGGAGACACGCGCCATGCCCAGCTACACCCCGCCCCTTCGCGACATGCAGTTCCTGATGCACGAGGTCAACCAAGCCGTCGATCAATTGCAGGCCCTGCCGCGTTTCGCCGACCTGGACGCCGATACGGTCAACGCCGTGATGGAAGAGGCCGGCAAATTCACCTCCACCGTCATCGCGCCGCTCAACCTGAGCGGCGACGACGAGGGCTGCACGCTGGACAAGGTCAATCACGCCGTCACCACTCCCAAGGGCTTCAAGGAGGCCTACGCGCTGTACGTCGAGGGCGGCTGGCCCGCGCTCACCTGCGACCCCGACTACGGCGGTCAGGGCCTGCCCGCCACCGTCGGCACCTGCGTGGGAGAGATGCTCGACGCCGCCAACCAGGCCTGGGCCATGTACTACGGCCTCTCGCACGGCGCCTACGAGGCCATGC
>JASGFT010000250.1:0-6123 GCA_047605425.1 Burkholderiaceae bacterium | reverse complement strand
CCAGCAGCAGCCCCACCGACAGGCTGACCAGTTGCTGCTGGGCACCTCGATGCTCCAGCTCGTGCCCGAGGCCTTCGAGGCCGACGTCGATCCGCATGCGCTGGGCTGGACGCTGCTGGTCGGGCTGGTCGGCTTCTTCCTGCTCGAAAAGCTGGCGATCCTGCGCCACAGCCATCACCACGAAGGCGACGGGCACGGCCATCATCACGGCCACGACCATCTCGAGGCCGGGCCGGGCGGGATGCTGATCCTGGTCGGCGACTCGATCCACAACTTCACCGACGGCGTGCTGATCGCCGCGGCCTTCCTGATCGACGTGCGCCTGGGCTGGCTGACCACGCTGGCGATCGCGGCCCACGAGATCCCGCAGGAGATCGGCGATTTCATCGTGCTGCTGAACGCCGGCTACTCGCGCGGCCGCGCGTTCGTCTACAACCTGGTTTCGGGCCTGGCCGCCGTCGTCGGCGGCCTGTGCGGTTATTTCGCGCTCGAACGCAGCCAGCACCTGGTGCCCTACGCGATCTGCCTGGCGGCCGCCAGCTTCATCTACATCGCGCTGGCCGACCTGATTCCCGACATGCACCGGCAGAGCCGCCGCCGCGCTGCCGCCGAGCGCGCGGGCGATTCGCTGGTCCAGATCGTCTGGATGCTGGCCGGCATCGCGATCATCGCCGTGGTGTCGAGCCTCGTGCACCACCACTGAGAATCGGGTCAACGAGTCGAACGCGCCGCTCGGTCGCTTCCGATTCGTTGACGGATTCCGAGCGCGGCCGCCGTTCTGGTACTGTTCCGGGACGGTGCCGGTGCCGTGCCGCGATCGATCGCGAACGGGTAACCCGGCCGTCGCTCGCCTTGCCCGGCGCACGGCGATTCCCGCTCCCGTTGCCGACGGAACTTCCGACCATGAGAATCGAACCCGCCGCCGCGCTGGCGGCCTTTCCGCTGTCCGCCCGCGCGCAGTCGCTGCGCAGCTCGGCGGTTCGCGACCTGCTGCGCGACGCGCAGCGTCCGGGCATGCTGTCGCTGGCGGGCGGCCTGCCCGCGCCCGAGCTGTTCGACGTCGACGGCCTGCGCGACGCGACCGACGCGGTGATGCGCGACGCGCCGGCGACCGCGTTGCAGTACGGCGTCACCGATGGCCAGCCCGGCCTGCGGGCCGAACTGGCGACGCTGCTGGCGGCGCGCGGCGTCGTCACCGATGCCGGAAGCATCGTCGTCACGACCGGCTCGCAGCAGGGCTTGGATGTCATCGCCCGCGCCGTCGTCGATCCGGGCGATCGCGTGGCCGTCGAAAGCCCGGCGTACCTGGCGGCGCTGCAGGTGTTCACGCTGAGCCAGGCGCGCTTCGTCGCGGTGCCGGTCGACGCCGACGGCGCCCGCGTCGACACGCTGATCGACGGCGACGCGCCGCCGCCCAAGCTCGTCTACCTGGTCACCAACTTCGGCAATCCGAGCGGCGCGACGCTGAGCCGCGAGCGGCGCCTGCGGCTGCTGCAATGGGCGGTCGCGCACCGCGTGCTGCTGCTCGAGGATGATCCGTACGGCGAGTTGCGCGTGTCGGGCCAGGCGCAGCCCTCGCTGTTCGAGTTGGCCGGCGACATCCCGGGCGCCCGCGAACTCGTCGTCTACCTGTCGTCGCTGTCGAAGGTGATGGCGCCGGGGCTGCGGATCGGTTTCGCCGTGCTGCCGCCGTGGCTGCGCGAGGCCGTCGTCAAGGTCAAGCAGTCGCTGGACCTGCACACGTCGACGTTCGTGCAGGAGGTCGCCGCGCGCTACCTGGCCAGCGGCCGGCTGGCCGAGCGGATGCCGCGGATGCGCGAGGTCTACCGCGAGCGGCGCGACGCGCTCGTCGACGCGCTGGGCCGCCGGCTCGACGGATGCCTGCGGTTCAACCGGCCCGACGGCGGCATGTTCGTCTGGGCGCGCTTCGTCGACGGCACCGACAGCGCGGCGCTGCTGCCGGCGGCGCGCGAGCTGGACATGATCTACGTGCCGGGCGAGGCGTTCTACGACGAGGCGCCCGATCGCTCGGCGCTGCGGCTGAGCTTCGCGACCGCGACGGCCGAGCAGCTCGACGCGGCCGTCGCCCGGCTGGCGCGCGCGCACGGCGCGCATCGCGCCGGCTGACGGACGCGGCTCGGTTCAGCCGGGCAGGGGGCCGGTCGCCACCGGCCGGCTGCCGTCGGCGACCCACTCGCTCCATGATCCCGGATACAGCGCCGATCCCGCCAGGCCCGCGTATTCCATCGCCAGCAGGTTGTGGCACGCGCTGATGCCCGATCCGCACGAATGCACGATCGAGGCGGCCGGCCGCTCGCCGAGCAGCGCCTCGAACTCGGCGCGCAGCACCGGCGCCGGCTTGAACGTCATGTCCGGACGCAGGTTCTGCGTCTGCGGCCGGTTGATCGCGCCGGGGATATGGCCGGCGACCGGGTCCAGCGGCTCGACCTCGCCGCGATAGCGCTCGCCGGCCCGCGCATCGAGGACCAGCAGCTCGGCGCGCGACAGGTTGTCGAGCAGCCGGCGCGCGTCGACGGCCGGCGCGACGCTCGCGTGCTCGGCGAGGTCGCCGGGCGCGGGCGCCGGCTCGTCGCCGGACACCGGATAGCCGGCCCGGCGCCAGGCCGCCAGCCCGCCGTCGAGCACCGCGACCTGCCGATGGCCGAGCCAGCGCGCGAGCCACCACAGGCGGGCGGCCATCATGCCGCTGTCGGCGTCGTAGGCGACGAGCTGCTGGTCCTCGTGCAGCCCGGCCTCGCGCAGCCGCGCGAGCAGCCGGCCGCGATCGGGCAGCGGATGGCGGCCCAGGCCCGGGCCGTGCGGGCCGGCCAGGTCCTCGTCCTGGTGCAGGAACACCGCGCCCGGTATATGAGCTTCGCGGTAAGCGGTCCGGCCGGCGGACGCGTCGGTCAACGCGTGGCGGCAGTCGACGACCACGCAGCGGTCGATGCGCAGCGCCAGCTCTTCCACGGTGATCAGGGTCGTGAACGAATGTTGAGCGCTCATCGTCGTGTCTCCGTCATGAAATCGAATCGTCGTCGGACGGACGTCGATCCGCGAGCGGAATCGAATCGTCGCCGGGCAGGCGTCGATCCGCGCGTGGAATCGAATCGTCGTCGGGCTCGGGCCGGTCCGCAGTCGGCGCCGCCGTCATCGTCGCCGGTCGCACGGCGGACGCGCCGCCCGTCGATTGCGCGGCCGCTTGCAGCGCGGCGTCCTTGCTCGACAGCCAGGTCGCCATCGCGCCGCTGGCGATCACCATCGCCATGCCGGCCAGCTCGAGCGTGTCGGTGCGTTCGTCGAAGAAGATCCAGCCGACGATCGTCGCGAACACGATGCCGGTGTACTGCAGGTTGGCGGTCAGCAGCGCGCGGCCGCGGCTGAACGCCCGCGTCATCAGCAACTGGCCGGCCAGCGCCAGCAGGCTCAGGCCGACCAGCGTGGCCAGCGTCGCGGCGTCCAGCGGATGGAAGCCGTCGACCGCCGCGCCCAGCAGCCCGTACAGCGCGTTGACGACCGAGAAATAGAACACGGTCCGCCATTCCGGCTCGCCGATGCGGCCGAGCGCGCGGATCTGCAGCAGCGCGAACGCCGACAGCAGGCCCGAAGCCAGGCCCAGCGACATCGCCAGCGTCTGGCCGGCGTCGACCGACGGCCTCAACGCGATCAGCACGCCGGCGAAACCGCCGGCGATCGCCAGGTACAGCCGGTGCCGGCCGGCCGCGCCCGGCGCGGCGGCGGGGTCGACGCCGTGCAGGCGCCGCTGGCGCCACGCCATCACCGCCAGCAGCAGCGCGATGAAGACCGGGGCCGTGTAGTTCAGCGTCATGCCGGTCGACAGCGGCAGCTTGCCGACCGAGTAGAACCAGAACGACATCGCGATCGTCCCGATCACCGAGCGGCGCACGTGCATCATCGTGCGCTCGGTGCCGAAGCTCAATCCCCGGGCGCGGATCCACGCGCCGATCAGGATCGTGCAGATGACGCCGCGGTAGAACACGACCTCGAACGGGCTGACGCTGGCCGTCGCATGCTTGACCAGCGCGCCCATGACCGCGAAGCACAGCGCCGCGGCCACCATCCAGAGGGATTGCATGAACGATCGTCGGAACCTGTGAAGGGATCGGGCGCGGCGAGCGGCCGTTGACGAAAGACTGTCAGCCTCTCAGTCGAGCGGGCCGAGCTCGCGGCGCAGGAACTCGTGGAAGTGCTGCATGCCGTCTTCCATCGGGCTCTGGTACGGCCCGACCTCGCTGACGCCGCGCAGCATCAGCGCGCGACGCCCGGCATCCATGCGCTCGGCGATCTCGTCGTCCTCGACCGCCGTCTCCATGTACGCGGCGCGTTCGGCTTCGACGAACTCGCGCTCGAACAGCACGATCTCCTCCGGATAGTAGAACTCGACGACGTTGGTCGTGTGCATCGGCCCGCGCGGAATCAGCGTCGAGATGGCGAGCACGTGCGGATACCACTCGATCATCAGGTTCGGGTAATAGGTGAGCCAGATCGCGCCGAACTCGGGCACCCGGCCCTCGTTGAAGCGCAGCACCTGCTCGTGCCACTTGCTGTAAGCGGGCGAGCCCGGACGGGTAAGTTCCTTGTTGACGCCGACGGTCTGCACCGAATAGCGGTCGCCGAACTCCCATTTGAGGTTGTCGCAGTTGACGAACTTGCCGAGGCCCGGATGGAACGGCGCGACGTGATAGTCCTCGAGATAGACCTCGATGAAGGTCTTCCAGTTGTACTGGCACTCGTGCACCTCGACGTGGTCGAGCAGGTAACCCGAGAAGTCGAAATGCTCGCGCACGCCGAGCGCGGCCAGGTCGCGGGCGACGTCGCGCGGCCCCTCGAACAGCAGGCCCTGCCAGTTCTGCAGCGGCGTGCGGCCGAGGTTCAGGCACGGACGCTCGCCGAAATGCGGCGCGCCGAGCAGCTCGCCCTTCAGGTCGTACGTCCAGCGATGCAGCGGGCAGACGATGTTCTGCGCGTTGCCCTTGCCCTTGAACATGATCGCCTGCCGGTGGCGGCACACGTTGGACAGGCACTCGATGCCGTTGGCGTTGTGCACGAGCATGCGGCCGTCGCGCTCGGCGGGCAACGTGAAATAGTCCCCGCGCTCGGGCACCATCAACTGGTGGCCGACGTAGCCGGGCCCCTGCTCGAACAGCAGATCGATCTCGCGCTGGTGGAGCGCCTGGTCGAAGTACGCGGTGACCGGAAGCTGAGCGCACGACGGTGTGAAGTACGCACGCCGACCCAGATCCGACATCCTTGCCTCCTGTGCAGAAAGGGAAAACGACGGGTCCAATATCGGCGTCGGCCCGGTGAACCGAAGGGATGGTCCGATCCGGGTTAGCGGCAACCCGGCGGAATCGGGGATCAACCGGGAGACGCGCGGCGAAGAGCGGGGGAGAATACCCCGAATCCGTGCCGGGGTCACCACATTTCGGTCGACGGGTAACCCGTTCTCGCGCGGCGATCGCGCCCCGACTTGGGGCGCGGCCGCGACCCGAGTAAAATCAGTGTCTTGGCGGCGCCGCAGGGGTGCGTATCGCGGGGGCGGATCGCGCGTCCGTCGCCTCGATTTTGTTAACCATTGCGACATCATGATGCCGGCGCCGCCGGCAGGCCGTCCGCCTCGCGGCGGAAACGGCCGCGCAGCCAACCGAGCAGGCTTTTCCGATGACGGATCCACGAACCTCCGACCCGACCGCGGCATCGTCGAGCGACGCACGATCGCCGGACGACGACGCGGGTAACCCCGTTTCGTTCGAGGCGGCGATGACCGAGCTCGAAGCGCTGGTCCAGGCGATGGAAGGCGGCGCGCTGTCGCTCGAGCAATCGCTCGATGCCTACAAGCGCGGCGCCGCGCTGGTGGCGAGCTGCCGCGAGTCGCTGGCCGGCGCGCGCCAGCAGGTGCGCATTCTCGAGGCGGATCTGCTCAAGGTGTTCGACGCCGATGCCGACGCCGCGGCCGGAGACGAGGCTTGAGCGCGGCGCCGCTGCCGGCCGACGACGCGGGCTCGTTCGAGCGGTGGCTGCGGGCCGCCTCGTCGCGCATCGAAGCCTTCCTGGCCGAGCGCCTGCCGGCCGAGCAGACCGAGCCGGCCGACCTGCATCGCG
>JASGFT010000249.1:0-6130 GCA_047605425.1 Burkholderiaceae bacterium | reverse complement strand
TTTCGGGGTTCGCGTGGATGTCTCGCCGCCACGCGACCATCTGGTCGCGGATGTCTTCGGCGATGTCGGGATCACGATAGGTGTCCGGGTCTCGGTACATGACGCCTCCTTCCGTTCCAGCTCTCTACGCACACATGAGTTTTCGGGAGTGTGAGGAAAGACCGGCGTTGCATCAATGACCGGCAAGTGGGAGATTCGTTGACTTGAATGCAACGCTCGACGGGGATGTCGATGGATAACACGATGGACGATCGTCTCGATGCCCGCCGTGCGCGCTACTTCATGCAGGTGATCGAAAGCGGCTCGGTGCGGGGCGCGGCCGAGATTCTCGGCATGGATCCGTCGGCGGTCAGTCGGGCGATCGGCGTGCTCGAGCGCGAGTGCGGCAGCCGGCTGCTCGAGCGCCGGGGCCGCGGCATCCGGCCCACCGATGCCGGCGAGCTGCTGGCCGCGTTCCTGCGTCGCCAGCACACGCAGAAGCAGCAACTGTTCTCGCAGCTCGATCGGATCCAGAAGGTCGAGACCGGGCACGTCGACCTCGCCGCCGGCGAGGGGTTCATCGATTGGCTGATGGGAAACAGCCTGCGCGAGTTCATGGTCGCGCATCCGTCGATCACGATCGACCTGTCGGTCGGCGGCACCGACGAGATCGTGCGCCGCGTCATCGAGGAGCGCGTCCACATCGGCGTGCTGTTCCAGCCGCCGCGCGACGATCGGCTGCGCTCGCACCATTCGCATCCGCGGCCGATCCTCACCTACGTGCTCGAGACGCATCCGCTGGCCCGTCACCGGTCGCCGCTGAAATTGAGCGATCTGCAGCCTTACGCCGGCGCGATGCTGCATCGTGCGTTCGGCGTGCGCCAGCACATCGAAGCGGCCGAGATCAGCGAGGGCGTGCGCCTGAGTCCGCTGTTCACGACGACCTCGTTCCATGCGGTCGAGGAGTTCGTGCTGGCGGGCCTCGGCTACGCGCTGTCGGCGCGGCTGGGCCTGCCGGAGGCGCGCAACGGCGCGCGCGTGATCGAGCTGCCGATGTGCAATCCGCTGCTGTCGCAAGGGCGCGTGCACGTCGTGTCGCGCCATGGGCGCGTGCTGTCGGCGGCGGCGGCCGTGCTGCTGCGGCGCATCGTCGACGACATCGGCAAGCTCGCGGCGCGCCGCGTCGCGTAGACCTCGAGGACCTGAACTTCAAGCCTGGCTGAGCGCTCGGGCCATCGACGCCTACTCCATTCCTATCAAGAAATCCATGGCTGTATTGCAACAGGGTTCTCAATCGGTCCGAAATGACCGACCATC
Source organism: Burkholderiaceae bacterium (assembly GCA_047605425.1). Lineage (GTDB taxonomy): Bacteria > Pseudomonadota > Gammaproteobacteria > Burkholderiales > Burkholderiaceae_E > JAKPAM01. Next base: position 4,834 of record JASGFT010000249.1, on the reverse strand, counting down.
GAACCTGATGCAGTGCCGCAAATAGGAGTGATACCGTGAGCGCCCGATCCTCTCGCGCGATCGCCATCGGCGTCGATGCCATGTCGAGCGGGCGCCGTGCGCTGCTCGAGATGCTGTACGGAGCGCTCTACCTGCTGGCCGGCTTCGTGCTGCTGCGCGTGCTGCACTCGTTCGATCGCGCGCCGTTCAGCGGGCCGGGGGATTCCCTGTCGCTGCTGTTCCTGTTCGCGGCGATGGCCGTGCTGCGGCTGATGGCCTGTCATGCCGGGCTGCGGGGCTGGCGGGGCGTGGTCCTGCCGATGCTGTTCGTGTCGGCGCTGCCGTTCACGTTCCTGCAGCGGACCGATCGGCACGATTTCGGTGAATGGTTCGCGCTGCTGCTGATTGCCTACCTGGCGCTGACGGGCTCGCGCTGGCTGATGGCGCTGACCGTCTGCCTGAGCGCGATGGCCACGCCGATGGCGGTCTGGATGCCGCTCGTGTGTGCGCCGATGCTGCTCGAGCGCGGGGGCTGGCGCGCGACGCTGGCCTTCGTCGCGATCACGTCGGCGGCGGCCTGGACCGCGGGCATCCTGTCCGACGGCCACGCGGTCGGCCAGAGCCTGATGGCTGACCTCGATCATCTGCTGGCCGCGTGGCGCAAGGGCTGGAACAGGCTGGCCAACTGGCAGGAAGGCGACCTGCGCCACCTGCGCAAGCTCGTGCCCATCGGCACCAATCTTCTGAACATGCTGGTGCTGGCGCTGCTGCTCGAACGCTTCGTGTTCGCCGCGCCGCGCCGATACCTGGCGTCGCTGGGACTGGCGCTCGGATGCTGCCTGTTCCTGTCGGTGCTCAACCGGCAGTTGCCCTCGCACCTGCTGGCGCTGGTGATCCCACCGCTGTTCATCTGCCTGGTCGAAGGAGTTCGCCGGGTGCCGCCGCTGCTGCACAAGCCGCCGGTGCCGATCTTCATCGACGAGCAGCCGCTGCAGCGCGGATGACCGGCGGTCGCCGGCGGCCGCCCGCCGCCGGCCGCCGTGTGAATTCCGTCACGGACGCGACCGTCCGGGCTTGCCATTCGTTTGTTCGAGACTGACCGCACGGCCCGTCGATCGGCGCGCCGCCCGTGGGTTTGCGGGGAAAATGGCGGCGATGGTCAATCGCCTGTCATTGCCCGCGCTATGCCTCGTGATCGTGATGGCGATGTCGCCGCTCGGCGAGGCATGGGCATTGATGGCCGGTCGGGCGCCGGACTCGGCCGACCGGCGGATCGACCCGAACCGGCTCGATTCGCCATGGGCCGGCGTCGGCAGCATCAAGGTGCTGGCCGGCGTGTTCAGCGGCGTGCTGGTCGACCGTCGCTTCGTGCTGACGGCCGCTCACGTCGTTCACGGCGCCGAGCCGTCCGGCGTGCATTTCGTGCTGAACCTGGACGAAGGGGGCGGCCTGTACCTGCCGGTGCGGCGCGTGCACGTGCATCCGTCGTATCGCGGGTTCACGCTGCCGTTCGCGTATTTCGACTTGGCGTTGCTCGAGCTGCAGGAGCCGGCGCCGGACCGGGCGCCGGTCTATCCGATGGCGTTCTCGCCGCTCAAGCCCGGGACGCCGCTGCGCTTCGTCGGCTACGGCGGCAGCGGAAACGGCGACACCGGCCCCGGGACGCCGCCCGGCGTGTCGACGCGGCGGGTCGGCGGCAACCACGCGGACCGCTTCGTGCCGCTGCCGGGCAGCGGGGGGCGGCAGGCGATGTTCCTGTTCGATTTCGACGCCGACGGCGTGCCGAACCGGATGGGCACGCAACGACTGCCCAACGACGTAGAGACCACGCCCTCGCTCGGCGACTCCGGCGCGCCGGCCTTCATCGACGACGGCTGGCGGCCGGCGCTGGTCGGCCTGATCACGTTCGTGGCCGACGCGGAGCGGTCGGGCGTGCCCCGGAGCACCTTCGGTTCGATTGGTGGCGGCGTGTTGCTGGGCCCGTCGCGCGAGTGGATCCTGCGAACGATCGGCTCGCCGGCCGACGGCGCGAACTAGCGTTCGCTCGCCCTTCGGCGCGGGTTCGATCTCGGGGCGGGCAGGCCTTGCATGGGGGAGTCAGATCGGCGCGAGAACCACCGGGCCGTTGGCGGTCGGATCGTCGGGGTCGCGACCGCCGATCGAATGGGGACCGGCGTGGGTTCGGCCTCGTCATCGGGAGCGATCCAGATGTCGCTGGCCAATCGCCCCGGATAGCGGGCCTGGATCTGCGGGAGCATCAGGTCGAGCGCGGCGCCGAGCGTCAGGTGCCCTGGCGCGGCGTCGACGATCTGCTCGTGCCGTTCGGATCCCGACGGCGTGTCGACCACGTAGAACAGCAGCCATTGCGTGCACGGCAGTCCGGCTGGCCTGTGATCCAGATCGTAGTCGCGTCCTTGAAACCTGACCATCACGCGCATATCGTACTCGATCGCCAGCGTGCATGGTCGGTGCCGACGAGGGATACGCGGTAAACCGCCATGCCTTCTGCGCATTGTCGGTTTTGTGCGGATGTACAGAAACACGCAAAATGAGCAGTTCGTGAAATCGTGCCGGATTATGAAAAGAACGATCGATACAAAGTGTCAAAAGCCTTGACGCTTCCAGTTGGAATCCGATCGTCAAGGGAATGACGGGGGCCGGCGATCGTCGGAGACCGGCGAATGGCGTTCCGCCCATCGCCGTATCGCCTGCGGCCAGAAGGCCTCGAGCGAATCAGCCTGGATCGCCGGCAGCCCCAGATGAGCCCAGGCCGCCTGCAGGTTGGCGAGCGCTCGACGATCGTCGAGCGCCGCGGCCCCGGTCTGCTTGGACAGCTTGTCGCCGTGCTCGTCGAGCACCAGCGCGACGTGCAGGTAGCGCGGCGTCGGCAGCTCCAGCAGGCGCTGCAGCAGGATCTGCCGCGCCGTCGAGCCGATCAGGTCGGCGCCCCGCACGACATCGGTGACTCCCTGCGCCGCATCGTCGACGACGACCGCCAGTTGGTACGCCCACAGGCCGTCGGCGCGCCGCAGCACGAAGTCGCCGGTGGTCGCGCCGAGGTCTTCATGGTGGACGTCGCCGTTGCGATCGACCCAGTCGATGACCGGCGGCGCGAGCCCCGGCGCCGCGATCCGCAGCCGCCACGCGCGGGGGGCGCGGCCCGGCGGCAGTCCGTCGCGGCAGGTCCCCGGGTAGACCGCTTCGTGGTGCCGCTCCGGCGGGATGCCGCGCGCGATCAGCGCGTCGCCGATCTCCTTGCGCGAGCACGCGCACGGATAGACGAGGCCGTCGGCGCGCAGGCGGTCGAACGCGCGCTGGTAGGCGTCGTGGCGCCGGCTCTGCCGGACGATCGCGCCGTCGTGGCGCAGGCCGTGACGCGCGAGGGTGGTCAGGATCGAGCGCGCCGCGCCCGCCACCTCGCGCGGCGGGTCGAGGTCCTCGATGCGAAGCAGCCATCGTCCGCCATGGGCGCGCGCGTCGAGGTGGCTGGCCAGCGCGGCGACCAGCGATCCGCGATGCAGCGGGCCGGTCGGCGACGGCGCGAAGCGGCCGGTGTACGCGATGGCGGGCGGGGGAACGGGCGGCGGCATCGGCGGCGCGAGGTTTTTGGTAAGGTGGCGGCGAACCGGCTGGCGCCGATCGCCGGCGCCGGCCGCGATTTTGTCCAATCCACTGAGACTTTTCCAGATGATCAAGACGCGGTTTACCGAGACCTTCGGCGTCAAGTACCCGATCGTGCAGGGCGGCATGCAATGGGTCGGCCGGGCCGAACTGGCGGCGGCGGTGGCCAGCGCGGGCGCGCTGGGCATCCTGACCGCGCTGACGCAGCCGACGCCCGAGGCGCTCGACAAGGAGATCCGGCGCTGCCGTGACATGACCGACGGCGTGTTCGGCGTGAACCTGACGATCCTGCCGACGCTCAAGCCGCCGCCGTACGAAGAGTATCGCCGTGTGATCATCGAGAACGGCATCCGGATCGTCGAGACCGCCGGCAACAATCCGCAGCCGCACATCGAGGACTTCAAGAAGCACGGCATCAAGGTGATCCACAAGTGCGTCGCGGTCCGGCACGCGGTCAAGGCGCAGAGCCTGGGGGTCGATGCGATCTCGATCGACGGCTTCGAATGCGCGGGCCATCCGGGCGAGGACGACGTGCCCGGCCTGATCCTGATTCCGGCGGCGGCGAACAGGATCGAGATTCCGATGATCGCGTCCGGCGGCTTCGGCGACGCGCGCGGCCTGGTCGCGGCGCTGGCGCTGGGCGCCGACGGCATCAACATGGGCACGCGCTTCATGTGCACGGTCGAGAGCCCGATCCACCAGCGGATCAAGGAGCAGATCGTCGCCAACGACGAACGCGCGACCAGCCTGATCCTGCGCACGCTGAAGAACACCTCGCGCGTGGCGCGCAACAAGATCAGCGTCGAGGTCGTCGACATCGAATCGCGCGGTGGCGCGAAGATCGAGGATCTCGCGCACCTGGTGACCGGCGCGCGCGGCCGGGTGGTCTACGAGGAAGGCGATCCGGACCACGGCATCTGGTCGGCCGGCCAGGTGCAGGGCCTGATCGACGATATCCCGACCTGCAAGGCATTGGTCGATCGGATCGTCACCGAGGCCGAGCAGCTCATCCGCGGACGCCTGTCGTCGATGGTGGGCTGAGGGTCGGGTCGGGTCCGAGTCTGGTCCGGGTCAGGGTCGGGTCAGGGGCGGGTCAGGGGCGGGTCAGGGTCGGGTCGGGTCGGGTCGGGGCGGGGCGGGTCGGGTCGGGGTCGGGGTCCGGGTCCGGGTCCGGGTCCGGGTCAGGGTCAGGGTCAGGGTCAGGGTCAGGGTCAGGGTCAGGGTCAGGGTCAGG
>JASGFT010000248.1:0-6136 GCA_047605425.1 Burkholderiaceae bacterium | reverse complement strand
GCAGCCATGGCTCGGGCCATGGCGAGCATTTGCAACGACGAGCCGGGGCGTTTGGACGTTGCAAGGCGGGCATGGACGAAAGACTCTCAGCCTCTCAGCCGAGCCCGTTGCGACGGAACCATGACAACGCGCGGATCCAGCCGTCGTCGGCCGCCTCCTTGCGGTAGCTGGGCCGGTAGTCGGCGTTGAACGCGTGCTCGGCGTCCGGATAGACGATGAACTGCGACTGGCGGGCCGCCGTGCTGCCGCGCTCGAGCCTGGCCTTCATCTGGCTGATCGTGTCCTGCGGGATCCCCGGATCCTGTCCGCCGTACAGGCCCAGCACCGGGGCGTTGAGCTTGCCGGCGACGTCGTATGGATTGGTCGGCGCCAGCGGCGTCGCCGGCCGCGTCAGCGCGCCGTACCAGGCCACGCCCGCCTTCAGGCGGGGATTGTGCGCGCTGTACAGCCAGACGATGCGGCCGCCCCAGCAGAAGCCGGTGATGCCGAGCCGCTCGGGATCGCCGCCGTGCGACGCCGCCCAGGCGGCCGTCGCGTCCAGGTCCGACATCACCTGCGCGTCGGGTACCTTGGCGACGACGTTCGACAGCAGATCCTGAATCGACTTGTACGTCGAGGGATCGCCCTGACGCGCGAACAGCTCGGGCGCGACCGCCAGGTAGCCGAGCTTGGCGAAGCGGCGGCACACGTCGCGGATGTGCTCGTGCACGCCGAAGATCTCTTGCACGACCAGCACGGTCGGCAGCCGCGTCTTGCCGGCCGGCTGCGCGCGGTAGGCGACCATCCGGCCGTCGGCCACCGGCACCGCGACCTCGCCGGCGAGCAGGCCCGCCGTATCGGTATGGATCGTCTGCGCGAGCAGCGCGCCGGTCGGCGCGACCGACAGCGCGAAACCGCTGGCCAGCGAGCCGATCATGAAGCCCCGGCGCGGCAGCGGTTGCGTGCCGAGCAGGCTGTTCAGGTCATCGTCGATCGCATCGGTCATCGGACTTCTCCTTCACGGTGATCGGGTCTGCGACGTTAACACCGTTCGCGCGCCGCGCGCGACGCGGCGCTCGCGGGTTCTCACATCCCGGGGTTCGGATAGCGGGCCTGGATCTGCGCGATCTCGGCCAGCGTCGCCTCGTCGAGCGTCGTCCGCGCGGCGGCGATGTCCTCCTCGAGCTGCGCCATCGTCGTCGCGCCGATGATCGTCGAGCCGACGAACCACCGGCTGCGCACGTAGCCGAGCGCGAGCTGCGGCAGCGTCAGGCCGCGCCGCCGCGCGAGCGCCGCATAGGCGTCGATCGCCTCGATGACCATCGGCGTGCGGAACCGCCCGCCCAGCGTCGAGAAGCGCGCGAAACGCGAGCCTTCGGGCAGCTTGCCGTCGAGGTACTTGCCGGTCAGCATGCCGCCGGCCAGCGGGCTGTACGACAGCACGCTCATCTTCTCGCGGAACAGCGCCTCGGCCAGATCGAAGTCGGCGCTGCGCGACACCAGGCTGTAGCTGTTCTGCACGGTCACCGGACCGGGCAGCCCGAGCCGGCGCGCGGTCGCGTGGAACGCCGTCACGCCCCACGCGGTCTCGTTCGACAAGCCGTAGTAGCGGATCCGGCCGGCCTCGATCATCGCCGCCATGCCCTCGATCTGCGCCTCGATCGGCGGGCCGTCGCGCTCCTTGGCCGGATCGAACGCGACGGCGCCGAAGGCCGGCACGTTGCGTTGCGGCCAGTGGATCTGATAGAGGTCGATGCGATCGATCTTCAGCCGCTCCAGGCTGGTGCCGACGGCCTCGGCGATCACGTCCGGCGTCAGGTCGGTCCGTCCGCCGCGGATCCAGTCGCGCCGCCCCGGTCCGGCGACCTTGGTCGCGATCACCAGGTCGCCGCGCGGGCGTCCGGCGAGCCAGTTGCCGAGGATCCGCTCGGTGCGCCCCTGGGTCTCGGCGCGCGGCGGCACCGGATACATCTCGGCGGTATCGATGAAATTGATTCCGCTGGCGACCGAATGCTCGAGCTGCTCGTGCGCTTCGGCCTCGCTGTTCTGTTCGCCCCAGGTCATCGTGCCCAGGCACACTTCGCTGACCGTCAGCTCGGTGCCCGGAAGAGTCCGCTTGTCCATCGCGCTATCTCCATGCGAGGCGGCGCCGGGTCGTTTTCGAGACCGTGCGGTCCGCCGGATCACCGATACTAACGGATCGACAAGACAAAAATGCCGGAGATGCCGATGCGCCGCCCGTTTCCCCCGCAGGATCCGCCCGTCCTTCGCCGCCGCGTGGCGGTGCTGGCGCTGACGCTGACCGCCGTGCTCGCGCGGCCGGCGATCGGCGCGTCGGCCGCGCCGGCCGCCGCCGAGCACGGCATGGTCGTCACCGCCCAGCACCTGGCCACGCAGGTCGGCGTCGACGTCCTGCGGCGCGGCGGCAACGCGATCGACGCGGCGGTCGCCGTCGGCTACGCGCTGGCCGTCGTCTACCCGGCCGCCGGCAACCTCGGCGGCGGCGGCTTCATGACGCTGCAGACGGCCGACGGCCGCAAGCGCTTCATCGATTTTCGCGAGAAGGCCCCGCTGGCCGCCAACGCCGACATGTACCTGGGCAAGGACGGCAACCTCGTCAAGGGCCTGAGCACCAAGGGGCATCTGGCCGTCGCCGTGCCGGGCAGCGTCGCCGGCCTCGAATACGCGCGCGCGAAGTTCGGCACGCGCGATCGCCAGACGCTGCTGGCGCCGGCGATCCGGCTGGCCGAGCGCGGCTTCGTTCTCGACCGCGGCGACGTCGACATGCTGCGCGCCGCCACCGACGACCTGAAGGCCGATCCGGCGTCGGCGGCGATCTTCACGCGCGGCGGCCGCGCTTATGAAGTCGGCGAGCGGCTCGTGCAGAAGGACCTGGCGCGCACGCTGGGCGAGATCAGCGAACGCGGCATCGACGGCTTCTACAAGGGCCGCGTCGCGCAAGCGATCGCCAGGTCGAGCCGCGCCGGCGGCGGCCTGATCACCACCGAAGACCTGGCGCAGTACCGCATCCGCGAGATGGATCCGGTCGAGTGCGACTACCGTGGTTACCGGATCGTGTCGGCGCCGCCGCCCAGCTCCGGCGGCGTGGCGATCTGCCAGATCCTGAACATCGTCGAGGGTTACCCGCTGGCGGAGATGGGTTATCGATCGGCGCAGGCCACGCACGTGCAGATCGAGGCGATGCGCCACGCTTACGTCGACCGCAACAGCTATCTCGGCGACCCGGACTTCGTCCGCAACCCGCTCGATCGCCTGCTCGACAAGGCCTACGCCGCGCGCATCCGCGCGGCGATCGATCCGGCCCGCGCCGGCGTCTCGAAGGACATCAAGCCGGGCGTGCCGCCGCACGAGGGCAGCAACACCACGCACTATTCGATCGCCGACCGCTTCGGCAACGCGGTATCGGTCACGTACACGCTGAACGACTGGTTCGGCGCGCGCGTGACGGCCGCCGGCACCGGCGTGCTGCTGAACGACGAGATGGACGACTTCACGGCCAAGGTCGGCGTGCCGAACCTGTACGGCCTGGTCCAGGGCGAGGCCAACCGGATCGAGCCGGGCAAGCGGCCGCTGAGCTCGATGAGCCCGACGATCGTCACCAAGGACGGCGCGCCGGTGATGGTCGTCGGCACGCCGGGCGGCAGCCGGATCATCACCGCCGTCGCGCTGACGATCATCAACCTCATCGATTACCGGATGAACGTGCAGGAAGCCGTCGACGCGCCGCGCTTCCACCAGCAATGGCTGCCCGACGTCACCAACGTCGAGCCCTACGCGCTGTCGCCCGACACCGCGAAGCTGCTGGCGGCGATGGGCCACAACCTGGGCGAGCCGCAACCGGCCAACCACCTGGCGGCGATCCTGATCGGCGCGCCCGCGCTCGGCGGCAAGCCGGTCGGCGCTTACCGCTTCTACGGCGCCAACGATCCGCGGCGCAACTCCGGGCTGGCGCTGGGCGTCGGCACCGACGCCGACCGGATCCGCTGCGCGATGCGCGAGGACGCGCGCCCCGCCGGCAAGCAGGCGTCGCGCCGCGGCGCGGCGGCGCCGGCCGGCAAGGCCGATCGCGCCAGCGAAGGCGAGCGCGCGCGGCACGGATCCGCCCGCAAGCGTGCCGAGCCGGCGGCCGCGATCGGCGCGCCCTGCTGACGCGCGCGCGGCGCCGATACGAACATTCGCGGCGCAGGTCCCGCGACGCGTGCGTCGGGCCTGCGTCGCATGCGTCGGGCCTGCGTCGCATGCGCCGGACGTGCGTCGCCGGGCACGCCCGGCAGACTACTGCAGCCGGGTCGGCAGGTCCCTGGCGGGCGCTTAGTCGGCGCTCAGCGGACGCTCAGTGAGCTTCGTCCCAGTTCGGCCCGACGCCGACGCCGACGTCCAGCGGCACGTTCAGCGTCGCGACCTTCGTCATCAGCGTCGTCACGCCGTCGCGAACGCGATCGAGCTCGGCCTGCGGCACTTCGAGGACCAGCTCGTCGTGCACCTGCATGATCAGCTTGGCCGCCAGCGCCTGCTCGTCGAGCCAGCGCTGCACGTCGATCATCGCCATCTTGACCAGGTCGGCCGCCGTGCCCTGCATCGGCGCGTTGATCGCCGCGCGCTCGGCGGCCTGGCGGCGCGGCCCGTTCGGGCTGTTGATCTCGGGCAGCCACAGCCGCCGGCCGAACACGGTCTCGACGTAGCCCTGCGCCTTGGCCTGCTCGCGCGTGCGCTCCATGTAGCGCTGCACGCCCGGGTAGCGGGCGAAATAGCGTTCGATGTAGTGCTTGGCGGCGTCGCGCTCGATGTTCAGGCTCGAGGCCAGGCCGAACGCGCTCATCCCGTAGATCAGGCCGAAATTGATCGTCTTCGCGTAGCGGCGCTGCTCGGGATTGACCTCGGCGACCGGCACGCCGAAGACCTCGGCGGCCGTCGCGCGATGCACGTCCAGGCCCTCGGCGAACGCGCGCGTCAGCCCCTCGTCGCCCGAGATGTGCGCCATGATCCGCAACTCGATCTGCGAGTAGTCGGCCGACATGATCACGCTGCCCGGCGGCGCGATGAAGGCCTCGCGTATCCGCCGGCCCTCGGCCGTGCGGATCGGGATGTTCTGCAGGTTCGGGTCGTTCGACGAGAGCCGGCCGGTGACGGCGATCGCCTGGCCGTAGCTGGTGTGCACGCGGCCGGTCGACGGATTGATCATCCGCGGCAGCTTGTCGGTATAAGTGCTCTTGAGCTTGGACAGCCCGCGGTGCTCGAGCACGATCCGCGGCAACGGGTAATCGCGCGCGAGCCGCGACAGCACTTCCTCGTCGGTCGACGCCGCGCCGGTGGCCGTCTTCTTGACGATCGGCAGCGCGAGCTTGTCGAACAGCAGCTCGCCGAGCTGCTTCGGTGATCCGAGGTTGAACGGCTGCCCGGCCGCCTCGTAGGCCTGCTGCTCGAGCGCCAGCATCTTGCGCCCCAGCTCGTCGGACTGGCGCGTCAGCAGCTCGGCATCGATCAGCACGCCGTTGCGCTCGACCTTCTGCAGCACCCGCGCGGTCGGAATCTCGATGCGCCGGTAGACGGATTCGAGCTTGGCGTCATCGCGGATCTGCGGATACAGCGCCAGATGCAGTTGCATCGTGACGTCGGCGTCCTCGGCCGCGTAGGCGGTCGCCTGCTCGAGGCCGACCTGGTCGAAGCCGATCTGCTTGGCGCCCTTGCCGGCCACCTCTTCATAAGTGATCGTCTTGCGATCGAGGTGGCGCAGCGCCAGCGAATCCATGTTGTGGTTGCGATGCGCCTCGAGCACGTAGGATTCGAGCATCGTGTCGTGCTCGATGCCGGCCAGCGCGACGCCGTGGTTGGCCAGCACGTGCGCGTCGTACTTCAGGTGCTGGCCGACCTTCCTGTGCGCGTCGCTCTGCAGCCAGCCGCGCAGCCGCTCGAGCACGATCTCGCGCGACAACTGGTCGGGCGCGCCCGGATAGACGTGGGCGACCGGCACGTAGCAGGCCTTGCCGGGCTCGACCGACAGCGACAGGCCGACGAGCTGCGCGCGCATCGGATCGAGCGAGGTCGTCTCGGTATCGAAGGCCGTCAGCGGCGCGTTCTCGATCCGCTCGATCCAGCGATCCAGCGCGTCGAGCGTCAGCACGCATTCGTAGTCGAC
>JASGFT010000247.1:0-6140 GCA_047605425.1 Burkholderiaceae bacterium | reverse complement strand
TGTTCGAGCGCCGCGGGCAACTGCTGCCGCGCGAGCGCCTCGCGCTGCTGCTCGATCCGGGCGCGCCCTGGCTCGAGCTGTCGTCGCTGGCCGGCTACCTGGTCGAGGACCCGGACCCGGCCACCAGCGTGCCCGGCGGCGGCGTCATCTGCGGCATCGGCTACGTCGGCGGCACCCGGGTCGTCGTCAACGTCAGCGACTCGGGCATCGATGCCGGCGCGATCCAGGCGATCGGCCGCGACAAGATCCTGCGCGCCCAGCACCTGGCGCTCGAGAACCGTCTGCCGTACGTGCAGTTGATCGAATCGGCGGGCGCGAACCTGCTCAAGTACAAGGTCGAAGGTTTCATCGAAGGCGGCCGCGTGTTCTACAACCTGGCCCGATTGTCGGCTGCCGGCCTGCCGGTGATCGCCGTCGTCCACGGCTCGTCGACCGCTGGCGGCGCCTACATGCCCGGCCTGTCCGACTACGTGGTCATGGTCAAGGGCCGGGCCAAGGCTTTCTTGGCCGGCCCGCCGCTGCTCAAGGCCGCCACCGGCGAGATCGCCACTGACGAGGAGCTGGGCGGCGCCGCGATGCACACCTCGGTGTCGGGCCTGGGCGAATACCTGGCCGAGGACGACGCCGACGGCATCCGCATCGCCCGCGAGCTACTGTCGCGGCTGCAGTTCGAGGCCAACACCAGCGCCGATCGCCGCCCGCCGCACCCGCTCGACTTCAATGACCCGTCGCTGGCACCGCGCCATTCGCCGAACGAGCTGGCCGGCATCGCGCAGCTCGACTTCCGCCAGCCGCTGGACATGCGCGAGATCATCGCCCGGATCGTCGATCGCTCCGAGTTCCTCGAGTTCGGCGCCGACTACGGCCCGCCGACGCTGTGCGGGCACGCGTCGCTGTACGGGCATCCGATCGGCATCATCACGAACAACGGCCCGCTCGATCCGGCCGGCGCCAACAAGGCCACGCACTTCATCCAGAGCTGCTGCCAGGCCGGCATCGCGCTGCTGTACCTGCAGAACACCACCGGCTACATCGTCGGCAAGGCCAGCGAGCAGGCCGGCATGATCAAGCACGGCTCGAAGATGATCCAGGCGGTGTCCAACGCGACGGTGCCGTCGATCACGCTGCATTGCGGCGCGTCGTTCGGCGCCGGCAACTACGGGATGTGCGGACGCTCGTTCGGCCCGCGCTTCGTGTTCTCGTGGCCGAACGCCAAGACCGCCGTGATGGGTGGCGAGCAGGCGGCGCTGACGATGCGGATCGTCGCCGAGGGCGGCGCCAAGCGAAAGGGCGAGCCGATCGACGAAGCCAAGCTCGATGCGCTGCAGCGCAAGATCGTCGAGAACTTCGATTCGCAATCGGGCGCCTTTTACACCAGCGGACGCCTGCTCGACGACGGCGTCATCGATCCGCGCGACACGCGCCGCGTGCTGGGGCTGGCGTTCGACGTCTGCCTGGCCGCCGAGCGCCGCCAGGTCCGCCCGATGCAGTTCGGCGTCGCCCGCCCCTGAGAGGCGCGGAGCCCTTCATCCCTGCCCGCCCAAAAAACTCTCAGCCTCTGATTCCTGCTTCATCCCGGAGAATTTCGCCATGATCTACACCGAACAGCACCTGCAGATGCAGGATTCGCTGCGCCGCTTCGCCGAGTCCGAGATCAATCCGTTCGTCGACGAATGGGAGAAGAACGAGATCTTCCCGGCCCACGAGCTGTTCAAGAAGATGGGCAAGCTGGGCTTCCTGGGCGTCAACAAGCCGGTCGAGTACGGCGGCCTCGGCCTCGATTATTCGTACTCGGTGGCGATGGCCGAGGCGATGGGCGTCATCCACTGCGGCGGCATACCGATGGCGATCGGCGTGCAGACCGACATGGCCACGCCCGCGCTCGCGCGCTTCGGCTCGGACGAGTTGCGCAAGGAGTTCCTCGCGCCGTCGATCGCCGGCGACTACGTCGCCTGCCTGGGCGTGTCCGAGGTCGGCGCCGGCTCGGACGTCGCGTCGATCAAGACGACCGCACGCAAGGACGGCGACGACTACGTGATCCGCGGCGGCAAGATGTGGACGACCAACGGCACGCAGGCCGACTGGATGTGCCTGCTGGCGAACACGTCCGACGGTAACCCGCACCGGAACAAGACGCTGATGGTCGTGCCGATGAAGACCAAGGGCGTCGAGATCGCCAAGAAGCTGAAGAAAGCCGGCATGAACTCGTCGGACACCGCGCAGATCTTCCTCGACGACGTGCGCATCCCGCAGCGCTACCGGATCGGCGAGGAAGGCATGGGCTTCACTTACCAGATGATGCAGTTCCAGGAAGAGCGGCTGTTCGCCGGCGCCAAGTCGATGGGCGCCGAATACGTGCTGAACGAGACGATCAACTACCTGCGCGACCGGATCGCTTTCGGCAAGCCGCTGCTCGACAACCAGTACATCCACTACAAGCTCGCCGAGCTCAAGGCCGAGGCCGAAGCCGTGCGCTCGCTGCTGTATCGCGCGACCAAGCTGTACGTCGAAGGCAACGACGTCACGCAGCTCGCGTCGATGCTCAAGCTCAAGGGCGCGCGGATGTCGCGCGAGATCGCCGACTGGTGCGTGCAGTTCTGCGGCGGCATGGGCTACATCCACGACACCCGGGTCAACCGCGCCTGGCGCGACTCGCGGCTCGGTTCGATCGGCGGCGGCGCCGACGAGATCATGCTGGGCATCATCGCCAAGACCATGGGCATCGTGCCCCGCGGTCGCTGAGCCGGAGCCCGCGATGAACGGCCCCGCTCCGCGTCGCGACGTCCGCGCGACTCCGTTCGACACGCTGCTGATCGCCAACCGCGGCGAGATCGCGTGCCGCGTGATCGACACCGCGCGCCGCCTCGGCTTGCGCACCGTCGCCGTCCATTCGGACGCCGACCGCGACGCCCGCCACGTCCGGCTGGCCGACCTGGCCGTGCCGATCGGCCCGGCGGCCGCGCGCGACAGCTACCTGTCGATCCCGCGCGTGATCGACGCGTGCCGGCGCGCCGGCGCCCAGGCCGTCCATCCCGGCTACGGATTCCTGTCCGAAAACGCCGACTTCGCGCGGGCCTGCGATGAAGCCGGCCTGGTCTTCGTCGGTCCGCCGGCCGCCGCGATCGATGCGCTCGGCAACAAGTCGGCGGCCAAGCAGCTCGCGCGGCGCATCGACGTGCCCTGCCTGCCCGGTTACGCGGGCGCCGGCCAGGACGAGGCGCTGCTGGTGGCCGAGGCGCGCAAGATCGGCGCGCCGCTGATGATCAAGGCGGCGGCCGGCGGCGGCGGACGCGGCATGCGCCGCTGCGACGACGTCGACGACGAGGCCGCGCTGGTCGGTCTGCTGCGCGCGGCGCGCACCGAGGCGCAGGGCTCGTTCGGCGACGGCACGCTATTGCTCGAACGGCTGCTCGAGACCGCCCGGCACGTCGAGGTTCAGGTGTTCGGCGACCGGCACGGCGGCTACGTCTACCTGGGCGAGCGCGACTGCTCGACGCAGCGGCGCAACCAGAAGGTGCTCGAGGAAGCGCCCGCTCCGGGCGTCGACGCCGGCTTGCGCCAGCGCATGGGCGAAGCGGCCGTCAGGCTCGCGCGAGAGGTCGGCTACGTCGGCGCCGGCACGATCGAATACCTGCTGGCGCCGGACGGGCAGTTCTACTTCCTCGAGATGAACACGCGGCTGCAGGTCGAGCATCCGGTGACCGAAGCGATCACCGGGCTCGACCTGGTCGAATGGCAGTTGCGCGTCGCACGAGGCGAACCGCTGCCGCTGGGCCAGGACGAGATCCGCCTGGACGGCCACGCGATCGAGGCGCGGCTGTGCGCCGAGGACGCGTTCGCCGGCTTCGTGCCGCAGTCGGGCCGGATCGACGCCTGGTCGCTGGCCGAAGGCCACGACGTGCGCGTCGACCACGGCCTGGCGCCGCAGGCATCGATCTCGCCGCACTACGATTCGATGATCGCCAAGCTGATCGCGTACGGCAGCGATCGCGAGCAGGCGCGCCGCAAGCTGATCGCCGCGCTGCAGGCCAGCACGATCGCCGGCCTGACGACCAATCGCGACTACTTGATCGACTGCCTGCGCGACCCGCACTTCGTCGCGCCCGCGCTGTCGACCCGCTGGCTGGCCGACGCCTCCGGCTCATGGCGCGCGCCGGCGCCCGACGCGCGCTGGATCGCCTGCGCCGCGGCGCTGCGCGTCGACCAGCTCGGCGCGGCCCACGGTGACCTGGCATCGTGGTCGAGCGCCGGCGCGCACGAGCGCCCGCTGCGGCTGCGCGTGGGTGATGAAACGTGGCGAGCCCGCGTGCGCACGCTCGGCGAAGGCCGCTTCGAGGTCGCCGTGCGCCCGTCGTCCGATGCCGGCGGCGACGCGGCGACGTTCTCGATCGGCATCGACCCCTCGACACCGGGCCTGCTCGACGTCGACGGCCTGCGCCTGCGCGGCCGCTACACCGGCCGGGCCGATGCCGGACATCTGGACATGGACGGCGTCAGCGCGCGCTTCGACGACCTCGATCGCGAACCGCCGACGCGCAGCGGCGGCGAGCACGACGGCGAGATCGTCGCGAAGATGCACGGGCAGATCGTCGCGGTCAACGTCGCCGACGGACAGCCGGTATCGCGCGGCCAGATCCTGCTGTCGATCGAGGCGATGAAGATGGAGCACCGGATCGCCGCGCCGATCGACGGCCTGGTCCGCAATCTCGCCGTCGCGGTCGGCCAGCAGGTGGCGCCGGACCGCCTGATGCTGACGATCGAGGCACCGCCGGCCGAGACGCCCTCCGGCTAGAAGCGTACGATCACCGGCGATCGACTTTTTTGACCGAACTGGAGATGACGATGAGCGAACAGGCCATCCTGTGCAATGTGGACGCCGGCGTGGCGACGATCACGCTGAATCGGCCGACGGTGCTCAATGCACTGAACGCCGAGCTGATGGATCAACTGAAGGACACCGTGCAGCGCGTCGGCGACGACGCGTCGATCCGCGCGGTCGTCATCACCGGCGCGGGCCGCGGCTTCTCGGCGGGCGCCGACTTGGCCTCGCGTTCGGGCGGCACCGGCTCGGCCGGCGAAACGCTGCGCAAGCGTTACCACCCGACGATCGAATGCCTGCGGGCGATGCCCAAGCCGGTGATCACCGCCGTCAACGGCGTGGCCGCCGGCGCCGGCATGAGCATCGCGCTGGCCGGCGACATCGTGCTGGCCGCCGAATCGGCGTCTTTCCTGCAGGCGTTCTCGAAGATCGGCCTGGTGCCGGACGCCGGCAGCACGTACTTCCTGCCGCGCTACGTCGGCGACGTGCGCGCCCGCGCGCTGGCGATCCTCGCCGACAAGATCAGCGCGGCCGATGCGCTCGCCTACGGCATGGTCTGGAAGGTGTATCCCGACGCCGCGCTGCAGGACGAAGCGCAGAAGCTCGCCCGACACCTGGCGACGATGCCGACGCGCGCGTACGCGCTGATCAAGCAGGCGCTCAACGGCAGCGGCGAGCGCAGCCTGTCCGAACAGCTCGAGCTCGAAGCGACGCTGCAGGACCAGGCCGGCCAGACGGCCGACTTCAAGGAAGGCGTCGCCGCGTTCCTGGCCAAGCGCCCGCCGAACTTCCAGGGCAAGTGAACGGCGGATCGCGGTCGATCGATCGCGATCGACCGTCGCATCGAAGCAACGGCGAGCTGCGGTAAGCTCGCCCGATGTCACCCGATCGCCCCCCGAAAAGCACCGGCGGCCCACGCCGAATCCTGAACGCCGCGCGCTACTCGATGCAGGGCCTGCGCGCGGCCTTCCGGCACGAAGCCGCGTTCCGCCAGGAACTGGCGCTATGCGTCGTGCTGGTGCCGCTGGCGCTATGGCTGCCGTTCAGCGCGCTCGAACGCGTGCTGTTGATCGGCTCGCTGCTGGGCGTGCTGATCGTCGAGTTGCTGAACTCGGCGATCGAGGCGCTGGCCGACCTGATCTCGACGCAGGCCCATCCGCTGGCAGGCCGCGCCAAGGACCTGGGCAGCGCGGCAGTGATGCTGAGCCTGGCGGTGATGCTGCTGACATGGATCGGGCTGGGGGCGCCGTTGATCATCGGGCGCTGAATCGGCTGACATTTGCGGAAGGATCTCACTCAAAGAATCGGACATCTGTCGCGA
>JASGFT010000246.1:0-6152 GCA_047605425.1 Burkholderiaceae bacterium | reverse complement strand
CGCCGACACCGCGCTGCCGGTGCTGGTCTACTACCACGGCGGCGGCTTCGTGATCGGGGATCGCGATACCCACGATGTGCTGTGCCGCCAGTTGTCCGACCAGTCGGGCTGCGCGGTGGTCTCGGTGGACTACCGGATGGCACCCGAACATCCGTTCCCGACGCCGGTCAATGAGTGCCTGGCCGCCACCCGCTGGATCCATGCGCAGGCGGTCTCCCTGGGCCTGGATGCTTCGCGTCTGGCGGTCGGCGGCGACAGCGCGGGCGGCTCGCTGGCCAGCGTGGTCAGCCTGATCGCGCGCGACAGCGGCGATCTGCCGATCCGCTTTCAGTTGCTGATCTACCCGGGCACCGACATCCGGCGCAGCATGCCCTCGCACACGGAGAACGCCAAAGGTTATCTCCTCACCATCGAGGCGCTCGACTATTTCGTCGGTCACTACATCAGCGATCCCGCGCATCTGGATGACTGGCGCGCGTCGCCCATCCTGCGCCAGGATCTGCAAGACCTGCCGCCGGCCCTGGTGCTGGTCGCCGGTTACGATCCCTTGCGCGATGAAGGGCTCGCCTATGGCCAGAAGCTCAGCGAAGCGGGCAACCGCGTCTCGGTGGTCAATTTCTCGCGCCAGATCCATGGCTTCATCACCATGGGGCGGGTCATCGACGAAGCGAACACGGCGGTCAGCCTGTGCGCGACCATCGTGCGCAGGGCGCTCGCCTGAAAGTGCGAGACGGGCCCGCCCAGTGCGGGCTTTCGCCCAGGCGTTGGCCGAAAGCCAACGCGAGGCATGCTCTCCTGCCGATTCAGTTGATATACCAGCGCAATCCGGCACTCAGCACGCCGCCCAACACCGGGCGATCATAAGCGTCGCGCCCGATCCGTCCGTAGTAGTCGTAGTTGACATGCACGGACAGGTTCGGGAGGAAGGTGTAGCTCCCGCCTATCCCCAGCGCCGGCGCAGCCCGGTGCGTGCTCCGGCCCGGCCCCCCTTCGACCTGCGCGCTGACATCGGTGTATGCCAGGCCGGCGCGCCCGATCAGCGCCCATGGCGAGGCGCCGAATGGGTAAGTGTAGGTGCCCACCAGGCTGAACAATCGCGAGTCGATCTTCTGGTTGCCATCGTAGCGCGAGCGTAGATGGGCCTTGCCCAGCCATACGTGGCTCAACTCCATGCCCCAGCTCGGCGTGAACTGGACACCGACGCCGAGATTGAAGGCCGCCGCGTCATCGCGGTAGCGGCGGCGGTAACGGTAGTAGTCGTAATAGTCGTCGTAGTAGTCGTCCCGATCGATCTCCTGGGTCGACACGCCGAGTCCGCCCTGCAGATAGAACCGCGGGCCGGCCGCCGCATAGGGCGATGGGCTCTGAGCCTGAGCCAGCCCCGGGGCCAAGCCGATGCCGACCAGCCCGGCAAGCAGCCATCGATTCATTGCATCCTTGCGCATCTCGGCCTCCTGGAGGTCTGAAACAGGTCTGGGCTCCCTGGAGTACACCAGAAGCTGCCAATCCGACATCAGGGATGGCCCGAGGCGGCGATCTCAGCCCGGCATTCCCCCCCACCCAGCGTACGCCCAAGTGTCGGCGCCGGGCAAGGTCGTCACCGACGATTCACAGGTCGACAAGCTTGCCGCACGTTTCGATCGAGGATGAACGCTCTACCGGGCCACCTGCACCCGCGCGCACCGGTCGAGATGCCAGTTGTCGTCCCCCCAGATCGCTTCGATGACGAGCCCGCGCCGCGCATAATGGCCGATGGCGATTTCGTCGGTCATGCCCATTCCGCCATGGAGCTGGATCGCCTTCTGCCCGATCGCCCGACATGCCCTGGCTACGGTGGCCTGCGTCGCCGAACAGACGCGCGCGCGCTCGACGGCATCTTTTTCAAAGGCATTCGCCGCGGCCATGGCCGCCGCCGTCACCAGCTCCGCCTCGATATACATATCGACCAGCGCGTGCTGCAGCGCCTGGAAATCCGCCAGCGGCTGGCGGAACTGGCGCCGCTGCCGGAGATAGCCGAGCGTCTGTCCGACCAGCTCCGCCAGCAAGCCTCCCGCTTCCGCCGCCTGCAGGATCAGGGCATGGTCGCGCGCGGCTTCTAGCAGCGCCAGCGCCGTCCCTTCCTCGCCTACCAGCGCATCGCCCGACAACCGGACCGCCTTCAGGACGATGTCCGCGGCCGGACGGCCGTCGATGGTGCGGTAGGCATGCGTCGTGACGTCGGGATGGCCGGTCGGGACCGCGAACAGCGTCAAGCCCCGCTCCGTGCTCGCGGCGACGATGACGTCCTCGCAAAGCGGAGCGCCGACGACGAGCGCCTTCGCACCGTCGAGCACCCATTCGCCGCCTTCGCGGCGGGCAGCGGTGGCGATGTCGTCGAAATCTTCACGCATGCCTGCCTCGGACCATGCCAGGACGACCGCCGCGCCTTCCCCAACCCGGTCGAGCAATCGTGCGGCCGCCTGTCCGCCGGCCGCGCGCAAGAGGCCGGCGGCAACGAACGTCTCGCCCAACGGATCGAGTAGCAAGCCGCGACCAGCCGCCTCCATAGCGATCATTTCCTCGATGATGCCGATCGAGTCCGACCCTAACAGGCCGAAATGATTCGACAATTTCGTCCAGATCGGTCCCGGCGCATGCTGCGACAGCGCCGACTGGCGGACGTGAAACGGATATTCGCGGGTATAGCAGGCAGCGAGCGCCCCCCGAAGCATCGCCTGCTCCTCGTTCAGCCCTTCGATACCCCCCGCCTGTTGGCCCAGCGACTTCCAGATGATGTTCTTCTGGATTTCGGTCGCTCCGCCATAGATGGTCTGGGCGCGCTCGAAGAGATAGGACTGGATGTGGCGCGGTCCAAACGCGGGCACCAGCGGCGCGGCCTGCGCCCAGTCCGGATCGTGCCGGTCGAGCATCGGCGCGCGCCAGCGCCCCGCCAGTTGCACGAACAATTCGGTGACCATCTGCGCGCATTCGGTGCAGGCGATCTTCAAGGCGGCGGCGCGGGCCATCGAGATCTCGCCGCGCAGCGCTTGCAGGATCGACATCTCGATCGCGTCGAGACGGGCCTCGGCGGCGCAGACCGCGCGCGCGAAGGCCGGATCGTCGATCATCATCCGCCCGCCGCCCGCCGGGACCGACTTCGCCTGCTTGCGCACCGCCGCGATGTCACGGCGCTTGGCGCCGATGTGCGCGTAGGACAGCCGCTCATTCTTGAGCAGGACATTGGAATAGTGCCAGGCCTGCCCTTCCTCGCCGATGCGGTGGGTCACCGGAACCCGCACATTGTCGAACTCGATGCGATTGAGCTCGTGGGACCCGTCGATCAGGCGGATGGGGTGCACGCGCACGCCGAGGCTGTCGAGCCGGGCGCAGATCATCGATATGCCCTTCTGCTTGCGCTCTTCCTCGCTGGTGCGGCACAGGCAGAAGATCCAGTCGGCGGACTGGGCGCCGGACGTCCAGATCTTGGTGCCGTTGAGAATGTATTCGTCGCCATCGCGCACGGCCGAGAAGCGCAGCGAGGCAAGGTCGGATCCGGCTTCGGGTTCCGAATATCCCTGCGCCCAGAAGTCGCGGCTTTCGAGAATGCCGGGCAGCCATGTCCGCTTCTGCTCCTCGCTTCCGAAGGCGCAGATGATCGGACCGACATAGATCACCGCCATCGGAATGATCGGCGCGGCCCCCGACTGGTCGAGTTCATA
The DNA here is from genome assembly GCA_047605425.1 of Burkholderiaceae bacterium. Lineage (GTDB taxonomy): Bacteria > Pseudomonadota > Gammaproteobacteria > Burkholderiales > Burkholderiaceae_E > JAKPAM01. The sequence continues at coordinate 2,454 of JASGFT010000246.1, read as the reverse complement.
GTCGAAAATGAACCGCTCGACCGGCGTCCAGCCGGTCCCGCCATGCTCGGTCGGCCATCCGACGCCCAGCCAGCCCCTGGCGTTCAGCGCCTTCTGCGATGCGATCTGGTCCGCCTTGTCCAGCCGCTGCCCCGCTGCGAGCTTCGCAATGATGTCCTGCGGATATTCGGTGCGGAAGAAGCGCCGCACCTCTTCGCGAAACGCCTCTTCAGCGGGGGTGAAAGAGAAAGCCATGTATCGTCCTGAAGTTGCTCAATGCCGCAAGCCGGTCCGCACTGAAGCGCTCGACGTCAACGTTCATGTCCGTGCCAGCGTCCATTCCCACTCTCCCTCATTCTCGTTCATGTTGTACCTCCTTGCCCGCAGAGGCACAACCGGTAGCTTAGCTAGCCGCTTAGCCCCTCAGTGCTGCGTGATGCCGAAGGTGACCGTCAACGTGCCGGCGCGGGTATAGGTATTCCAGCGTTCGCGCGATATCCCTGATACTGGCGCCATAGATCCGCGCGACTGGACGCCTTGCCCCAACCGACGTGACCGTGGGTCTCATCACCGCCCGATGCGCACGACCGTCGGTCGACGGCAGACGATGTCCTCTCATCGGTCCTCACGCCGTGATCGAGAGCTCCACGTCGACGACATACTCGCCTCCGTTTCCGCGCAGCACCGGCATCGCGATGATCCGCGGCAAACCATCGGCGACCGCAGCGAGTGCATCGATATCGAACTCGCGCCTGCCCCATCCGAGCGAGTCGTCGGCCGAGAGGTCGTCGATCTCGATCCCGCTTACCCGCAGCACGAGCTCGTCCGAGGCGCGAACGACGATCGGCTTGAGGTCGAGCAGCCAAGCTTCCCCTGCCTCCAGGTCGTCGAGTTTACCCGTCGATTGACTCGACCGCTCGCCCCGTGCACCGCGCACATCAAGGCTCACGTTCACTTCGTCGTCGCCTAGGCCGCTCGTCGAGGGCGTCAGCGACGCTCTCGATGAGCGGCAGGATGTCCTTGAACAGCGGAGTCTCGAGCAACCCGTTCTTGGTGGCGACCTCTCGAGACCCGACGATCGTCTGCTTGGTCGCATACGCCGCCCGACTCCACCAGAACTCCATGTCGTCGTCGGTGCGCGTCCCGACGCCGAAGGCGCCAGCCTCGTCGAAGGTGATCGAGCTACGGCTCCTGGTCGAGAATCGGGGCGGCGCCGAGCGTGCAATGAGGCTGATCGCATCCGGCGGTCGATAGGACGGCGAGGTTGCGAGGAAGACTGCAGCATTGTTCGTACCCGTGAAGCGCCGCATCCGCCCAAATAGGATCTCCGCCGGATCGCGCATGGATTGTTCCCACACGCAGTTCTTGTGCTCGAAATAGGCTCGGCCGGCCGAACCCGCGAAGGCGCCGGACTGCCCGTGGATCGCGACGTCGAACGCGAGCAGGTCGAGCACCATGGCCGCCTTCGTGCGGATCTCGCGGTCCACCGCGAAGTCAGCGAGGTTCACGAGCGGCAGCAGGTCCTCCACGTAGTAGCCGGGTGCATTCCATTCGGCGAACCCCATCCGCAGCCGCTCGTCGAGCCAGCGGCGCACCCTGTCGCGTCGGATCCGCCCGCACCAGCAGGGCACGGGCGAGAGCGGTTTCCCGATCGTCAGCCAGCAACCAGGTACGTTGCAGGGCATTGCGAGCATCGTCGTCCATCTCGTCGAGTTCCCGCAGCACCATGTCGAGTCCTGGATCGAGCGCATCGATGCTGATCTCGCGGATGGCATCGCACAGGGTTGTGTGCCCCATCGAGTACGGGGACACCGTTTCACCGGTCGTGCTCCCGTTCTTCGGTTGCGGGCGCAGATGGTGGTCATCCTCGATCCACTGCGAGAATCGGTCGGAGCGCAAATAGGCGCGACGGATGATGCACTCGAGATACCGCAGCCGGCGCTCGTCGTAGGCCTGCTGCAGTCCGCTGGAACCGACCCCGGCAAACGCACCGATCGCTGCACTGTCGAATGGTTGCATGGTCGGGTTCCGTGGCCCGGATCAGCACCGCGGGTCCGGCTTCTCGACCCAGTCCGTTCCGTTTCTCGTCCACTGCGGGAGCAGGTCGTCGCGGCGCGCCCGCACGAGGTTGGTGGCGAGCCGGAACTCCCAGGGCTCGCCCACGGCCTGCTCTTCGCTGTCGCCGGCGCCCTCGCGTAGTTGTGTGATGCCGGGCGCCATAGGAGAAGATCTGGGCCTCGTACACGCCGTTGAGCCACTGGTAGACGCCAAAGGTGGCATCTTGCTCCGCGCTCCTGTCGAATGCATGCTCGATCGCGTCCTCGGTGCGGCGTAGCTGACGCTCCGTCGCGATGTTTCGCGTGCGGCTCGACACAGTGGCGGAAACTTGATCGGTGACCGTGCGAGCGAAGCTCGTGGGCCCGTCGTTCGTGAGTGGGCCGCGCCCCGTGCCTATGGCCTGCGCCGTGGTCTTTC
>JASGFT010000245.1:0-6252 GCA_047605425.1 Burkholderiaceae bacterium | reverse complement strand
GGTGTTGTGCAGCAGCGGCTCGTCGCCGAGCACCTGCAGCATCTGCTCGGCGTACGGTTCCCAGTCGGTCGCGCAATGCAGCGTTCCGCCGCGGCGCAGGCGGGCGGCGAGCAGCGCCACCAGCGGCGGCTGGATCAGCCGGCGTTTGTGATGCCGCGCCTTGTGCCACGGATCCGGAAAGAACACGTGGATCGCATCGAGGCTGTCGCGCGGCACCATGTCGCGCAGCACCTCGACCGCGTCGTGCTGGATCACGCGCAGGTTGCGCAGCCCGACCGCCTCGATCCGGCGCAGCAGCGCGCCGACGCCGGCCGTGTACACCTCGATGCCCAGGTAGTCGCGGTCCGGGTCGTGGGCGGCGATGTGCGCGGTCGTCTCGCCCATGCCGCAGCCGATCTCGACGACCAGCGGCGCCCGCCGGCCGAACGCGGTCGAAAAATCGGTCGGCGCCGGCTGGTAGGCCAGCCCGTAGCGCGGCAGCAGCGCCGTCCAGGCTTCGCGCTGCGCGTCGGTGATCCGGTGCGCGCGCAGCGCGAAGCTGCGGATGTGCGTGTGGGCGTTCGCGTGTTGCCGCAGCGAGCGCGACTCGTCGGTGTCCGGGCCGCTACCGTCGGCGACCACGCGCGGGGCCGCCAGGTCCGTGCATCGCGCGGGTAGTGCAGGTGCCAGCGGCGCGGCGGCGGTCGACGGCGGCGGAGCGGGCGGGTTAGGCGGGGAGGTCGGCATGGCAGTGGGGCGGCCGCCAGCGGCGGCGGCGCGGCTATCGGAGCCCGGGGACCGCGATTCTAATGGGCCTGCGGGGTCGTCGTCGTCGAGGCTTGCTGCCGCCGCGCGAACAGCCTCTCGAACGCGTCGGCCGCCAGCGGCTTGCCGAACAGGAAACCCTGTCCCTGCTGGCAGCCCTGCCGCCGCAGGAACTGGAGCTGCTGGACGTTCTCGATGCCCTTGGCCACGACGGTCTTGCGCAGGCGCTGGCCCACGTCGATCAGGCCTTGCACCAGCGCCGCGTGATCCGGATCGTCGGCCGCGTCCCGCACCAGCCGGCCGTCGAGCTTGATCGCGCCGATCGGCAGCCGGTGCAAGGCCGCCACGCTGGTCTCGCCGGCGCCGAAGTCGTCGATCGCCAGCCCGATGCCCAGGTCCGCGAGCCGGGCGAGCGTCTGAGGGCGGCTCGCGTCGACCACGTCCTCGCGCAGCTCGAATTCGATCGCGCCCGGTGCGGGCCGCGCCTCGGCCAGCACCGGTTCGAGATCGTGGACGAATGCGCGTTCGGTCAATTGCGGCGACGACAGGTTGACCGAGATCGGGATCGCGGGCAGACCGCGTTCGCGCCATCGGTGACTCTGCGCGCAGGCCTGCCGTATCACCCATTGCCCGATCGGCACGATCAGCCCCGACTCTTCGGCCGACGCGAGGAAGCGTTCGGGACCGATCTGCCCGAGCCGCGGATGGTTCCAGCGCAGCAGCGCCTCGGCGCCGGTGATGCCGCCGTCGATCAGCGAGATCCTCGGCTGGTACAGCAACTGGAACTCGCCGCCCTGCAGCGCCCGTTGCAGACGCCGCTCGAGCGCCTTGCGCTGGTCGAGCCGCTGATTGGCGTCCGACGTGAAGAACTGGAAGTTGTCGCGGCCCAGCGACTTGGCGTGGTACATCGCCGAGTCGGCGCTGTGCGTCAACGCATCGATGGTGTTGCCGTCGTCGGGAAACACGGCGATGCCGACGCTGACCGTCAGTCGCTGGCGCTCGCCGCCGATCTCGAACGGTTCGCCGATCGCGGCCAGCACCTTGCGCGCGACCTCGGCCGGCGCCAGCGTGTCGCGGATCTGCGGCAGCAGGATGACGAACTCGTCGCCGCCCTGCCGGCTGACGGTGTCGGACGCCCGCACGCATTTCTCGAGGCGGCTGGCGGTTTCCTTCAACAGCTTGTCGCCGGCGACGTGGCCGAGCGTGTCGTTGATCCGTTTGAAGCGATCCAGGTCCAGGAACATCAGCGCGACCCGATGCTGGTGGCGGCGCGCCTGCGTGATCGCGCGATTCAGGCGGTCGTTCAGCAGCAGGCGGTTGGGCAGGCCCGTCAACTGGTCGTGCTGCGCCAGGTGCGACATCCGGTTCGCCATCTTGCGCGCCGCGCTGACGTCGTGGAACACGAGCACGACGCCGACCAGCGCGCCGTCGCGATCGCGGATCGGCGTGGCCAGGTCCTCGACCGAATACGTCTGCCCATAGCGGTTGATCAGCCGGCTCTGGCTCGGCAGCGCCGGCGATTCGCCATGCTCGAGCACGACCTGGACCGGATCGGGGCTCGGACCCTGCGTATTCTCGTCGGCGCGCCTGAAGATCTCGGCGATCGGCCGGCCGATCGCCTCGGCGCCGGACCAGCCGGTGATGCGCTCGGCGACCGGGTTCAGATAGGTGATGCGGGCGCGCGTGTCGGTGGTGATCACACCGTCGGCGATCGCCCGCAGCGTGACCAGCGCGCGCTCCTTCTCGGTCAGGAACTCGCGCTCGGCGCGGCGCAGCGACAGGATCTGCGACTGGAGCTGCCGGTTGGCTTCCTCGAGCTGGCCGACGCGTTCGGGCGACTGCTGGTCGAACGTCTCCTGCAGCGTCGCCAGATCGTCCTGCGCGCGCTGGCGCTGAGCGTGGGCTTCGGCCAGCCGTTGTCGCAGCGACTCGACTTCGTCGGGCGTGGGCAGCCGCAGCCAGCCGGGCATGCGCGCGCGCAGCCCGAGGATCGCCGCCATGGTCGCGACCGCCAGCACGCCGTGCAGCATCAGGCCGATCGCGTAGTGCGGGAACCACAGCGTCCAGATCGCGTGCAGATGGTGGACGGCGCTGGCCAGCGCGACGACGCCCAGGACCGGGAGCAGCCAGCGTCCGCCGATGCCGGGCCGTTGCCCGGCGAAGCTCGTCAACAGGCCGAACAGCACCACGTACGACAGCGCGATCACCAGGTTGAACGCGAGATCCAGGCCCAGCAGCGCCGTCGACCACCCCATCGCTTCGCCGCGAGGCAGCAGGTCGACGCCCTGGATCCATTGCAGCGCGGTATCGAGCATCTTGCGTGTCTTGCGTGCCGGTTACTACAGCAGATCGGACGAGATGAACGGGGCCGACAGCCACAGGCGCGTCCGTTCGTACCAGCTCGTTTCGGGTTCGCGCGAATAGACGACCGGGTTGCCGGCGCGCCAGGTCACCCATTCGAGCTCATGCGTGCCGGGCCGGAAGCGCACCTGGTACACGCCCTCGCGCTGGTCGACCGAGAACAGCGTCAGCACCTGCTCGGCCAGCGCCGGGCTGTCGATGATCAGCCCCAGCTCGGTGTGCAGGCGGGCCGAACGGCCGTCCAGGTTCATCGACCCGAAATACACGCGCGAACGGTCGACCACCGTGATCCGCGACTGCAGCCGTCCCGGACCGATCAGCGGATCGGCGGTCAGGTCGGCGGTGCCGTTGCCGGGGCTCAGCTCGTAGACCTGCGCGCCGGCCGCCAGCAGATCGCTGCGGTACAGCGCATACGCCTGGTGCACCATCGGTTCATCGGTCGACGCCAGCGAATTCGTGATGATCGTCAGCTCGCGCCCCTTGGCCAGCGTCTGGCGCATCGCGACGATGCCGGCCGCGCCGGGGATCAGGTACGGCGTCGCGATCATGATCTCCTTGCGCGTATCGAACAGCGCGGCCACGACGTTGCCGGTCGCGCGGCCCGCGCGCGCCGGCGCGTCGCCAGCGATCTTCTCGGGCGGGTCCGCGTAGGTCATCGCCTGACCCGTGGACAGCACCAGGCGCCGCGTGTCGAGCTCGGCCATCAGCGAACCGGGCCACGGCCCGGGCAGCAGCGTCGGCGGCAGCGGCGCCTGCCCGGCGAGCGCCCGGTCGAACGCCTGGCGGGCCGCGTCCGGATCCAGACGCGGAACCGCCAGCGCCTCGATCGGATAGCAGATCGCGCTGTTCCAGTAGCGGTCGAAGTCGCGGGTCAGGCTGCGGACCACCGGCCCCGCCGTCAGCACGTCGATATCGATGACGCCGAGCCCGCCGGGCGGCATCAGGTACTCGTCGGCGATGTTGCGCCCGCCGCTGACCGCGATCGCGTTGTCGGCGATGAACAGCTTGTTGTGCATGCGCCGGGTCAGCCGATCCACGCGCCCGATCGATCCGACGAAGCGGATCCAGTTGCTGCCACGCGGGACGCCGAACGGATTGAACAGCCGCACGTCGACGTTCGGGATCGCCGCCAGCCCTTGCAGCACCTCGTCCTGGCCCGCGGTCAGCAGATCGTCGAGCAGCACTCGCACCCGCACGCCGCGCTCGCCGGCCTCGCGCAGCGCCCTCAGGATCGCGCCGCCGGTGCGGTCGACGCGCAACTCGTGGTACTGCAGGTCGATCGAACGCTGCGCGCTGGCGATCAGCGAGAGCCGCGCATCGAGCGCCTGGCCGGCCGTCGTCAGCAGCCGGAAACCCGAACTGCCCTCGGGCTCGCCGCGCAGCGATTCGGCGGCCGTCCGGCCCAGCGCCGTGCCTTCCCAGGACTCGATGCCGGCCTCGATGGGACGGGGCGCCTGGGCGGGCAGGGACGCGCAGCCGGCCAGCGCCAGACCCAGCAGCCCGGCCAGGCAGAGGCGCCGCAGCGGGTTCATCGCCCCGCCCCCGGCATCCGGCGCGGGATCGGCCGGGCGGCCATCGTGAGCTTCTCGACTCGAAGACATATGGCCCATCTTAGCCGTTGGCGCCGACAACGTGAAATGCGGTGACGCCCCTGTCGCTCGCGGGCGCGGCGGCGTGGCGACGGCGCCCGCGCGCGAGCCGCGGGAGAGGCGCCGAGACCATAGTAGAATGCGCGCTGCGCGCCATGCCGTGCGGGTGTAGTTCAATGGTAGAACGGCGGCTTCCCAAGCCTCAGACACGGGTTCGATCCCCGTCACCCGCTCCAGAATTTTCCGTGATGGCCGGTCATTTGTCCGCTCCGACCCGTAGCCGCTGCCTGATCGCGTCCTTCAACTCCGCATGGGCCGAGAACGCACCCGCCGTCAGGTTGATGTCGGCGCTCGCGATGCCAGCCCTGCGTGCGGCGTCTTCCCACCCATCGACTGCTGCTGCGGCCTCTCCCACCACCTGCCGTGCCTGGTCGTCGCCAAGTCCATAAAACGCCGCCGTGCCAAGCACTGTCTCCAGGCTCGGCCGATTGTCGGCATCGTCGATGTTCAACACATGCTCCGCCTTGTCGAGCCGGCGTGGCGTTCGGTGTACGCCAGCAGGATCGTGGTGACCGTGGCAATGATCGTGATCGCGAGCACCCATAGGAACGTGGTCCCGAATCCGCTGGCCTGTCCCGAGGGGGTGGGTTGGCTGTGGAGTTGGTCGTTGAGAATGACGGTGAACACGGCCGTGCCGATCGCGCCGCCCACGCGTTGGAGGACGTTGAGTTGCGGGGTGGCGTCGGGGATCTTGTCCTGCGGCAGCACACGGTAGGCGGCGGTCATCACCGGGATGATCGACAGGCCGAACCCGAGCCCTCTGACGACCATCAGGCAGCACAGCAGCGCGTAGGAAGTCGTGGAGCTCAAGAACACGAACGGGATGGTGCAGATGGCCAGGAGTGCGGCGCCGATGAAGGAGGTGATCCCGGCGCCGTAGCGGTCGATCAGCGGCGCCGAGAGCAACGCGCCGAGCCCGGTCGGCGCGACCAGGAGCCCGGCGATGATCACGCTCTCGCCGCGGACGGTCTGGAAGTACAGCGGCATGAGGATCATCCCGCCGTAGTTCGCGGCGCCGAGTGCGAAGGTGGCGATCGACGCGACAGTGAACATCGGACTGGCGTACAGCCCGAGGTCGAGCAGCGGCTGCTTCGCCCGCAGGGCGTGCACGACGAAGGCGGCCAGGGTGGCCATCCCGATCAGCAGTCCAACGGCAGCGGCCGTGTCCAGCGCGGCCGCTGCGCCGAACTCCGCCAGGCCGTAGGTGATGCCCACGACTCCGGCGGAGGCCAGGATCAGGCCGGTCACGTCCAGCCGCCCCGCGTCGCCGCCCTGGTCTTCGGGCAGGAGCCGCAGGGCCAGCACGACACCGGCGACGCCGAAGGGAACGTTGAGCCAGAAGATCGCCTGCCAGTTGACGTATTCAATATGAGCAGGCCGCCGACCGTGGGGCCGAGCGTCGGGGCGAGGATGACCGGTATCGCGATCACGGCCATCACCCGTCCCATCTGCGCCTTCGAGGACTGCGCGGTCCAGATCATCGTGCCGACCGGCATGA
>JASGFT010000244.1:0-6421 GCA_047605425.1 Burkholderiaceae bacterium | reverse complement strand
CGTCGCACGAAGAGGGCTGCGAGCGCGATTGGGCCGTGACGACCAAGCGCTTCGAGAGCGACGGCAACGGCAAGGTCAAGGCATTGGTCGCCGCGCGCGTCGAATGGACGAAGGACCCGGCCACCGGGCAGATGAAGATGAGCGAGGTGCCGGGTTCCGAATGGGAGATGCCGGCCGACCTCGTGCTGTTCGCGATGGGCTTCGTCGCGCCCGCCGCGCCGGTGCTCGACGCGTTCGGCGTCGCGCGCGACGGCCGCGGCAACGCCAAGGCCGACACCGACGGTGCCGGCTGCTACGCGACCAACGTGCCCCGGGTGTTCGCGGCCGGCGACATGCGTCGCGGCCAGTCGCTGGTCGTCTGGGCGATCCGCGAAGGACGCCAGTGCGCGCGCGCGGTCGACGAGTTCCTGATGGGGACGAGCGACCTGCCGCGCTGAGCGTCGCTGGTCCGTCGCGACGATCGCGACGGATCGCCTTGCTCGAGGAGGTATCGACTGCACTGGTATGATTTTTCAATTGAGACTAAAATATCTCTCAATTGATGAAAAATGGCAGATCTCCATGACGTCCGTCACGAGCAAGTACCCGGAGGCTCACCTGCGGCTCGCCACCGAAGACACGCCGGCCCCGGTCTACCAGTCCAGCCAGGGCGTGGACGCCTATCTCCAGCAAGTCCGAGAGGCGACGCCGATGCAGATGGTGGAAATCGAACGCCAGGGCATTGCGGGTACCTTCATCACGGACCTGTCCAAGCGGATGGAGTTGCCGTCATCGCGGGTGTTCGCGATGTTGCGCATTCCTCCGGCTACCGCGGCGCGCAAGTCCGTGCCGGGCGCGGTTGTCGATGGCCGTGCCGGCCTGGCTGCGCTTGGCATGATCAAGCTGCTGGGCATTGCCCAGGACATCGTCCAGGACAGCACCGCCGCCGAGGCCCAGGGGTTCGATACCGTCAAGTGGCTGGGGCAGTGGATCGAGCGCCCGCAGCCCGCATTGGGAGGACGCAAGCCCGCCGACTATCTGGACACGCCGACCGGGGTGGACATCGTCGCCCGGCTGTTGGGCGCGATCAGAAGCGGCGCTTATCTGTGAAGCTCTGGCGCATCGCGGCCGAGACGCGCAGGTATCCGGCCGCCGATCTCAGCGGTGCGGGGGCCGCCGACTCGCCGGGGCGCTGGAATGACGACAAGCAGGCGGTCGTTTATTGCGCGCCCACCCGCGCCATTGCGGTGCTGGAAACGGCCGCGCACATCGACGACAGCGGCCTCCCACTCAACCGCTTCGTGGTCGAGATCGACGTACCGGATGAGGTCTGGGCCTTGCATGAGGTGATCAACCCCGACTCGCTGCCGCCGACCTGGTCGGCGATTCCCGCGGGTCGTGCCAGCGTCAACGTTGGTTCCGCCTGGCTGGCTTCCCTGCGGTCGCCGATTTTGCTGGTGCCGTCGGTGATCGTACCCGAGGAGTGCGCGGCGCTCATCAATCCGCGGCATCCGGCGTCAGGCCGGATCAAGGCCACGGTGGTTCGGCTGTTCGAGTACAACAGGTTGTTTCGTTCGTAGCGCGGCCTGCCAGCGACCGGAATCCCAAGAATTGACGATGGCATGATCGCTTCAATGGGGCACAGTCGCATTTGGAGCACTCACGGCCAAGGCCATCGGACAACGTCTTCATGCCGATCAGCATCGTCATCGTCGAGGATGACTTCCGGTTCGCCTTCGAAATGCTCAAGGTGCTCGGATCCGTCGATGGGTTCATCATCAGCGGGTATGCCGCGACCGTCGCGCAGGGGCTCGATCTGCTGCGCAGTGCATCCCCGGACATTCTCGTCGTCGATCTGCAACTACCCGATGGCGATGGCCGCGAACTGATCGCGCTCGCCCGCAAGGCCGAGCCGAACATGGCGATCCTCGTCTTCACGGTGTTCGGTGAAGAAGACCGCGTCATCGGTGCCATCGAAGCGGGAGCCAGCGGTTATCTGCTCAAGGGGGTCAAGGACCACGAACTGGTCGTCGCGCTCCAGCAGGCCGCCGCCGGCGAGTCGCCGATCTCGCCGGCCATCGCCAGGCATCTGCTGACGCGCGTTCGTCCGACCCCGCCGGCCGACGATCAGAGCGCATTGGTCGGGCCGCCGGCGGTCTCCGCGCAACATCCTTCCGATCGCCTGACGCCTCGGGAGATCGAAGTGCTGCGGATGGTCGCGCAGGGGTTCATCGCCGAGGAAATCGGAGCGCGCATGACGGTCTCGGTGCATACGGTGCGCGCGCACATCCGCAACATCTACGCCAAGCTTCACGTCGGACGCCGCGTGCAGGCGATATCCGAAGCCCACCGGCGCGGCTATCTGTGAACGGCGCCCCGTCGTGACGCGAGGAATCGTACCGCTGGCGGGTCACTGGGGCGTCGTCCTGTCCGGTTGGGTGTTGGTGCTGGCAGCGGCCTTCCTCGCGTTCGATGGTCTCGTCCCGCTCGATGCGCGCGGCGGTCCGGCGATCGCTGCCGAGCGGGCCTGGTTCCTGCCGTCCTCCCGTGATCCGGCTTCCGTCGAACGGCCGGTGGTCGCGCCGCCGACCGATTGGTCGGCGGCGATCGAGGTCGTTCTGCCGGACGTGTGGGGGTACCTGCGCCCGGAGGCCGGCGATGAAGTCTGGTATCGCGTGCCGATCGATGACGGCGGATCTCCGGACGAACCGGTCTGGGTGCTCATCGAACGCGTGCGTTCGAGCGCCCAGGCCTATGCGGCCGGACGACTGCTGTGGGAAGGCGGGCGCGTGCGGGCGCCGACCGGACGCACGGGGGCCGAACCGTACGCCTTCGCGATTCCGCGATCGCTGTTGTCATCCGAAGGGGCATTCGTCCTGCTTCGTGTGCGCGCGGCTTCGGGGGAGCGGGGCGGCCTCGGTCGCGTGGTGGCCGGATCGTACGAACGAATCCAGGCATCGGTGAACCGCTTGCGCTTCTGGAGCGTCGGGGCGGTGTATGTCACGTCGGCGGTGATCGTCGCGACCTCGCTGTTCATCCTGCTGCTGTGGTGGCAGATCCGCGACGGTCTGACCGGTTATCTGTCGCTGGCGACGGCAGGATTGATCTGGGGTGTTCGAAACCTGAATCTCGTGTTCCTCGATCTGCCGCCCGAGAATCCGGTGCTGGCTCATCTGTGGACGTTCTTCGCGACCTGCGGCAACGGCTGGGTCATCGGCCTGCTGGGGTGGTTCCTGACCCGGCACTTCGTTCAGCGCATTCATCCTCGCCTGGCGGCGGCGCTGACGTGGATCATTCCGTTGCACATGATGCTGGGGCCCGTTCTGCTGATGACCTCGCTGCCTCGTGCCGAGATGCTGGCGGCGTGGATCGTGCTGAGCGTGCCCGTGATCGTCGTGACGATCATCGGCCTGCTGCATTTCGTGCTGCGCGATCCCAAGCCGTCGCACGTCGGCTTTCTCGTCTTCTTCGTGGCGGTCGTCGTATTCAACATCTACGACAATTTCACGCTGCGCAGCAGAGCCCGTTTCGGCGATCCTTATGTCAGCCATTTCGCGGGCGTCGTGTTCTTCATGATGGTCGTCCACGTGCTGGTGTCGCGGTACGGCGCGCTGATGCGCGACTATCACGGCCTGAACGCATCGCTCGAGCAGCGCTTGCGCCAGCAGCAGGATCAGTTGACGCTCCAGCACACCGAACTGGTCAGGCTCGAAGCCGAGCGGGTGCAGGCGCGCGAGCGCGGACGGATCATGCGCGATCTGCATGATGGCCTGGGCTCGCAGTTGACCGCCGCTCTGTACCAGACGCGCGCCGAAGGCGCGACGCGGATCGAATCGATCCTGCAGGAATGCCTGGACGATCTGCGCCTGGCGATCTATTCGTTCGAGCCGTCGTCGGGCTACGTCGCGACGGTACTGGGCACGCTTCGCCAGCGCCTGGCGCCGGCCCTCGAAGCCGCCGGCGTGCGGCTGATCTGGGATGTCGAGGACGTCGGCCGGGTGCCGGCGCTCGACTCGTCGCGCACGCTCGATCTGTTGAGGATCGTTCAGGAGGCGATCAGCAACGCGATCAAGCATGCCCGCGCTTCGCAGATCCGGCTGGGCCTGATGTCGAAGGACGGGCGCGTGCGCATCGAGGTGGAGGACGATGGCCAAGGCATCGATCTCGGCAAGTCGGCGCTCCCCGGGGGAGGGCGCGGTATCGGCAACATGCGGCGGCGGGCGGCGGCGCTGGGGGCCGAACTCGATTTCCACGATACCGGTCACGGTACCCGCGTCGTGCTCGACCTGCCCGATCGGGCCATGCCGTGATCCGGCTGCTTCTGAAGTTGATCCAAGCGCTGGTGCACCTGGTGCCCGAGCGCGCGTCCAGATCGATGCGGGTGGCGCCGCTGCATTGGCTGCGGCGCGTGCTCGATGGCGTTCCCAGCGCGTGGAAGCAACCCGCCGAGCATGGCGATTTTCTGACGATGACGCCCGAAGCGCTGGGTTATCACCCGGTCAGCTCGCGAGTCCTGCTGATCGGCGATTCGCAGATCCACCACTTCGCCGGCAACCCGGATTCGACCAGCAACTTCCTCGATCCGTGGAGCGAACCGTCGACACGCCCCGCGCTGCAAGGTCTGTTCGGCGATCGGCTGATGCAGCGTCTGCTCGAAGAACACCTCGGGTCGCACGCGTTCGATGCGGTGTTCTTCATGGGCGATGCGCTCAATACGTCTTGCGAAGCCGAACTCCAGCGGTTCGATCGCGTGGTGTCGACGCTGTTCGGCCCAAGCGGCCGGTTCGCGCATTTGCCGCTCGTTCTGTTGCCAGGCAATCACGATGGACTGCTCTATGGCAACTTCGGGGTCAAGGATCCGGTCGGGTGGCTGGAGAAGCCTGGTGCACTGCGCAAGGCGCTGCGAGCGGCGTTCAACGCGCAGTCGTGGGAGTGGACGTGTCGCTGCGCCGATGCCGCGGCGCGGCATCCGGCCGGGTGTGTCGACCGCAATCGCTTCCTCGCTTATTGCGCGTCGTGGCTGAGCTCGACCGGTTCGCCGCACGTTCCGGATGCCGCGTCACTGTCCATGGCGTCTCCGGGCGCGGGTTGGCAGGCGTGGACGGTACAGGGCGTGAACCTGCAATGGTACGAGTCGTCTTCGGCGAGCGGTCGGCGCTGGGCCGCCCGCTACACCGATCCTCGTGATCCGCACCGGTCGTTCCTGCTGCAACTGGTGGAACTGCCTGCCGCCGGCGAGCGCGGGCGCGGCGAGAGCGCGCCATCGCCGCGGACGCTGGCACTCGTGTTCGATACCTCGAACTACCGCTGGCGGCCGCGAAGGGCAGGCCTCGTCGGTGGCATCACGCGCTTCCAGCAGATGGTCGCCTCGCGCATGGTCGAGCGGGCATCGGAACGGCTCTCACCGGCGTTGACGGGCGGACCGGCGACGCAGTTGATCTTCTTCGGCCATCACAACCTGCATGCGCTGCCGACGCGCGCGCGTTGGCTGATCACCCACCTGTTCGTCGCGATCCGCGAGGCGGCGCGCATCATGCCGCTGCCGCTGTACGTGTCCGCGCATCGTCATAGAGGAGGGTGGTATAGCCAGCGGATCAATGAGCATGCGTTGTCGATCGGCCAGCAGGTCCGATGGACGGATCTGAACGTCAGCTCGATCGTCGACTGGCCGATCGCCGTCCGCGATCTGCGGCTTTGGGCCAGGCCTTGCGTGCCTCGTGCCGTCGTTGCCGAGAGTCGGCACCTGCCCGCCGCGTCCATCGACGACGCCCGCGCGACGAGTGGCACCGAGGACCTGGAGCGCATGGCGATCCGTATCGGCGCCAAGGACGCGCGCGGGCAACGGCGCAATCCGTTTCGCAGGTCGGTGGGCTGGCGGCTCCGTTCGATGTCGATCGACGCTGATCGCGATGCTTACTGTGCAGAGCACGCGCTGCTTTGCGGTTGTGCATCGACGCTCGTGCGCCTGCACGTCGTCGTCGCGAGGATTCTTCGGCAACGAGGCGAGGGCGTTGAATCGCTGCCGTCGCTGGACAGTGCGCTGGCGGAGCTTCGGCTCGCGAGCCGCGTCAGGGCGGCAACGATGTTTCGTCGATGGTCCAACGGCGCCGACACGTGGCGCGCCGCGCATCGACGCCTGCGTTTGGCCGTCGTCGAGTATCGCTCGAGGCTGGTCGCGGTGATGGATCGCAGCCCCGAGGTTGATGCGCTGGTCTGCCGGGCAGTCGTCTGGTCGGCGCTCGAGGATCGCTACCAGCAGTGGGCGGACCATCCCGATGTGCCGACGATCGTCGGCGAACGCTGGTATCGCGAGGCGCTGAACCTGCCTGAACCGTTCGCCCGGCTGTCGACGGTGCGACCGCGGGACGAACGCGTGTTTCCGAGCCGGCTGGTGCCGTGGGTGCAGTTCGCGGGCCGGCCCGGCGCGGCCGGCACGCGGATC
>JASGFT010000243.1:0-6484 GCA_047605425.1 Burkholderiaceae bacterium | reverse complement strand
ATCGATCGAGACGGATGTCGTCGGCGATCAGACGCCCGCCGGCCCAGCCCTCCCGAGCCATGTCCGCGACCTCGTCGGCCGACACCGCGTCACCGGTGAAGCGCACCTGGCGCCCCGTCGGGACATCGCGCGTCGGCGTGCCGGCGGCCGGCGCCACGCGGACCGTGCCTGCATAGACCGAGAGCGCTGCGCCGACGTCGGTGCGCATCACCGAAAACCGCGTGCCGAGCGCGGTCAGGCGGCCGAACGCCGTGTCGACGACCAGCGGGCGCGCCGGTATCCGGGCGTCGGGCGCGGTGGTCACGAGGATCTCGCCGGCCCTGAGCACGATGCGGCGCAGCGCCGCGTCGAAATCGACGTCGACCGCGGTCGCTGTGTTCAGCACCAGCGTGCCGCCGTCCGGTAGCCGCAGCGAGCGGACTTCGCCGACCCCGGTCCGTTCACCGGCGAAGCGGGCGGCGATCGGGTCCATCCAGGGACGCCATAAACCGCTTTCGCCGGGGCCCGACGCCGTGCGCCGCACGAGTTCGACCGCGGCGAACGAAAACCCGGCGACGAGCAGCAGCCGTAAGGTTCGCCGTCGCCGCGTGGCGGTTTCGGCCCGCGCCAGCGTCTTGCGCGCGATCGGCGCCGTCACCGCCTCGCGGGCGCCCGCGAACGCGCCGCCGATCGCTTCGACCCGTTGCCAGGCCTGCGCATGCCGCGGGCTGGCGGCGAGCCAATCACGCCAGCGCGCCCGATCGTCGGCGGTGGCGCCCTCGTCGCGCAACACCGCGAACCACTGGGCGGCGGCGGCCAGCGCATCGGGCTGGCTGGCGTCCGGCTCCGCCATGATCAGGCGTTCTCGCGAATCATGATCGATCGATCGTCGTCGGCGCGAGGTCGGGTTCCGCCCGCAGGCAATGCAGCATCGCCTCGGCCATGTACTTCTTGACCATCCGTTCGCCGACGCCGAGCCGCTGACCGATCTCGCGATAAGTCAGGCCGTCGATCTGCGCCAGCAAAAAGGCCTCGCGCACCTTCGCCTTCATCTCGCGCAGCAAGGTGTCGACCTGGACCAGCGCCTCGAGCGCCAGCGCGCGATGCTCGGGCGACGGCGCCATCACCGGCGGCAGTGCCGCCACCGCGTCGAGAAAGGCCGCCTCGACGTCGCGTCGACGCCAATGGTCGATGACCAGCCCGCGAGCGACCGTGGTCAGGTAGGCGCGCGGTTCTCGGATCGGGCCCGGAGAACGGCTGCCGAGGATGCGGACGAAGGTGTCGTGCGCGAGGTCGGCGGCGTCGTGCGCGCTACCCAGCCGCCGATGCAGCCAGGCCTCGAGCCAGCCATGGTGGTCGCCATAGAGGCTTTCGACGATCGTCGGGAATGCCGGGTCTGCCACGTCCGCGAACCGGACGCGAGCGGCGCGCGCGCCGATGTCCGGATAGGAATGAATATCACTTGCGATTATTGCCGAATTGCCGGCATCCTCCAAGCCGGCGAGCGGACGCAACCCGGCGATCGGGGCCGCGCGTCCGCTCTTCCCCATTCAGGAGATTCGTCTTCCTGCGCTTCACTGCATCCATCGACTCGTGTTCGAGCGCTACTACCGGGAATTGCTGAGTTTTCTCGCACGGAAGCTGCGGGATCGGGACGCCGCTGCAGACCTGGCGCAGGAGAGCTTCGCCCGCGTCTACGCGGCCGAGCGAGCCGGCACGATCATTCGCGATCCGCGCGCGCTGCTATATCGCACGGCGCGCAATCTGCTGACCGACAGCTACCGGCACAGCTCGATTCGCGCCGAACGCTTGGCGCCGGATCCGGATTCCGGTTGGATTTCGGATTCGGGCACAGCGGCCATCGAACGCGATGAGCCCGCCGGGCCGGCCGCGCTCGAACCCGAGACCGCCCTGTCGGCCCGCCAGCGCTTCGAGGCGATCGCCGCTGTCATCGAGACCTTGCCGCCGCGCTGCCGCGAGGTCTTCACCCTCGTGAAGTTCGACGGACTGACGCATGCCGAAACCGCCCGGCGGATGGGGATCGCCGTGAAAACCGTCGAAATGCAGGTACAGATCGCGTTGCGCGCGTGCCTCGCGCGCCTGGACGAACTGGACTGTGACGCCACGACCGACCGATCCCGGCGCCTTCCGAAGGGATCGAACGATCCGCACGCTTAGAATGGATGAATCACGCGCACCGTCGCGAACGCGCCTGCGGAGTCGAGCCGCGGCCACGCGTCCGATCCCTGGCGAAGTCCCGCATGCACGCATCGAATGCTTCCTCGGACGATGTCCAGCGCCTCCGTGACCAGGCGCTGGCCTGGTTCGTGCGTCGCCGGGACGCAGGCTGGCAGACCGAGGAAGAGCCGGCTTTCCGGGCCTGGCTGGCCGCCGATCCGCGCCATGCCGACGCCTACGAGCGATGCAGCCGCCATTGGGACTCGCTCGACGGCATGCCGGCCGATCTGCTGGCCGGCATGCGCGCGCCCGCGTCGGCACCGCCACCATCGCAGCCGCCGTCGCTGCCACGACGGCGCTTCGTCTCGCACCCCGTGCTGTCCGCCGTCGGCGCCGCCGGCGTGATCGGCGCGATCGGCCTCGGCTATCGGGCCTGGCATGGAACGGCATCCCGGCCGGCGTTCACGCAGGCGCTGCGCACCGAACGCGGTGAGCAGCGCAGCGTGGAGTTGCCCGACGGCAGCCTGCTTCGGCTCGATACGGCCACGCGGCTGGACGTGACCTACGATCGCGGGCACCGCGAAGCCCTGCTGACCGAAGGCAGGGCCCTGTTCACGATCCAGCCCGATGCCGACCGCCCTTTCCATGTGCTCGCCGGACCGCTGCGCATCACCGTCGTCGGCACGCGGTTCGCGGTCCGCCATACGCCGACACTGCCGGACAACGCCGGCGTGCGCATCGCGGTCGACGAAGGCAAGGTACGGGTCAGCCGGCGCTCGACGCCGGATCCGTCGCGCGCCGACGACCGGGAGCCGGCGGTGCTGCTGACGGCGGGCCAGCAGATCGTCAGCGACGAGCATGGCAAGCTCGGCCCCGCTTCGGCGATCCCGCCCGAGGGCATCGCCCTGTGGCGGCACCAGCGGATCAGCTTCGTCGACGTACCGCTCGCGCACGCATTGGCCGAACTCGAGCGCTATCGCGCCACCGGCCTGATCGTGCGCGACCCCGCCGTGGCCGCGCTGCGGCTGTCCGGAACCTTCGACCCGATGGCGACCGACGCCTTGCGCGCGGCGCTTCCGCGCGTGCTGCCCGTGCGACTGCGCGACCGGAACGGGCAGACCGAGATCCTGGCCGCACGCTGACGGACGCTCGCGGCCTTCGATCGCGTCCCTAGATTGCGGTCTTTACAGGGTTGCGGCTCGCTGGCGCGTCCACACAGGTGATAGCCGATTCTTCACCTGGAGCCCTCCGAATGAACCGTTTCTCGCCGCGACCCCGGCCCCTGTCGATCGCGTTGGCGCTGGCCCTCGCCGGCGGCATTGCCTGCGCGCATGCCCAAGGCGGCCCGGCAGCCCCCGACAACGCTTCCCCGATCCGCATCCGGATCGCCGCGCAACCGCTCGCTCAGGCATTGAACGACTGGGCACGCCAGACCGGCATGCAGTTGATCGTCCAGCAGAGCGCCGTCGACGGCCGGACCGCGCCGGCGGTCTCGGGCGATCTGACGCCCCGCCAGGCGCTCGATCGGCTGCTCGGCGGCACCGGCCTGCACGGCCGCTTCGACGGGAACCTGGTGACGGTCGAAGCGATCGGGCCGGGCGGCGCGACGCTATCGGCCGTGATCGTCCGCGACGACCGGCTGGTGGAGCGAGCCGATGGCCCGGTCGCCGGCTATGCGGCGATGCGCAGCGCCACCGCGACCAAGTCCGACACGCCGCTGCAGGAAACACCGCAATCGATCAGCATCGTGACGGCCGACCAGATCAAGGAAATGGCTGCCAATTCACTGGGCGAGTCGCTCGATTACGCCGTGGGCGTCAGCACGGCCGCGTACGCGACCAGCACGCGGCTGGACGCCGGCTACGGGCGGGCCGGATCGGACATCGAAACCTTCCTGGACGGCGTCGACCTCGAATCGGGCTATTGGGCGCGCTCGGTCCGGCTCGAGCCGTACTCGCTCGAACGCGTCGAAGTGCTGCGCGGGCCGGCTTCGTTCATGTACGGCCAGAGCAGCACCGGCGGCGTGGTGAACGGCGTCAGCAAGTCGCCGCTGGCCGAGCCGATGCGCGAGGTCGGCGTGCAGATCGGCAACTTCAACCGCCGCCAGTTGCAGACGGATCTGACCGGCCCGCTGACACCGGACGGCCGCTTGCTGTACCGCTTCGTCGGCGTGCTGCGCGACTCGGACACGATGATCGATCGGGCCACCGACGACCGGATCTTCCTGATGCCGTCGCTGACCTGGAAGATCGGCGCGAACACCGACTGGACGGTCCGCCTGCGCTATCAACGCGACCGCGCGGGCGCCGACTCCGGCGCGATGCCGTGGCAAGGCACGGTGCTGCCCAACCCCAACGGGCGGATTCCGATCTCGCTCAACCCCGCCGACCCGGGCTCGGATCACTTCAACGCCACCCAGAAATCGCTGGGCTGGACCTTCGAGCACCGCTTCGATGCCAAGTGGCGCGTACGCCAGAATCTTCGCCTGTCGGACACCCGCGTCGACTATGCGGCCGTGGACCTGCGGCCCAGCGACGATGTCGAGGTCAGTCCTTATCGGGATGCGGCGCAGCGCGTCCTCGATCGCGACGGCTACTTCTGGAACGTGCACACGCGCGCGATGGGCGCCGACCAGTACGTGCTGGGCGAGTTCGACACCGGATCGGTCGGTCATCGGATGCTGGCGGGGCTCGACTTCATGTGGTACCGCTATCGTCAGCTCAGCGCCTATGATTCTTCCGATGCTCCCGGCAGCCTGCTCACGCCGATCGACGTCTACGCACCCGTCTTCAACCCCGGCTATGCGCACCCCGCTTATGACGGGGACGCCACCACGCGCGTCAATCAGCTTGGCATCTATGTGCAGGATCAGTTGCGCTGGCGCGACTGGCGGCTGACCCTAGGCCTGCGCCATGACCGTGCGCGCACGACGCAACTGGGCGAGACCGACGTCAACACGCCCGTCCAGAACGATCGCGCGACCACCAAACGTTTCGGCCTGCTGTATCTGCTGCCCAATGGCTTCGCGCCCTACGTCAGCTATGCCGAATCCTTCGAACCGCAGGGAACGTCGCCGATCGGCGAGATGCTCGGTCCGCTGCGCGGCAAGCAATGGGAGGCGGGCCTGCGCTATCAATCGTCGGACGGCGCCTGGCGCGCGCACGCCGCCGCTTATAACCTGCGCCAGGTCAATCGTCTCGTACAGACCGGGGCGTTCACGTATGACCAGAGCGGCTCGGTGCGCAGCCACGGCCTGGAACTCGAACTGATCGGCCGGCTCACGCGCAGCCTGTCGATCAGCGCCCACTACACCTACACCGACGTCGACCGCGAACTCACCCATACGCCGCGGCATCGCGCCGCCGTCTGGGCGGTCCAGCGCTTCGACATCGGCGGCATGGGCGGGTTCTCGGCGGGCGCCGGCGTCCGCCTGGTCGGCAAGTACACGGATCGCTCGGCGCCGACGACGCCGGGCTACGGCCTGCTGGACCTGCTGCTCGGCTGGGAATCGTCGCGCTGGCGCGTCGCGCTCAACGTGCGCAACGTCGCCGATAAGCACTATTTCGGCACCTGCGAAAGCTGGGGGATCTGCACGTACGCGGCCCGCCGACAGGTCACGCTGACGACGACGATGCGGTTCTGAGTGCCAGCGGTCGCAACCCGGTCCGGGCGGACGCCTGCCGCCGAGAGGAGCCGGCGCCCGGCTCCTCCGTCACCGGCTCACTGGATCCGCGTCAGCAGATCATCGAGCGATTTCTTCGCATCGCCGTAGAACATCCGCGAGTTCTCCTTGTAGAACAGCGGATTCTCGATGCCCGAATAACCGGTGCCCTGCCCGCGCTTGAGCACGAGCACGTTCTTCGACTTCCAGACTTCCAGCACCGGCATGCCGGCGATCGGGGAGTTGGGGTCTTCCTGCGCGGCCGGATTGACGATGTCGTTCGAGCCGATCACGATCGCGACGTCGGTCGAAGGAAAGTCGTCGTTGATCTCGTCCATCTCGAGAACGATGTCGTACGGCACCTTGGCCTCGGCCAGCAGCACGTTCATGTGGCCCGGCAAGCGGCCGGCGACCGGATGGATGCCGAAGCGCACTGCCTTGCCCTTGGCGCGCAGCCGCTTGGTCAGCTCCGAAACCGACTGCTGGGCCTGGGCGACCGCCATGCCGTAACCGGGCACGATGATGATCGAATCGGCGTCGTTCAGCATCGCGGCGACGCCGTCGGTATCGATCGCCACCTGCTCGCCCTCGATGGCCTGCGCCGGCCCCGTGGCCGCGCCGAAGCCGCCGAGGATGACGCTGACGAAGTTGCGGTTCATCGCGCGG
>JASGFT010000242.1:0-6507 GCA_047605425.1 Burkholderiaceae bacterium | reverse complement strand
GTCGGCCGGGCCGAGCAGCACGCCGAGCGGCCCCTCGTGCGCCGCCCATTGCTGCGGATGCGCGCGCCACTGCGCCAGCGTCAGCAGCAGGCTGGCGCCGCGGACGTCGGCGACGCGGGCCGCGACGTCGTCGTCGATGCGGATCCAGTCGTCGGCGCGGCGGCCGCGGCGGTCAATGAGCTGCGACATAGACCGCCTCCTTGAACGGGGCGATGCCGACGCGGTGCACGACGTCGACGAAGCGCTCGGCCTCGCTGTCGCGCAGCTCGAGGTAAGTGCCGAGCAGCTTCTCGATCACGTCGGGGACCTCGGCGCGCGCGAACGACGGGCCGATGATCTTGCCGATCGCCGAGCGGTTGCCCTGGCTGCCGCCGATCGTGATCTGGTACCACTCCTCGCCGGCCTTGTCGACGCCGAGGATGCCGATGTGGCCGACGTGGTGATGGCCGCAGGCGTTGATGCAGCCCGAGATGTTCAGGTCCAGGTCGCCGATGTCGTGCTGGAAGTCCAGGTCCTCGAAGCGACGCGAGATCGCCTCGGCCACCGGGATCGACACCGCGTTGGCCAGCGAGCAGAAGTCGCCGCCCGGGCAGGCGATCATGTCGGTCAGCAAGCCGAGATTGGGCGTGGCCAGGCCCAGCGGCTTGAGCCGCTGCCACAGCTCGTACAGGTCGCGAAGCTGCACGTCGGCCAGCACGAGGTTCTGCTCGTGCGTGCTGCGCAGCTCGCCGAAGCTGTAGCGGTCGGCCAGGTCGGCGATCGCCTCCATCTGGTCGGCGGTCACGTCGCCGGGCGGCACGCCGGTCTTCTTCAGCGTCAACGTCACGGCCGCGTAGCCGTCGACGCGATGCGCGAACACGCAGCGGCCGACCCAGCGCGCGAACGCCTTGTCGGCGGCCTTGTGCGCGGCGAACGACGCATCGTGCGCGGGCAACAGCGCGTAGGCCGGACGCGTGAACCGCTGCGCGATCCGATCGAGCTCGGCCTGCGTCAGCGTGCCGGGACCGTCGGCCAGGTACCGCCACTCGCGCTCGACCTCGGCCGCGTAGACGGCGGGCGTCAGGTCCTTGACGAGGATCTTGATCCGCGACTTGTATTTGTTGTCGCGGCGGCCGTGGCGGTTGTAGACGCGCAGCGCGGCGTCCAGATAAGTGAGCAGGTGCCGCCACGGCACGAACTCGCGGATCACGTGACCGACCATCGGCGTGCGGCCCAGGCCGCCGCCGGCCAGGAAGCGGAACCCGACCTCGCCCGCGTCGTCGACGACCGCCTGCAGGCCGATATCGTGGACCTGCGTGGCCGCGCGATCGTCGCGCGCGCCGGTCACCGCGATCTTGAACTTGCGCGGCAGGAACGCGAACTCCGGATGGAACGTCGACCACTGGCGCACGACCTCGCACCAGACCAACGGGTCGACGATCTCGTCGCGGGCGATGCCGGCGAACTGGTCGGTCGTCGTATTGCGGATGCAGTTGCCGCTGGTCTGGATCGCGTGCATCTGCACGCTGGCCAGCTCGGCGAGGATGTCGGGCGCGTCCTCGAGGCGCGGCCAGTTGAACTGCATGTTCTGGCGCGTGCTGAAATGCGCGTAGCCGCGGTCGTAGCGGCGCGAGATGTACGCGAGCTTGCGAAGCTGGCGGCTGCTCAGCAGGCCATAAGGAATCGCCACGCGCAGCATCGGCGCCTGCTTCTGGATGTACAGCCCGTTCTGCAGCCGCAGCGGGCGGAACTCGTCCTCGCCGAGCTTGCCGGCCAGGAAGCGGCGCGTCTGGTCGCGGAACTGGCCGACACGCTCGTCGACTAGTTGCTGATCGATTTCGTCGTAGATGTACATGGCGCTGCCTGGAGGACGCCGGCGCGGCGCGGGGCCGCCCGCTCGTCGAGGCTCGCCATGTTGCAGTGCGACGCCTGCAACAGGAACCAAGGAAATCTGATTTCTTTATGCGGATGATGCAATATCCGCTGCATGCCCTCGTACCCATTCTCTCGCCGCTGCGATGCGATCGAGCCGTTCCAGGTCATGGAACTGGCCAAACGCGCCGGCCAATTGCAAGCCGCCGGTCATCCGGTGATCCACATGAGCATCGGCGAACCCGATTTCACCGCGCCGCCGCAGGTCGTGCGCGCGCTGGAACGCGCGGCCGCCGCAGGCCACAGCCGCTACACGGCGGCCAACGGCATCGCCCCGCTGCGCCGCGCGATCGCCGCGTACTACCAGCAGGAGTACGGGCTGGCCATCGATCCGGCCCGCGTGATCGTCACCGCCGGCGCGTCGGCCGCGCTGCTGCTGGCCTTCTGCGCGCTCGTCGATCCGGGCGACCAGGTGCTGATGGCCGACCCCGGCTATCCGTGCAACCGGCACTTCGTCGCCGCGTTCGACGCGCGGGCGACGCCGGTGCCGGTCGGCCCGCAGACCCGCTTCCAGTTGAGCCGCGAGCTGATCGAGCGGCACTGGGGCGAACGCATCAAGGGCACGCTGATCGCGTCGCCGGCCAATCCGACCGGCACGGCGATCCCGTTCGACGAGTTGGCGGGGATCGTCGAGGCCGTGCGCCGGCGGCGCGGCTTCGTCGTCGTCGACGAGATCTACCTGGGCCTCAGCTATCCGGCGCCCGGTCAAGGGCCGGTGCGCTCGGCGCTGGCGCTGGGCGACGACGTGATCGTCTGCAACAGCTTCTCGAAGTTCTTCAACATGACCGGCTGGCGCCTGGGCTGGCTGGTCGTGCCGCCCGACGCGGTGCCGGTGTTCGAGAAGCTGTCGCAGAACCTGTTCATCTGCGCGTCGGCGCTCGCGCAGCACGCGGCGCTGGCCTGCTTCGAGCCCGACACGATGGCGCTGCTGGCCGAGCGGCGCGAATCGTTCCGCCAGCGGCGCGACTACCTGGTGCCGGCGCTCGAATCGATCGGGCTGCACGTGCCGGTGATGCCGGACGGCGCGTTCTACGTGTATGCGGACTGCGGCGCGCTCGGGCTGGACAGCAGCCGTTTCGCGCACGACCTGCTCGAGACCGAATACGTATCGCTGGTACCGGGCACCGATTTCGGCAAGAACGCGCCGGATCGCTACCTGCGCCTGTCGTATGCGACGAGCCGGACGCTGCTCGAACAGGCGGTCGAGCGGATGGGCCGCTTTCTGGAGAAGAACCGGCCGGCTTGATGCGGCGGCGGTGACGCCGCCTGCCGACGACGCGTCGTCAGCGACGAGCGCGACCGGCCGCTGCGCTCACGGCGCGAAGCCGGGCGGAAGGGTCGGGGCGTCCACCACGGCCGGTCGGGCCGCGATGTCGCCGGCCGCCGCGCCGGCGGCCGGAGCCACGGCGATAGCCGGAGCCGCGCCGATGCGCGGTGTCGCAGCGACAGCCGGCGTCGCAGCGGCGCTCACCGCCGAACCGGCGGGTGTTGCGGAAGCGATGGGTGTTGCCGGACTGACGGGTGTTGCCGGACTGACGGGTGTTGACGAACTGCCGGGTATTGCCGAACTGGCGGACGTTGCCGAACTGACCGGTGTTGCAGAACTGACGGACGTTGCCGGACTGACGGACGTTGCCGGAACAACGGTCGCTGAACCGGCGGGCGTTGCCGCACCGGCAGGCGCCGTCGCACCGGCGGATGCCGCCGCGCTGGCGGCGGCCGCAGCCGCCGATCCGGCGCTCGACGCGGCGCTGGCCGATGCCTCGGCCGCCGGAGTCGTCGCGCGCGCGGGCGCCTGCCCGTCGTTGTTGGCGACCAGCGTCGCCGGCTCGCGCGGCTTCGGCGCCGACGGTGCAGGCAGGGGCTTGCCCTGGGCGACCGCGGCCAGGCGCTCGCGCTCGGCCAGCACCTTGCTGCCGTAGCCTTTGTCGTGCGTCATCAGCGCCGCGCCGACGTAGGCCTTGAGCCCGCCTTCGACCGTGCCGTCGCGCGAGATGTAGTCGTGCAGGATGCGGGCGCCGACGCGGATGTTGGCGATCGGATCGAAAGCGGCGGCCACGCCGCCGAACGGCGCGAACTTCTCGGCATGGACGCGGGTCAGCACCTGCATCAGCCCATGCGCGCCGGCGCTGCTGATGGCCGACGGATCGAAGCTGGACTCGACGGCCATCACGGCCAGGATCAGCCACGGATCGAGCTTGTAGTCGCGGGCCGCCTTGTACGCCCCGTCGACGAACAACTGGGTGTTGTCGAACGCCACCTTGTAGCGGCTGGCGATGAAGCTGGCGAGGTTGTGCTGCTCGAGCTCCATCCGGGTGCCGGACGCGCTGGGCACGCGAACCGGCGCGACCACCTTACGGGCCTTCTCGGTCACCGCCTTGGCCGGCACCGGATCGATCGCCGCGACGGTCAGCGGCGGAACGGCATCGATCGGCTCGACGTCGAGGGCGGCAAGCACATCGGATCCGTCCGCTTGCGACACCGGCAGGCGGACTTCGGACAGCGTCGGAAACGGCTGCGACGAGAACTGGGGCTGCCACAGCACCATGGCCGACAGACCGGCCACCGGCAGGCTCAACAGCGCGGCATGTCGGGTATGACGGGCCGCCTTGACTAGATGTGAGAACGCATTGAAAGTCGTTCCGATCCAACGCGGGTCGCGCATTGACACTCCTTGCGGCTCACGCCGTTTGGCCGCCCGGACGACAGGCGATCGGTTGTTCTTGTTCTGCCGAGGCCTGGAGCCTCTCGCGTTCCGGAGGGAACCTGATGCCCGTCTGCGCGGGCCTGCCGCCGGATATGATTGGCGGAGGGCTGAATCGCCGGCCCCGCCGCGCCGTCATCGACGGCATCTTGACGCTTGCACGATGGCCGCCTGGCGCGGCCTCGATGTGTGGAGATGGCTGGATTCTAGGGTTCGATCGCCGGGCGGTCAAATCCGATTTTGACTTTTCTTTCAGCAACTTGCGTCACCACGGCGAAAAGAATTAGATGAAATACAAAGACTTGCGTGATTTCCTGAAACTACTGGATTCAAAGACAGCCTTCCGGAAAATCAGCGCGCCGGTCTCGCCGCGACTGGAAATGACCGAGATTTCGGACCGGGTCCTGCGGGCGGGCGGACCAGCGCTGCTGTTCGAGCAGCCGGTCGACGGATCGCGCCGCTACGACATGCCGGTGCTGACGAACCTGTTCGGCACCCCCGAGCGCGTCGCCTGGGGAATGGGCGAGGAATCGGTGATGGCGCTGCGCGAGATCGGCGAGTTGCTGGCCGCGCTGAAGGAGCCCGAGCCGCCCCGGGGCCTGCGCGACGCCTGGGACAAGCTGCCGATGTTCCGGCAGGTGCTGAACATGGCGCCGCGCGAGCTGTCGTCGGCGCCGTGCCAGCGGATCGTCTGGGAAGGCGGCGACGTCGACCTGGGCCGGCTGCCGGTGCAGACCTGCTGGCCGGGCGACGTCGCGCCGCTGATCACCTGGGGCCTGGTCGTCACCCGCGGCCCCGGCAAGACCCGGCAGAACCTGGGCATCTACCGCCAGCAGGTCATCGAGCGCGACAAGACGATCATGCGCTGGCTCGCGCATCGCGGCGGCGCGCTGGATTTCCGCGAGTTCCGCGAGCGGCATCCGGGCCAGCCGTTCCCGGTCGCCACCGTGCTGGGCGCCGATCCGGCGACGATCCTCGGCGCGGTCACGCCGGTGCCCGACAGCCTGTCCGAATACCAGTTCGCCGGCCTGCTGCGCGGCGCCAAGACCGAGCTGATCCGCTGCCTGGGCAGCGAGCTGCGGGTGCCGGCCAGCGCCGAGCTGGTGCTCGAAGGCCACCTGCGCCCGGACCCGGACCAGGCGGCGACCCGCGCCCATGCCGCGCGCCTGGGCTGGACCGACGCGCTGCCGCCGGCCGCGCTGACCGGCTACGAGATGGCGATCGAGGGCCCGTACGGCGACCACACCGGCTATTACAACGAACGCGAATGGTTTCCGGTCTTCACGATCGACCGGATCACGATGCGCGAGCGCCCGATCTATCATTCGACGTACACCGGCAAGCCGCCCGACGAGCCGGCGGTGCTCGGCGTGGCGCTCAACGAAGTGTTCGTGCCGATCCTGCGCCGGCAGTTTCCCGAGATCATCGATTTCTACCTGCCGCCCGAGGGCTGCTCGTACCGGATGGCGATCGTCTCGATGCGCAAGCAATATCCGGGCCATGCCAAGCGCGTGATGTTCGGCATCTGGAGCTTCCTGCGCCAGTTCATGTACACGAAGTTCATCGTCGTCACCGATGACGACGTCGACATCCGTAGCTGGCAGGACGTGATCTGGGCGCTGACCACGCGCGTCGACCCGACGCGCGACACCACGCTGGTCGACCGCACGCCGATCGACTACCTGGATTTCGCTTCGCCGGTCTCGGGCCTGGGCTCGAAGATGGGCATCGACGCCACGCACAAGTGGCCGGGCGAGACGCAGCGCGAGTGGGGCACGCCGATCCGGATGGACGACGCCGTGCGGACGCGGGTCGACGCGATGTGGGAGGCGCTGGGACTGTGAGGCGCGAGTCCTGAGCCGCACGGCGCCCGGACTCAGCCGTTCTCGTAG
>JASGFT010000241.1:0-6514 GCA_047605425.1 Burkholderiaceae bacterium | reverse complement strand
TCGTGCGGTCACTACGCTACAATTGTTACAGAATTTCCCGCGCAGCCCACTAGGCGGATCGGCGGACCGTCACGGTCGATTGCGCGGAACGAAGTCTAATCGATCGGCGCGCGTATAATTTTGTCAAGGACTGAGGGGCCGCCGATCAGAAAGTGTCGCTAGGCGTCGTCAGTTACTTCGACACCCCTGTCAGACCGCGACGCGCCGAGGTGCAGCAGGCAATGCCAGGCGGCCGCATTGGCGCGGCGCTTGCTGCGAGGATGCTCGATGAGGCCGCGCTCGCCCGCGGGAACGCGGTCCGCGCGCACGACGCGAAATTGCTGCAGGCCACGGCGAATGTCGTAGTCCTCGGCCGCGACGCGGCCCTGTCTTTCCAATGAATGAATGATGGCGTTGACGCTGCGGTAGTCGATCCGAGTGCGTTCGGCGACCAGCCTGAGCGTCGTGCATCCGTGCTGGATGGCCTCGACGACCAGTCGAGTCGAGTCGCCCCATTTGCGACGGCGTGGCCCGTTTACTGTTTCACTAGGCGTGTGATTCCCGATCCTTGGCTGGCGGGTTGCTCATCGGACGCCGACCGCCGAACGCTGCGGCACGAACGTCGTGTAATGCGGGTCGAAGCAGTGATGTCCGTGCGACGAATATCGCGACGTGCCGAACACGATGGGACGCCATAGATCGTCTGTGGACCCTGAACCGCACGCAAGATAGCCAATGTTGCAACAATTCGCAATAAACCAGGGATCGAAAGCGGGTCACTGCTCGGCACGCCGGTCCGGGCCTCTTCAGAGACCGAGCATCGTCTTGGCCATGATGTCGCGCTGGATTTCCGACGATCCGCCGAAGATCGTGTGCGCGCGCGAGTTCAGGTAGCTCGACGTCACCGGCATCACCGCAGGCGAGGCGATCCGCTGCATCGACGCCGCGATCGCATCGTCGTACAAAGGACGCCGCGACTCCCACACCAGCGCCTGCGCGCCGATCAGCTCGACGCCCAGCCGCGTGATCGACTGCTTGATCTCGCTCGCGCGCAGCTTGAGCATCGACGAGATCGCGCCCGGGTTCTGGCCCGTCTGCAACGACGAGATCACGCGCAGCTCGGTCATCTCCAACGCGTCGATGTCGTTCTCGATCTCGATGATCTGTGCCTGCACGCCCGGATCGGCCAGCCGTCGCGGCGGCGCCGACAACGCCGGCCCGGCCGCCGCGGCCTCGACCTTGGCCAGCTCGCGCCGCATCCGGGCCGCGGCCAGTCCGCCGCCGCGCTCGAACTCGAGCAGATACTTGCCATAAGTCCAACCCCGCCCTTCGTCGCCGACGCGGTTGGCCACCGGCACGCGCACGTCGTCGAAGAACACCTGGTTGAATTCGTGCTCGCCGCCGATCGTGCGGATCGGCCGCACCGTGATGCCCGGCGTGTCCATGTCGATCAGCATGAACGTGATGCCGTCCTGCTTGCGTCCGGTGTCGTCGGTACGCACCAGCGCGAACATCCGGTTCGCATGGTGCGCATGCGTCGTCCAGATCTTGGTGCCGTTGATCACATAGTGGTCGCCGTCACGCGCGGCGCGCGTCTTCAGCGACGCCAGGTCCGATCCCGAGCCCGGCTCGGAGTATCCCTGGCACCAATAATCGTCGCCGGACAGCATGCGGGGTAAGTAGAAGGCCTTCTGCTCGGGCGTGCCGAAGCCGATGATCACCGGACCGACCATCCGGATGCCCATCGGCGTGATCGCCGGCGTGCCGGCGCGCGCGCACTCGGCTTCGAACAGATAGCGCTGCGCCGGCGTCCAGCCCGGACCGCCGTATTCGCGAGGCCAGCCGGGCGCGGCCCAGCCTTTGGCGTACAAGGCCTCGTGCCAGGCGCGATTGACGTCGGGCTCGGGAAACACCGAGGTCGTACGCGCGAACTCGTCCTGCCGGCGCGGCGGCAATTGCTCGGCGATGAAGGCGCGCACCTCGTCGCGAAAAGCCAACTCGTCAGCCGAGAAACCCAGATCCATCATGCGTGTCCTTCAGATCGCCGTCGCGGCGGCGACGTTCCGCGTCGCCATGCAGCGCGCCAGATGCTCGGACGCCGTCGCGGGCCAGCATTCGAACGCGATCAGGCGCTTGAGGTAAGCGCCGACGCTCAGCTCTTCGGTCATGCCCATCGCGCCGTGCAACTGGATCGCGCTCTCGGCGACGAAGCGCGCGCCGCGCGCGATCTTCAGGCACGCGCCCGACACGGCACGCGCGCGTTCGGCGGCCGAAAAGTTCGCGCCATCGCAATACAGGGCCGCGCGCAGCGCCATCGAGCGCGCCTCGTCGCATTGCGTCGCCATGTCGACCATCCGGTGCTTGAGCACCTGGTTCGCGCCGATCGGCTGTCCGAACTGCACCCGCGTCTTCGAATAAGCGACGGTCGTCTCGAACGCCGCCTGCATGCAGCCGACGGCCTCGGCGCAGGCGACGGCAGCGGTCCGATCGATCATCGCGGCCAGCGCGCTCTGGACGTCGGACCCG
Organism: Burkholderiaceae bacterium; assembly: GCA_047605425.1. GTDB lineage: Bacteria > Pseudomonadota > Gammaproteobacteria > Burkholderiales > Burkholderiaceae_E > JAKPAM01. The sequence continues at coordinate 4,009 of JASGFT010000241.1, read as the reverse complement.
TCGGTGCCGAGCCGGGCCGCGTCCGGTACGTGCGCGCCGTCGAAGGCCAGCCGGCTGCCCAGGCGGCCGTCGATCATCTCGAACGGCTGCGCGTCGACGCCGACGGTGCCGCGCGGCACGATGAACAGGCACATCGCTTCGCCGGCAGTGCGCGCCGATACCAGCCAGGCGTCGGCTCCCGGCCCGTCGACGACCAGCGTCTTGATACCATCGAGCCGCCAGCCTTCGCCATCGCGCTCGGCCCGCATCGAGCGCACGCCGTCCAGCATGCCGGCCGCGGGCTCGGCATGTGCGAGCGCCAGACGCGCTCGTCCGTCGGCGATCGCGCGCAGCCACGCGGCGCGCTGCGCCGGGTCGCCCAGCGCGCCGACCAGGCCGGCCGCCAGCACGGCGCAGCTCAGGTACGGCTCGAGCACCAGCCCGCGGCCCAGCCCCTCGGCGATGATGGCCGCGTCGACCGTCGATCCGCCCAGGCCGCCGTCGCGTTCGGACTGCGGCAACGCCAGCCAGCCGAATTCGGCCATCGCCGACCATACTTCGCCGGAAAAGCGCTCGGTGCCGGCCAGGATACGCGCGCGCGCCGCGTAATCGTAGCGCTGCGCGACGAAGCGCTCGACGCTCTGCGCGAGCAGTCTCTGCTCGTCGGTGAAATTCAGATCCACGGAGTCTCCATCGGCATCGCCGGTCGCGCGCCGGACGACTATACTGTTCGTCGATACCGCGCCCTTAGTGTAGATCGGCGATGACCTCCCCGCAATGACGACTCCGATACCAGCCGACCAGCAGCGCCGCGTCCTGCACCAGCGCCTCGATACGCACGGCGACGACCTGTCGCGGCTCGACGCGTCGAGCCTGTCGGCCGGCTACGTGCTGGGTTTGTGGACGCCGACACGCGTCGTCGAGGCCTTCCTGCGCCGCATCGCGGCGCGCAACGACGCGCTGCACGCTTATGTCGACGTCTGGGCCGACGACGCGCTGAAGGCCGCGCGTGCGGCGACGCTCGCGCGCGAGGCCGGCCACGCGATCGGACCGCTGCATGGGCTGCCGATCGCGCTGAAGGACCTGATCGAGATCGAGGGCCGCGTCTGCACGGCCGGCTCGCCGACGCGGCGCGCTTATCGTGCGTTGCACACGGCCACGCTGGCGCGCCGCCTGCTGGCGCACGGCATGATCGTGCTCGGCAAGACGCATACCGTCGAGTTCGCGTTCGGCGCCTGGGGCACCAACGAGCACCTGGGCACGCCGCGTAATCCGTGGGACGACACCGTGCATCGCACGCCGGGCGGCTCGAGCAGCGGATCGGGCGTCGCGGTCGCGGCCCGGCTCGCGCCGTGGGCGATCGGCACCGACACCGGCGGCTCGGTGCGGATTCCGGCGGCGTTCAATGGCCTGACCGGGCTGAAGGTGACGTACGGGCGCCTCAGCAATCACGGCATCTGCCCGCTGAGCCCGTCGCTGGACACGCCGGGACCGATCGCCCGGTCGGTCGTCGACGCAGCGACGCTGTTCAACGCGATGCAGGGCGAGGATCCGCTCGATCCGGCCACGCAGGGCATCGTCCCGGTCGATGCGCTGGCCGGACTCGACCTGGGCGTCGCGGGCCTGCGGCTGGGCCGGCTGCCCGAGGCCGACCGCGCCGGATTCCAACCCGAAACGCTGGCGGCCTACGACGCGGCGCTGGTCACGCTGGCCGGGCTCGGCGCGCAGATCGTGCCGGTGACGCTGCCGATGCGGCTGTCGTCCTACACGGCGGCCAGCGCCGTCATGCACGGCGAGTCCTACGCGCTGTACGGCGCGCTGGCCGACGACGATGCGACGCCGATGGATCGCGGCGTGCGCGCGCGCATCCGCGCCGGCGCGATGCCGGTCGAGCGCTACCTGCAGGCGCAATGGGCGCGGCAGATCAACACGGCGCGCTTCCTGGCCGCGATCGCCGACGTCGACGCGCTGCTGACGCCGACGACGACAACGGCCGCGATCCCGGTGGCCGACGTCGACGAATCGACGACCGCCGCGACGATCACGCGTTTCGTCAACCAGCTCGGCCTGTGCGCGCTGGCGCTGCCTTGCGGGTTCACCGCGCAGGGGCTGCCGCTGTCGCTGCAGATCGTCTGCCGCGGTTTCGCCGAGACGCTGGCGCTGCGCGTCGGCCAGGCGTTCCAGCAGGCGACGCGCTTCCATCTGCGCGAGCCGGCCGGGCTCTGACGCCCGCTTTCGCCGGGGCGAATCGGGAAGAATCGGGACGATCGCGGCGATCCGTCAGGTGCGCTGACGCCGGCGCGTCCCCACGGCCGGTCCGGCTTCGGCGCCGGGCGTACTATCGGGGGCGCGGCGCCCCGAGCGCCGCGCCGAGGAGACAGCCCGATGCCGGAAGCGCCGTTCGACTTCCAGGTTCACCAAGACGATCTTTCGCGACACCGCGTGCTCGCGCCGCGCCGGCCCGTCGCCCTGGCACCCGGTCAGGCCCTGCTTCGGATCGAACGCTTCGCGCTCAGCTCGCAGAACATCGTGTACGGCCGGCTCGGCTCCGAACTGCCGCTGCGCCGGCTGTTTCCGGCGCCGTCGCCCTGGGCCCGCCTGCCGGCCTGGGGCTACGCGCAGGTCGCGGCGTCCACGCACCCGGACGCGTCGGTCGGCGAGCGGCTGTTCGGTTGCCTGCCGATGACGAACTGGCTGCTGGTGCAACCGGGGCTCGCCAATGCCCGGCAGTTCGTCGACGTCAGCGAGCACCGGCGGGCGTTCCCCGCCTTCTACAACACGTACCGGCGCACCTACGCCGACCCGTCGTACCGCGTCGCGTTCGAAGACCATCAGATGCTGATGCAGTCGCAGTTCGCGTCGGCCTTCGTCTTCGCGCACCACCTGGCCGCCCGTCGATACTGCGACGCGCGCCAGATCGTGCTGACCGGGGCGTCGAGCAAGACGGCCGCCGCGCTGGCTTATCTGCTGCGCCAGGAGATCCACGCGGACTGCCGCGTCGTCGGGCTGACGGCGACCGAGCACCGGCGCTTCGTGCAGGGTCTCGGCGATTACGACGAAGTGGTCGACTACGCGCGGCTGACGGCGATGTCCGCGCAGGTGCCGACGGTGCTCGTCGATTTCGCCGGCGACGATCCGGTCCATGCGGCGTTGCAACGCCATTTCGGCGACGCGATCCGGCTGACTTGCCGGATCCTCGGCGGCGCGAGCGGATTCGGGCTCGCGCAATGGCGCGCGCTGCTCGACGGCATCGATGTCGACGGCTTGCGCGATTCGCTGACGCCGGCGTGGAACCGCTTCGTCGACGCCTGCGCCGGCTGGCTGCGGATCGATCAGCACGCGGGCGTCGACGCGCTGGCGCGACTGTACGATTCGTTGCTGCGCGGACGCGTCGATCCGGCGCGCGGACACGTCTTCATCGTCGGCGGCTAGCGCCTCCGCTCACGCTGAGATCGAGCCCGCGCAGAGGGTTTAGACTGCTGCGGGCGCAATCGCCGACCCTGGCCGGCGAATGCGCCCGACAACCCCGATGGAGACTCCGATGAAAGCGCTGCGCGTCCACACCCTCGCCTCCCCGGCCCCCTGGCAGCTCGACGAGGTCGCGCGCGACGATCCGGGGCCGGGCCAGGTGCGCGTGCGGATCGTCGCGGCCGGCATCTCGCTGGTCGACCAGTTGCGCGCCGAGGGCAAGTACCAGATCAAGCCGGCGCTGCCCTACATCGGCGGCAGCGAGTACGCGGGCATCGTCGAGGCCGTGGGCAGCGATGTGCCCGACACGATGCGCGTCGGCGATCGCGTCGCCGGCCTGCACCCCGGGATCTGGGCCGAATCGGTCTGCATGCCGCACCAGGCCTGCCACCGGCTCGGTCCGGTCGACGACGCGATGCTCGTCGAATCGGCGCTGGTCGCGATGCCTTATGCGACGGCGCTCTATGCGCTGGACCTGCGCGGCCGCCTGCAGGCCGGCGAGACCGTGTTCGTGCTCGGCGCGATGGGCGGCGTCGGGCACGCGGCGATGCAGACCGCCAAG
>JASGFT010000240.1:0-6544 GCA_047605425.1 Burkholderiaceae bacterium | reverse complement strand
GGCGTTTGGACGCGCCTTTCGGGCACGGCCGAAAAACTCTCAGCCTCTGAGCGGCGCCCGACGCACGCGCTCCACCCCTTTGCCGCGATGACCGCTCCCGACACGCTGCTGCCCTACCCCCCCGAGCCGGTCACGCTGCGGGGCGAGGTCGTCGAGCTGCGCCCGCTGGCCGGCGACGACGCGCCCGGCCTGGCCCGGGCCGTCGACGACGGCAGGCTCTGGGAGCTCTGGTACACCGCCGTTCCGCCGCCCGACGCGGTGCCGGGCTGGATCGAGCAGGCGCTCGCGCTGCAGGCCCGGGGTGCCGCGCTGCCGTTCGCGGTCGTCGACCGCGCCAGCGGACGGATCGTCGGCTCGACGCGCTACATGAACATCGAGACCGAGCTGCGCCGGCTCGAGATCGGCACGACGTTCTACGCGGCCAGCGTGCAGCGCGGGCCGCTGAATACCGAGGCCAAGCTGCTGCTGCTGACGCACGCGTTCGAGCGGCTCGGCTGCGTGGCGGTCGAGTTCCGCACGCATTTCATGAACCACCCCTCGCGGCAGGCCATCGCCAAGCTCGGCGCCAGGCAGGACGGCATCCTGCGCCAGCACCGGCTGCTGCCCGATGGCACGCGGCGCGACACGGTCGTGTTCAGCATTCTCGACCATGAATGGCCGACCGTTCGCCGGCACCTGCACTTTCGCCTCGCGCGGCTGCTCGCCGCGGCGGCGGGCGGTGCCCGCTAGCGGCCGCGCCCCTTCCAGGAGACAGCACGATGCTGATCGATTTCTTTCTGGCTCTCAAGCAGGCCAAGTTGCCGGTGTCGATCAAGGAATACCTGATGCTGCTCGAAGGCATGCAAAAGCATGTGATCGGGCCGTCGATCGACGAGTTCTACTACCTGTCGCGCGCCGCGCTGGTCAAGGACGAGCGCAACTTCGACAAGTTCGACAAGGCGTTCGGCGCTTATTTCAAGGGCGTGACGGCGGTGTCGGCGCTCGACATCGACGTGCCGCCCGACTGGCTCAAGCGCATGATGCAGCGCGAGTTCACGGCCGAGGAAAAAGCCGCGATCGAGGCGATGGGCGGGCTCGACAAGCTGATGGCCCGGCTCAAGGAGCTGCTCGAAGAGCAGAAGAAGCGCCACGAGGGCGGCAACAAGTGGATCGGCACCAACGGCACCTCGCCGTTCGGCAACGGCGGCTTCAATCCCGAAGGCGTGCGCATCGGCGGTCCGTCGGCCGGCAACCGCACCGCGGTCAAGGTCTGGGAGCAGCGCACGTACCGCGACTACGACGACCAGGTCGAGCTGGGCACGCGCAACATCAAGATCGCGCTGCGCCGGCTGCGCAAGTTCGCGCGCGAGGGCGCCGAGGAAGAGCTCGACCTCGACGACACGATCGCGTCGACGGCCCGCAATGCCGGCTACCTGGACATCAAGATGGTTCCGGAGCGGCACAACACGGTCAAGGTGCTGATGCTGCTGGACGTCGGCGGCACGATGGACGACCACATCAAGCAGACCGAGGAGCTGTTCTCGGCGACCAAGTCCGAGTTCAAGCACCTGGAGTTCTACTACTTCCACAACTGCGTCTACGACTACGTCTGGAAGAACAACCGCCGCCGGCACTCCGAGCGCTTCCCGACCTGGGACGTCATCCGCAAGTACAACAACGACTACCGGCTGATCTTCGTCGGCGACGCGACGATGAGCCCTTATGAGATCCTGCAGCCCGGCGGCTCGGTCGAGTACAACAACGAAGAGGCCGGCGCCGTCTGGCTACGGCGGCTGATCGACCGCTTCCCGAAGTTCGTCTGGCTCAACCCCGAGCCCGAGGGCGTCTGGGAATACCGGCAGTCGATCGCCGTGGTCAAGCAGATCCTCGAGAACCGGATGTTCCCGGTCACGATCAACGGCCTCGAACGGGCGATGCGCACGCTGGTCAAGTGAGCGTCAGGCGTCGATCGCCGGCGCCACCTTGATCACTTCCTCGAAGGTCGTCTGGCCGGCGGCGATCTTCATCGCCCCCGACAGCCGCAGCGGCTTCATGCCGGCGCGCATCGCCTGCGCGCGGATCTTCTTCAGGTCCGGCTCGTGGTCGAGCAGCGCGCGCAGCGGCGCGTCCATCACCAGCAGCTCGTACAGGCCGGCCCGCCCCTTGAAGCCGGTCATCCGGCATTCGAGGCAACCGACCGGCCGGTAGATCCGGCGCGGCTTGGCCGCCTTGAACGGCCGGATCAGCAGGTTCCACGATTCCTCGTCGACCTCGTCGGCCGGCTGCTTGCAGGCCGGGCACAGCGTGCGCACCAGGCGCTGGGCCATGATGCCGTTGAGCGTCGCCGTCAGCAGGTACGGCGGCACGCCCAGGTCCAGCAGTCGCGTGACGGCCGACGGCGCGTCGTTCGTGTGCAGCGTCGACAGCACCAGATGGCCGGTCAGCGCCGCCTGGACCGCCATCTGCGCGGTCTCGAGGTCGCGGATCTCGCCGACCATGATGATGTCCGGATCCTGGCGCATCAGCGCGCGCACGCCGTCGGCGAAGTTCAGCTCGATCGACGCCTGCACCTGCATCTGGTTGAACGCCGGCTCGACCATCTCGATCGGGTCCTCGACCGTGCAGACGTTGACCTCCTCGGATGCCAGCTGCTTGAGCGTCGTGTACAGGGTCGTGGTCTTGCCCGAGCCGGTCGGGCCGGTGACCAGCACGATGCCGTGCGGCCGCGAGGTCATCTCGTTCCAGGTCGCCAGCTCCTCGCCGCCGAAGCCCAGCTCGGCGAAATCGCGAAGCAGCACGTCCGGGTCGAAGATCCGCATCACCAGCTTCTCGCCGAACGCGGTCGGCAGCGTCGCCAGCCGCAGCTCGATCTCTTTGCCGTCGGTCGTGCGGGTCTTGATGCGCCCGTCCTGCGGCCGGCGCTTCTCGACGACGTCCATCCGGCCCAGCAGCTTGATCCGGCTGACCATCGCGGTCATCACCGAAGGCGGCACCTGGTAGACGTTGTGCAGCACGCCGTCGATCCGGAAGCGCACGGCGCCCAGGTCGCGGCGCGGCTCCATGTGGATGTCGCTGGCGCGCTGGTCGAACGCGTATTCCCACAGCCAGTCGACGATCGTGACGATGTGCTGGTCGTTGGCGTCGAAGCTCTTGCCGGCCTTGCCGAGCTCGACGAGCTGCTCGAAATTGGCCTGCACGCCCTGCCCGCCGCTGCGCTGCGCGCCCTTGACCGAGCGGGCCAGGCTGAAGAACTCGGCGATGTAGCGGCCGATGTCCTGCGGCGCCGTGAGGACGTGGCGGACCTCCTTGCGCAGCGTGTGGCGCAGCTCGTCGATCCAGTCGACGACGAAGGGCTCGGCGCTGGCGATGACGACCTCGGCCGGGCGCACCTCCAGCGGCAGCAGCTTGAACCGCGTCGCGTACTGGCTGGACATCACCTCGGACACCCGCGCGAAATCGACCTTCAACGGATCGACGTGCACGTAGGGCAGCTCGACCCGCGCGGCCAGCCACCGGCCCAACGCGTCGACGTCGAGCAGCTTGCCGGTACGCGGCGACTTCAACCGCCGCTGCGCGAGCGCGTCAATCGCGTGGACGCTGGCGGTCGACAGCCCCGCGTATTGCAGGATCGGACGCGCATCGTCGTCGGCCAGCAGGCCGTCGGCGACCAGCGCCGGCACCAGGTCGACGACGCGCAGCGCCTGGCCGGACCGGCCGATCGGCGAGGCGGCCGATGCGCCACCTGCCGCGCCACCGGATATGCCCGCCGCGCCGTTGCCAGAACGCGCGCCGGCGAACTCGCTCGGGCCTTTCCGTTGGGCGCCTTCCGGCCTCGCAACGGTCTCCGGATCGGTGCGTGATCGGGACTGGCGGGTCGGGTCGTTCCGGCGGGAATCGAGGCGGGCGCTCATGCGGGCTGATCGAGTGGTCGGCCCACGTTAGCAGCGCGCCTGGAGGACGGCGCTGACCGCCGGACGGGCGGTCGGCGCTCGACGGTCAGCGCTCGAACGTTCCGTCCAACGGCAGCCAGCCGCGCAACCAGGACGAGGCGTCGAGCCGGTAACGACGCCGGATCACCCGCGCCCGGTCGCGAACGGCGTGCACCGGCACCGCCAGCGGCGGGCCCGACAGCGCCAGCACGATCGTGTTGCCCGCCGGCACGCTGGGCAGCACGATCAGTCGCCCGTCGAAGACCTCGGACAGGCGCGTCAGCGATGGCCGCAGCACGCCGCACTGGCCGAACAGATTGACGACGAGCACCCCGACCGGCGCCAGCGCCGCCCGGCAGTGCCGGTAGAAGGCCAGCGAATCGCAGACCGGCCCGGCCGCGTCGCGGTCGTACAGGTCGACCTGGATCACGCCATGGCGACCGCGCGCTTCGGGCCGGCGCACGTACTCGGCGGCGTCGGCCAGCTCGATCCGCAGCCGCTCGTCGTCGGCGGGCACGCCGAACGCGCCGCGGGCCACGCCGACGACGGCCGGATCGCGTTCGACGCAGGTGACGCGCGAGTCCGGACAGTAACGATGGCAGAACTTGGTCAGCGATCCGGCGCCCAGGCCGAGCTGCAGGATCTCGCCGGGCGGCGACATCAGCAGCAGCCAGGCCATCATCTGCCGGACGTAGTCGAGCTCGAGCGCGAACGGCCGCGACAGCCGCATCGCCCCCTGCACCCACGGGCTGCCGAAGTGCAGGTAGCGCACGCCACCTTCCTCGGACAGCGTGATCTCGCTGTCGGGTACGCTGTCGGGCACATGACCGACGTCTTCACCGTCACGCGTCATCGTCGGTCTCCTTCGGTTAGTGGCATCGCCGGTCATCATGCCTGCGGCACGATCCAGCCGTCGTCACGCAGCACCGACCAGCGTTCGAGCTTCTGCGCGAAGCTCAGCGACGCATGGGCGGGACTGGTCGACGGTAGCCGATAAGTGCGCAGGCCCGCCGCCTCGAACCAGTCCTGGTGCCGGGCCGCCGCCTGGCCGTTGAAGCCGACCGCGGCGATGCCCGGCGCGCGCGCCAGCAGCTCGGCGAACGGGTTGACGGTCGCCGAGCGGATCGCGCTGTCGAGGCTGCCGATCCGCCGGCAGCTCTGGTTGACGTCCCAGATCGCGATCCGCGCGCGCTTGACCGCGTCGAGCCGCTCGTCATAAGCGAGCGCCGGCAGCGCGATGCCGGTCAGCTCGGCCAGCAGCGGCCAGAACTGGTTGCGCGGATGCGCATAGTACTGCGCGGCCGCCAGCGAGGCGTCGCCGGGAAAGCTGCCGAGCAGCAGCAGGCGCGCATCGGGCGCGACGACCGGCGCGAAGCCGGTCAGCCGCGGATCGGCCGTCTCAGCCACGCGCCAGCGCCAACAGCATCCCGTTCATCCGCCGCACGAACGAGGCCGGATCCTTCAGTTGCCCGCCCTCGGCCAGGTGCGCCTGGTCGAACAATAGCTGCGACCAGTCGTCGAACTGCGTGGACTCGTCGCTGGTGCCCGCCTTGAGCCGCTGCACCAGCGGATGCCCGGGGTTGATCTCGAGGATCGGCTTGCGATCGGGCGCCTTCTGGCCGGCCTGCTTGAGCAGGCGTTCGAGGTTGCCGCTGATGTCGCCTTCGTCGGACACCAGGCAGGACGGCGAGTCGGTCAGCCGCTTGGTCACGCGCACCGACTTGACCTGCCCGCCCAGGCTCTTGCCGATCCGCTCGACCAGGTCCTTGAACTCCTCGGCGACCTTCTCGGTCTCCTGCTTGTCGGCCTCGTCCTCGAGCTTGCCCAGGTCCAGCCCGCCGCGCGCGACCGACACCAGTTCCTTCTCGTCGAACTGCGTCAGAAACGACAGCGCCCACTCGTCGACGCGGTCGGTCATCAGCAGCACTTCGATGCCTTTCTTGCGGAACACCTCGAGGTGCGGGCTGTTGCGCGCCGCCGCGTCGGTCTCGCCGGTCACGTAGTAGATCTTGTCCTGGCCTTCCTTCATCCGGCCCAGGTAGTCGGCCAGCGAGACCGTCTGCTCGGCCGAGTCGGTATGCGTGCTCGCGAAGCGAAGCAGCTTGGCGATCCGTTCCTGGTTCGCGAAGTCCTCGCCGAGCCCTTCCTTGAGCACCTGGCCGAACTCCTTCCAGAACGTCGCGTAGTCGTCCTTGCGGTTCTCGGCCAGGTCTTCGAGCATCGTCAGCACGCGCTTCGTGCAGCCGTCGCGGATCGCCTTGACGTCGCGCGACTCCTGCAGGATCTCGCGCGAGACGTTCAGCGGCAGGTCGTTGGAGTCGACGATGCCGCGCACGAAGCGCAGGTACACCGGCATCAACTGCTCGGCGTCGTCCATGATGAACACGCGGCGCACGTACAGCTTGATGCCCCGGCGATTCTGGCGATCCCAGATGTCGTGCGGCGCCTTGGCCGGCACGAACAGGAGCTGCGTGTACTCGGTGCGCCCCTCGACGCGGTTGTGCGTGTACGCCAGCGGGTCGGCGAAATCGTGCGTGACGTGCTTGTAGAACTCCTTGTACTGCTCGTCGGTGATCTCGTTGCGCGGCCGCGTCCATAGCGCGCTGGCCTGGTTGACGCTCGACGAGTACGAGACC
>JASGFT010000239.1:0-6545 GCA_047605425.1 Burkholderiaceae bacterium | reverse complement strand
GCGCCATGGCGCGCGGCACGCGGCTGGAGACCATCGGCGGTTCGCCGCCGGACCTCTCGGCCCTGCCGCCCGGGTGTGCGTTCGCCGAGCGCTGCGCACTGGCCGTCGACGCCTGCCGCGCGGCGCAGCCGCAGCCGGTCGAGTTCGAGCCCGGGCACCTGGCGCGATGCCTGCGCACCGACGAGGCCGGCGCTACCGCTCCCGTCCTCATCACCGCCTGAAACGGCACGGCCATGCTCCTGTACGATCCCGTCCACGCCTTCGTTCCCTATCCTGACGCACCGGTGCCCCGCGCGGGGCGCGGCCCTCTGGTGGAGCTGAGCTTCGGCGTCAAGGACCTGTACGACGTGGCCGGTTACCCCACGGGCGGCGGCAGTCCGTTCGTGCTGGCGATGTCGGGCATCAAGCGCGGCACCGCACCGGCCGTGCAGGCGTTGCTGGACGCGGGCGCGAGATTCGTCGGCAAGACCGTGACCGACGAGTTGGCGTTCTCGATGAACGGCAGCAATGCGCATTTCGGCGCGCCGATCAACGGTGCGGCGCCGCTGCGCATCACGGGCGGCTCGTCCTCCGGTTCGGCTTCGGCCGTGTCGGCGGGCCTGTGCGACTTCGCGCTGGGCACCGATACGGGCGGCTCGGTGCGCGCGCCGGCCAACCACTGCGGCCTGTACGGCATCCGCCCCACGCACGGGCGCATCGGCCTCGCAGGCGTGATGGATCTCGCGCCCAGCCTGGACACCTGCGGCTGGTTTGCCCGCGACGCCCGGACCTTCGAGCGGGTGGGCGCCGTGCTGCTGGGCGATGACACCGAACCATTGCCCGCCCGGCCGCGTCTGTTGCGGCCCACCGACGTGTGGGCGCTGGCCACGCCGGCCGCCGTCGAGGCGCTGCGGCCCGTTCTGGCTCGGGTGTGCGCGGCTCTGGACACGGACGCCGAGGAGGTCACGGCCGCGCTCGAATCCTTCGAGGCGATGTACTGGCACTTCCGCCATATCCAGGCGCGCGAGGCCTGGCTCACCGACGGCCCGCTGATCGAGCGCTTCGCGCCGCCGCTGGGACCGGGCGTGGCCGAGCGCTTCGAGTGGTCACGAAAAGTGAGCGATCGGCAGGTGGCCGCCGCGCGCGGTTTCCGCGCCCGTTTCCGCACCCATCTGGCCGCGCTGCTGGGAAGTGACGGCGTGCTGGTCATGCCGACGATGCCCGACATCGCACCGCTGCGCAACGAGAGCGAAGCTGCGCTGGACGAATACCGCAACCAGGCGATCCGGATGCTGTGCATGGCGGGCCTTTCGGGCTTTCCGCAGATCAGCCTGCCGCTGGCCGAGCGCGAGGACGCGCCGCTGGGCCTGTCGCTGCTCGGCCCGGCGGGCAGCGATCGTTCGCTGCTGGCGCTGGCTCGGCGCCTGGCCGAGCGGCTCGCGTCGTGGCCGGTCTAGCTATCCGGCGGCCGACGCGTCCGGGCAAGACGACGAGTTCAAGTACCCAGCTTTGCTATCGATGATCGCCGCCCAGGAACACCCGGAGCTGTTCGATGGCATCGTGGCCGGTTCGCCGGGCTTCCGTCTGGTCGAATCAGCGCTCGAAGGTTCGATCTTCCGCGCGCAACTGGCCGCCGGCGTGGCTCCGATCGGGGCTGACGGATTGCCGGACATCACCAACCCGCTGACTGCCGCCGAGAAGGCCGTGGTCAGGCAGCGCATCCTGGATCAGTGTGACGCCCTGGACGGGGCCACCGACGGCATGGTCGGCCGCATCAGCGCCTGCCACCCCGACCCGGCCCAGTGGGTGTGCGCTGCGGGCCAGACCGGCAACTGCCTGAGCGCCGCCAAGGCGGACTACGTGAAGAATTTCTTCGCCGGCGCGAAGACGAGCTCGGGCCGGCAGATCTACGCGCCGTGGCCGTACGACCCGGGCATGGTCGACACGCTGGGCACACCGAACGCGTTTTTCTATACGATCTTCGCCGGAGAAGCCTCGCACGTCTACACGACGCCGCCGACGCTGACCGCGGACCTGCTCGGCTGTGCGCGCACGGCCGATCTCGATACCGAGTTCCTGAAGACCTTCGCGGTGACCGAGGTCTACAAGCGTTCCGCGTACGAGTTCACCAATGGCTCGTCACCGGACATGGACGCCTTTCGTGCCCGCAACGGCAAGATCCTGTACTTCAACGGCACGGCCGACTGGGCGTTTTCGTTCAACGACCTCGCCGCGTACCACGACAAGGTGCGCACCCGCTATGGCGACGCCGAGGCCGGTAAGTTCGCCCGCGCGTTCGCGGTGCCCGGCATGGACCACTGCAGCGGCGGTGCCGACGGCACCGACCAGTTCGATGCGTTCGGCGCGATCGTCAAATGGGTCGAAGAAGGCGTGGCACCCGACGTGATGATGTCGACGGCACGCGCCGCGGCCGGCGTGAGCTGGCCTGGCCGGACTCGTCCGCTATGCGCTTACCCGAAGGAAGCGGTCTACAACGGCAGCGGCGACATCGAGCAGGCATCGAACTTCCACTGCGAGTAAGCCTGCCGCGCCGGTGCGCCGAACGCGTTGCCCGGCGCGCGGGCCGTCAACGAAGTGTTGGCGGCGGCTTGGCATGCAGAGCCGCCGCGTGCCCGCCCTGTTCGCGGATGCGGGCGATCGCTTGCAGCGACGCATCGCTCCATGCGGGCCGGCCCGGTGCGAACACCGTCCGCAAGTACCGGACCAGATTCTCTACCTGCTTGTCGTTCAGGTGTTCGTTGAAGGCGGGCATGTATCCGAGTTCGGCATCCGCGGGGGTCCGGATGCCTTGCAGGATGACCTGGATCAGGTTGTCCGGCGTGCCGGCGTGGATGTTGGTGTTGGTGCGCATCAGCGGTTTGACGCCGAACAAGGTCGGGCCGCTGTCCGCACCGTGGCAGGCCGCGCAGGCGCTCTGGTAGATGCGCTCGCCGTCCGCGAACCAATCGGTCAGCCTTATGTTCGCCTCGGCGATCTCCGCCGTGGAGGCGGTGCTTGCCGCTTCCGGCGGCGAGGCGGCCGCGACGGCGCGTGCGCTTCGTTGGCCGGGCAGATCCATCAGGTAGCTGACGATGGCGCGCACGTCGCTCTCGGGAATCTCGGCCAGGCCGTGAACGACCGGTGCCATCGGGCCCGCGGCCACGCCGTGGCGGGCCGAGTGGCCGGTGCGCAGGTACTGGAACAGATCGTCCGAGGTCCATGGCACCGCCGCGTCGGCCAGTCGATTCAAGGCCGGAGCATCCCAACCCTCGGCCTGGCCGCCGGCAAGAAAGTTCCGGATGCCGGATTTCTCGGCGCCCAGCGCGTTCCTCGGCGAGTGGCAGGCGCCGCAATGGCCGGCGCCCTGTACCAGGTAGGCGCCTCGGTTCCATTCCAGGCTTTTCTCCGGTACGTTCTGGTAGACCGTGTCGTCGTGGAACAGCAGGTTCCAGCCCGCCAGCGTGAAGCGCAGGTTGTACGGGAAAGCCAGCTCCGTTCGCGGCGGCGTATGGCGCACCGGTTCCCGGGACATCAGGTAACCGTACAGCGCCTGGATGTCCGACTCGGTCATTTTCGCGAACGCCGTGTACGGGAACGCCGGATATAGTTGCCGTCCGTCGCGGTGCACGCCATGCCGCATGGCGCGTTCGAACGCCGTGTACGACCAGCGGCCGATGCCGGTTTCCTCGTCGGGCGTGATGTTGGTGCTGTAGACGACGCCGAACGGAGTCTCCAGCGCGAATCCGCCGGCATTGGGCGCGCCGCCCGGCGCGGTGTGGCAGACGATGCAATCGCCGGCGGCGGCCACCAGGCGTCCCCGTTCGATGGCTTCGGCCGAATAGATCGACAGGTCGCGCGCATCGATGGGGGCGATCGCGGGCTTGGCCGGCCAGACGGTCACGGCCGCGCCGGCCAGTACCGCACACGCCGCGCCGAGCCACGCCGCACCGCGCTCGAGCAGCTTGTTGCCTCGCCTGCCCGTGCCGGTGACGCCCAGCGCGGTGCGCAGCTCCCGCGCATCGAACGGGGCGCTGCGCATGCGCACGCCGCACGCATCGCAGATCGCATTGGCGATCGCGGCGGCGGCCGGCCATGCGACGACGTTGCTCGTGCGCAGCGTCGTCGCCGGCAAGGGGGCCGTCGAGGCATCGGATGCGGATGCCGTGCGCAATGCGTCCGCGGGGGCGTGGGAGTGGGCGACCGGCAGGCCGGGTGATCGCCGCCAGTCGTCGAATGTTCGCGGCTCTTGTATCAGTCGCTGGGCGATCGCCAGATGCTGGTCGTCATTCGATTCGATCGCCGGATGCGCGGCATCCCGTTGCCCGACGTCGTGGCCGACGATCACGCGTTCGATGCCGACCTGTCCGCTTTCCGGATCGACGGCAACGTCGACCACCCAGGCCGACCACTCCTGGAGTCCGCCCGCCAGGTCCATGCCTGCCGCAGCGAAGCCGCGGCCATGCAGAAGACCGTCTGTCCGAGGACGCCGCACGGGCTCTGTCGCGCGTTCATCGCCGGCTTCTGTCGCGTGTTCATCGTCGCGCCGATGCCAGCCGGCCTGCGAGGCGACCCGCCGGATCAGTCGCTTGCCGGGCCCGTCGGGCGTGACGGCAAGGCGCCGGTCCAGCGGGTCCATGCCCACGGCGCGGGCTTGCGCGTCGGTCTCGCTCTCCTGCGCGAAGATCAGTGCGGCGTTCAGCGCCTCGGGGCCCGCATGGCTGAGCGGAGCCGTGCCGTCGTGCGAGGGGATGCCGTAGCAGGCATCAGCGGTGGGGTAAGGCAGGGCGGTCGCCTGCTGCGGCTGCGAGCACAGGCGTGCCAGGCTGGGCCTGACGGCCCAGACCGTGTCGGCCTGCCATCCCCTCGTCGCGGGCCGATCGGGCGCCGGCGTCGCCGGGGGCGGCGATCGATGCCGGCCCTGCCGTGGCGCCGCCGGTGATGTGGGCGGCGGGACGGACGCCGGCGCGATGCCGCCGGATCTACGCGCCTGCAACGCCAGAGCACGCGGGACACCGGCGGGCCGCACCGGAACGCGTACGGGCCGCAGAACCGATGCAGAGAGCAGGGCCGCGTCCGCCGCGGCATCGAGCGCATCCAGAACGCCCGGGTCCGCCTGATGAGGTGCGCCGGCAACATCGATCTCGACCAGCGTGACGCGCTCCGGCGGCAAGCGCAGCAGGGTCGCCAGCTCGGCGGTGACCAGCGCCCGGGACGCAGGCCCCACCGGCAGCCAGACCGTCACCTGCTCGTCCGTGCACCACGCGACGACCTCCTCGCGCGCGGCATCGGCGATCGGCGGCGACCAGCGATAGCCGTCGTTGGCCGTGTCCGCTTCGTCGTAACCGGCATCCAGGCGCTCGGGCGTCCAGGAAAGCGCCAGTGAATCCACGCCTTGACGAGCATGGACGGCCGAGACCGCGACCACGCCGACGAAATGCGCGTCGCGCACCACCGCGACGACGCCGGGCAGGTTCCGGATGTCGGGATGGCGCACGTCCGTCAATACGGCGCCCCGGTACTCGCGGCCGTCCCAAGCGAGCGAGGGAGGGCGGGCGGCGAGGCCGTGCAGGACGTCGCCCGGGATCCGAGGCAGTGCCTGCCGAGCCGGCGGTTTCAACGGGGCCTGCATCAGTCAGGGACCCGCGCGTCACCGGACCGGCCGGCCATCTTGTGCAGAACCACCGCACGCCGCGCGGCCCGCAGGATTTCGACGTGGGTTCCGCATCGGCACAGGTTGTGATGGAGTTCCCTGCGAATCTCCTGCTCGGACGGATCGGGTTTGCGCCGGATCAACGCCTCCACCGTCATGACCATCCCGTTCAGGCAGTAGCCGCACTGAGCGGCCTCGCAATCGATGAAAGCCTGCTGGGTCGGCCCGGGCGCGCTTTCCGAGCCCAGCCCCTCCAGTGTGGTGATCGCGCGTCCGCGCACGGCGGCGGCCGGTATCACGCAGGCCCTGGCGGCGACGCCGTCGATCAGCACGGTGCAGGCGCCGCACTCGCCCAGCCCGCAGCCGTATTTCGGTCCGTTGAGGGCGCAATCGTTTCGCAGGGCCTGCAGCAAGGTCATGCCGGCGGAGGCGGGCACGGTCACCGGGCTGCCGTTGACGAGCATCTGCAATCGATCCGCCGGCGCGGGCGAACTATCCATGTCTCGAGATCCATCCAGAAAAACCAGGGACGTCCGTCCGGCTTCGGGCGTTGCGCGCATCCCCGCCGACCACCCGAAGCGCGCGGGGCCCGCTCCGATCGTGAAGATCAGGCCCGCATGCAAGCATGAACCATTCCTGATCGTCGAAAATTAGCGTGTCTACACTCAATATTTTCGAGAAGCACCGAAGCGGGCGCGATCGCCTCATCCTGATGGATACGAGGAGAATCGGCAAGAAAAGTTGCGCGTCGAGCTTTGACAGGTTTGCCTTGTTGCTTCGGATTTAAGATGTATGCGCTGTATTCGACGCATGCGGGGCAGGCTCGGTGGCAGGCGTCTTGCTACCGGTCGGTTCCGATCAGGCGCGGCACCCGGGCCGCCGAAATCGTCATGCGGCCATGATCGCCGTACCCCGA
>JASGFT010000238.1:0-6555 GCA_047605425.1 Burkholderiaceae bacterium | reverse complement strand
GAAGCGACGGCCCAGCCGCAGCCCGCGCGTCAGCCGCGGCAGCCACGGCGAGCCGGTGGTGGCGGCCGCGCCGCTGGCGGCGATCTCGTCCAGGCCGTAGCGCCAGGCGACGAAGCCGATGCGAACGAGTCGGGTCAGGCGCACGGTGACGGCGGCTCCTGGCGATCGCTGGGCACGGGCATCATCGAGGCCGCTGCCGGTGCAGCGTGACGATGCGCGGGGCGGTGCCGATGCTGCCCGAGCCGGTGCTGCCCGAGCCGGTGCTACCGGAGCCGGTGCTGCCGGAGCCGGTGTCGCCGGAACTGGTATTGCCGAAGCCGCTGTCCCCGCTGGCGTTCGCCGCGTTCCCCGGGCCCGTTCCGACGCCGCCGGCGTCGGGTGCGTCGAACTCGGGACTGACGTCGAAGGCGATGTCGCCGTCGGCGCGGGCCTGGCCGTCGGCAGCCAGGCCGGCGAAGTCGAAGCGCTGCCTGTCCATCAGGTGCGAGGGCACGACGCGGCCCAGCGACGCGAAGATGTTGTCGACGCGGCCCGGGAACCGCCGCTCCCAGTCGCGCATCAGCTCCTTGATCGCCTGGCGCTTGAGGTTCTCCTGCGAGCCGCACAGGTTGCACGGGATGATCGGGAACGCGCGCCATTCGGCATAAGCGGCCAGGTCGTGCTCCTGCACATAAGCGAGCGGGCGGATGACGATGTGCCGGCCGTCGTCGGACACGAGCTTGGGCGGCATGCCCTTGAGCTTGCCGCCGTAGAACATGTTCAGGAAAAAGGTCTCGAGGATGTCGTCGCGGTGATGGCCGAGCGCGATCTTGGTCGCGCCCAGCTCGTCGGCGACGCGGTACAGGATGCCGCGCCGCAGCCGCGAGCACAGCGAGCACATCGTCTTGCCGTCGGGGATCACGCGCTTGACGATCGAGTACGTGTCCTGCGTCTCGATGCGCCAGCGCACGCCGAGCCGGTCGAGATAGGCGGGCAGGATGTCGTCGGGAAAGCCGGGCTGCTTCTGGTCGAGGTTGACCGCGATCAGCGAGAAGTCGACCGGCGCGCGCTCGCGCAGCGTCATCAGCAGGTCCAGCAGCCCGTAGCTGTCCTTGCCGCCGGACAGGCAGACCATGACCTTGTCGCCGGGCTCGATCATGCCGAAGTCGCCGATCGCCTGGCCGGTCAGCCGCAGCAGGCGCTTGTGCAGCTTGTTGCGCTCGTAGGCGAGCTTGTCGGGACGGCGCGCGGCGGTCGCGGAGGACGTCGATTCGTTCATCGGGGGTTGAACCGGAAGACTTCGATGCCGGCGCTCATGTCGCCCGGATAGATGTCGGGTTTCTCGGTGCAGGCGCGCACGGCGCGCACGCCGGGGTGCGCCAGGCACGCGTCGACGATGCGGTCGAGCAGCGTCTCCTGCAGATTGAAGTGCCGCGAGTGGACGATCGCCGAGACCTCGCGGCGGATGAAGTCGTAGTCGATGATCTCGCCCGGATCGTCGTTGCGGGGCGTCGAGATCGACAGCGGGACGAACACGTCGATGCCGATGCGGATCCGCTGGCGGTGCTCGCGCTCGGTGTCGTAGAAGCCGATCGAGGCCATCAGCTCGAAGCCGCGCACGAAGATGCGGCGGCAGTCGGCGAGCCGCGGATCCTGCAGCGGGCTGACGTCGGGAAGGGCGGGGGAGGCGTTCACGTGGGGCGGCGGTGTTTCGTGGAGGACGGTGGGCGCCGGCCGTCAGAGGCTGAGAGTTTTTCGGCCGTGCCCGAAAGGCGCGTCCAAGCGCCCCGGATCTAGGCGCAAAGCGCAGCCATAGCTCGGGCTATGGCGAGCATTTGCAACGACGAGCCGGGGCGTTTGGGCGTGCAAGGCGGGCATGGACGAAAGACTCTCAGCCTCTCAGGCGGGCGGCTTCGGGGTGAGGAACATGACGTCACGGTCGAGCGCCATCAGGTGCTGGCCGCCGTCGACGATCAGGTTGACGCCAGTGACGGCGCTGGCTTCGGCCAGGTAGCACACGGCCTGGACGATGTCGTCGGGCAGCGACGAGCGGCCCAGCAGCGCGATCCGGTTGGCGTGCGCGAATTGTTCGTCGTCCTGCTTCCACGAAGCCAACGTCGCGCCCGGCGATACGCCGTTGACGCGCAGCAGCGGCGCGAACGCCATCGCCATCATCCGCGTCGCGCCGAGCAGCGCGGTCTTGGTCAGCGTGTACGAGAAGAAATCGGGATTCAGATTGTCGAGCTTCTGGTCGAGCAGGTTGATGACGACGCCCGGCCGCTTGTCGCGCTGGCAGGCGCGATAGAGCTGCTGGGCCAGCAGGATCGGCGCGGTCAGGTTCGGGCCCAGGTGCCGCTCGAGCGCGGCCGGCGTGAAGCCGTCGGCGTCGTCGAACTCGAAGCGCGCGGCGCTGTTGACCAGGCAGTCGATGTGGCCGAGCGCGACGCGCGCGAACTCGAGCAGCGCCTCGCAGGCGGCCGGGTCGGCCAGGTCCGCCTGCAGCGCGACCGCGCGGCGGCCCATCGCGTGGATGTCGGCGACCGTCCGCTCGGCATCGTCCTTCGACTGGCCGTAATGGACGGCGATGTCGTAGCCGGCCGCGGCCAGGCCCAGCGCGATCTCGCGGCCGATGCGACGAGCCGCGCCGGTGACCAGCGCGACGCGCGGCGGGCGGCCGGCGGCCTCGGCGACGGCCGGCGCCGGATCGGCGACGAGCAGGTCGACGGGCAGGTCGACGCCAGGCAGGTCGGCGGACGAGGCGGCGACGGGCGGGTCGGCGGACGAGGCGGCGACGGGCGGGTCGACGGACGAGGCGGCGACGGGCGGGTCGACGGACAGGGCGGCGGGCGGGTCGACGGACAGCGCGGCGGGCCCGAGGGCGACGACAGGGGCGGGCGACGGATCGGACATCACGACGGAGACGCGGGCGTTGGGAGGCCGGAGTGTCGGGCCGGACCGGCGAACCGCCGGGCGGCTGGTCCGACAGTGTAGCCGAGGCATCGACCGACACCGGAGGCGCGGCGCTGCGCCTACAATGCCGGCATGGCCCGCCCGCAGTTGCCCGAACCCTCGCCGGACGCGCTCGCGGCCAGCCGCGAGTTGATCGAGCGCATCGCGGCGCGGATCGACGCCGGCGGCGGCTGGATCGGCTTCGACCACTACATGCGCATGGCCTTGTACGAGCCGCGGCTCGGGTATTACTCGGGCGGCAGCCGCAAGTTCGGGCCGGCCGGGGATTTCGTCACCGGGCCCGAGTTGAGCCCGATCTACGGCGCGTGCATCGCCGCGCAGTGCGCGGCCTGGTTCGCCGAGCTGCCGGCGCAGGTGCTGGAGTTCGGCGCCGGCACCGGCGCGCTGGCGGCGCAGGTGCTCAACGAGCTGGCGCGGCTCGGGTATCCGAACGTTCGCTACTCGATCGTCGAGCTGTCGGCCGAGCTGCGCGAGCGGCAATTGCACACGATCACGATGCTGGCGCCCGAGATGGTCGGCCGCGTGCACTGGCTCGACGGCATGCCGGCGTACGTCAACGGCGTGGTGCTCGGCAACGAGGTGCTGGACGCGATGCCGGTGCGCGCGTTCCGGCTGCGCGACGGGCAGTTGATGGAGCGCGGCGTCGCGGTGCGCGACGGCCGCTTCGACTGGGCCGACCTGCCGGCCGGCCGCGAGTTCGCCGAACTGGTCGCCGCGCTGCTGGCGCAGGCCGGCTGGCCGCGCGACGACGTGGTGCGGCGCCTGGTGCCGGGCGAGGGCGGGCCGCCGCCGATGTCGCTCGATTACCGCAGCGAGGTGCCGCAGACCGCGGTCGCGTGGATCGATACGCTGATGTCGCGGCTGGGCCGGGCGGCGGTGCTGCTGATCGACTACGGTTTTCCGGCGCGCGAGTTCTACCATCCGCAGCGCGGCGGCGGCACGCTGATGTGCCACTACCGCCATCGCGCGCACGACGATCCGTTCTTCCATCCGGGGCTGCAGGACATCACCGCGCACGTCGACTTCAGCGCGATCGCTCACGCGGCCGCCCGCGGCGGCGCGGCCTGGTGCGCGTACACGTCGCAGGCCCGCTTCCTGCTCAACTGCGGGATCCTCGACCGGCTCGCCAAGGTGCCGCGCGAGGACCCGGTCGTCTACGCGCCGCAGGCGCAGGCCGTGCAGAAGCTGCTGTCCGAGTCCGAGATGGGCGAGCTGTTCAAGGTGCTGGCCTTCGGCGTCGGCTGCGACCCGCATCCGCTGGGTTTCACGCTGGGCGATCGCTCGCACACGCTGTAGCACCCGCACCCGCACCCGCACCCGCACCCGCATCTGCATCTGCATCTGCATCTGCATCTGCACCTGCGCGGCTGGGACAGGCTGGGACGGGACGAGGCGGGCCGGGACGAGCGCGCTTCGGCCGGTACCGAGGCCTCGCCGCACGGTCCCGGTCACATCGTCAGGCGGCGCGCGACAGCGTCGCCCCGGCGCCTTCCTCGGTTCGCAGCCGATGATCGGCCAGCTCGGCGATCGTCAGCGCGGTCAGGCCGTGCCGCTCGGCGTAGCGGGCGACGTCGTCGCCGCGCGACATCGTGCCGTCGGGATTCATCAGCTCGCACAGCACGGCGGCCGGACGCAGGCCGGCGAGCCGGGCCAGGTCGACCGAGCCCTCGGTGTGGCCGCGCCGCGCCAGCACGCCGCCGCGCTGCGAACGCAGCGGAAACACGTGGCCGGGGCTGACCAGGTGCTCGGGGCGCGCGTCGGGCGCGATCGCCGCGCGGATCGTGGTCACGCGGTCGGCCGCCGACACGCCGGTGGACACGCCGTCGCGGGCCTCGATGCTGATCGTGAACGCGGTGCTGAAGCGGCTTTCGTTGCGCGCGACCATCGGCGGCAGGTTCAGCCGCGCCAGGTCTTCGTCGGGCAGGCACAGGCAGACGATGCCGCTGCCGTCGCGGATCAGGCGGGCCATCTCGTCGACGGCGATCGTCTCGGCCGCCAGGATCAGGTCGGCCTCGTTCTCGCGGTCGTCGTCGTCCATCAGCAGCACCGGACGGCCGCGGCGCAGCTCGTCGAGCGCCCGGGACAAGCGCTGCGCGAACGGCGCGGCGAACGGCGACGGCGGGCGATCGCCGGGCGCGGGCGCGAAGGCCGCCGGGACGGCGGAGGTCGACGAAGGGAAAGCGGACAAGGGCCGCGATTCGGAAAGATCGAACGATTGGGACATGGTGGAAACGCTCTCGCGAAACGGGTTGGCGAAAAACGTTCCAGGGCGCGCGCCCGCGCTCCCGATGGCGGGAGCCCAGGCGGCTGACGACGAAGCAGCCTTCCGCGCGGCGGCGGCCGCGGGCGGACCCGCGACACGACGCGCGACGGACGATGCCCCGCTTCTTCTTTCATCCGGACTATGACCGTCGGCTCTGGCATCGGACCAGATCTGCTGACCCCGATCCGGAACCGGACCGGGCGCTCGCGGGCTCATGCGGAGCAGGGCGGGCGCCCTGCCGCATCCACCGCCGGTGGGGATTTCCACCCCGCCCTGAAGACGCGTTGCTGACCGGTGCGAACCGGCCAGCGGCATTATAGGGCGGCTCAGCCGGGACCGGGCAGCGGATCGTCCGGGCGGGCGGGTTCGGGCAGGCGCCGCGTGCGCAGCGCGACGGCCGGGCGGTCGGCGAGCTCGATCCGCCAGTCGATCGTGTCGGACTGGCGCGCCAGCGTCGTGCTCATCGTCAGCGGCCGGCCGTCGCGGGCCTGGCCTCGCAGCACGACGCGGCCGCCGTCGATGGGCTGCGTGGCCAGCCGGTAATCGTCGCCGCCCAGCCGCACCCGGCCGCCGGCGACGAGCTGGTAATGCTGGTCGATGTCGATTTCGACGTCCGCTGGCGCGGACGCGGCCGATGGTGGCGGTACGGATGCGGCCGACGGTGCCGGCGCGGATGTGGCCGACGGTGCCGGCGCGGATGCCGCCGACGGGCCCGGCATGGACGCGGCCGACGGGCCCGGTGATCGCTCGTCGTCGGCGACGACACGGTGCCGGCCGCCGACCCGGGCCGGCACGGTCCAGGCCATCAGCCGCGCGACCTTGCGCAGGCCCAGCCGCTTCTGCGGCGCGGCGATCTCCTGGCTCTGGTCCGGCTGCCAGTCGCCCATGTCCCAGTCGTGCGAGACCAGCCTCACCCCCGGACGCAGCGCGAGCAGGCGCGGCCGCAGCTTGATGTTGACGTCGGGCAGCAGGTACATCGTGATGACGTCGGCGCTGGTCAGGTCGGACAGGAACAGGTCCTGCTCGACGAACTCGACGCGGTCGGCGACGCCGGCCTTGCGGGCGCTGTCGCGGCTCTGGACGACCAGGTTCGGATCGATCTCGATGCCGCGTCCGCGCACGCCGTACTTCAGCGCCGCGGTGATGACGATGCGCCCGTCGCCCGAGCCCAGGTCGAGCAGGAAGTCGCCGTCGCCGACCCGGCCCATCTCGAGCATCGTCAGCACGACGTTGTCGGGCGTCGTCACGAACGGCACGTCCAGGTCCAGGAGCTGCTGGGCGAGCGCCCGGCGCGGGCCCGCGGCCAGCGAGCCCAGCAGCGGCGCGCCGGCCAGCGCCGCCAG
>JASGFT010000237.1:0-6593 GCA_047605425.1 Burkholderiaceae bacterium | reverse complement strand
GGATGCTCGTGATCAGACCCGCTCGGCCACCCAGTCGTTGACGCTGCGCAGCGCATCGGGCAGCGCCGCCGGCTCGGTGCCGCCGGCCTGCGCCATGTCGGGCCGGCCGCCGCCCTTGCCGCCGACCTGCCGCGCGACGAAGTTGACGAGCTCGCCGGCCTTGACCTTGGCGGTCGTGTCGGCGGTGACGCCGGCGATCAGGCTGACCCGCCCGCCGTCGACCGCCGCCAGCACGATCGCCGCGGTCTTGAGCTTGTCCTTGAGCTTGTCCATCGTCTCGCGCAGCGTCTTGACGTCGGCGCCCTCGAGCGCGGCCGCCAGCACCTTGACGCCGTTGACGTCGACGGCGCCGGCCGCCAGGTCCTCGCCCTGCGAGGCCGCCAGCTTCGACTTCAGCCGCGCCAGCTCGCGCTCGAGCGTCCGGTAGCCGTCGAGCAACTGCGCGACGCGCTGCGGCAGCTCGGGCACCGGCGCCTTGACGACCTGCGCCAGCTCGGACAGCTCGGCGCCCTGGCGCTGCACGTAATGCAGCGCGTTGTCGCCGGTGATCGCCTCGACGCGCCGGATGCCGGCGGCGACGCCGCTCTCGGAAACGATGCGGAACAGGCCGATGTCGCCGGTGCGCGCGACGTGCGTGCCGCCGCACAGCTCGCGCGACGTGCCGATGTCCAGCACCCGGACGCGGTCGCCGTACTTCTCGCCGAACAGCGCCATCGCGCCGCCGCGCACCGCGTCGTCGTAGGCCATGACCTGCGCGCCGGTCGCCGTGTTCTCGAGGATCTCGGCGTTGACGAGGTCCTCGACGCGGCGGATCTCGTCGGCCGTCATCGGCGCGTGGTGGCTGAAATCGAAGCGGGTCTTGTCGGCGTCGACCAGCGAACCCTTCTGCTGCACGTGCGCGCCGAGCACCTCGCGCAGCGCCTTGTGCATCAGGTGCGTGGCCGAATGGTTTCGCACGGTGCGCGAGCGCGCGACGACGTCGACCCGCGCGTCGACGGCATCGCCGACCGACAGGCTGCCGCGCGCGACCACGCCGTGATGGCCGAACACGTCGGCCTGGATCTTCTGCGTGTCGTCGACGCGGAACGCGCCGCCGCCGGCCAGCAACTCGCCGCGATCGCCGACCTGGCCGCCGGACTCGGCGTAGAACGGCGTGTGATCGAGCACGACGACCCCGGCCTGCCCTTCGGCCAGCGCGGGCACGGCGCTGCCGTCGCGGTACAGCGCGACGACGCGCCCTTCGCGCGCCAGCCGCTCGTAGCCGTGGAACACCGTCGGCTCGCCGCTGTAGTCGAGCCCGGCCGCCGACTTGAACTTGCCGGCCGCGCGCGCCTGCTCGCGCTGGCGCTCCATCGCCGCGTCGAAGCCGGCGTCGTCGACGGTGACGCCGCGTTCGCGGCAGACGTCGGCGGTCAGGTCCAGCGGGAAGCCGAAGGTGTCGTAGAGCTTGAACGCGGTCTCGCCGTCGAGCACCTCGCCGCCGCCGGCCAGCGCGGTCTCGAGGATCGACATGCCGTGCTCGAGCGTCTCGCCGAAGCGCTCTTCCTCCTGGCGCAGCACGTCGGCCACGCGCGCCCGCGCGGCGCGCAGCTCCGGATAGGCGTCGCCCATCACGCCGTCCAGGTCCTCGACCAGCCTGTAGAAGAACGGCTGCGTCTGGCCCAGTTTGTGGCCATGGCGCAGCGCGCGGCGGATGATCCGGCGCAGCACGTAGCCGCGCCCCTCGTTGCCCGGGATCACGCCGTCGACGACCAGGAACGCGCAGGCGCGGATGTGGTCGGCGATCACGCGCAGCGACGGCGACGACAGCTCGGCCGCGCCGGTCTCGCGGGCGGCCGCGGCGATCAGCGCCTGAAACAGGTCGATCTCGTAGTTGCTGTGCACGCCCTGCAGCACGGCGGCCAGCCGCTCGATGCCCATGCCGGTGTCGACGCAGGGCTTGGGCAGCGGGTTCAGCGTGCCGGCCGCATCGCGGTCGAACTGCATGAACACGAGGTTCCAGATCTCGATGTAGCGGTCGCCATCCTCGTCGGGGCTGCCGGGCGGGCCGCCGGCGACGCCGGGTCCGTGGTCGTAGAAGATCTCCGAGCACGGCCCGCAGGGTCCTGTGTCGGCCATCTGCCAGAAATTGTCCGACGCGTAGCGCGCGCCCTTGTTGTCGCCGATGCGCACGATGCGATCGGCCGGCACGCCGATCTCGTCGGCCCAGATGCCGTAGGCCTCGTCATCCTCGGCGTAGACGGTGACCCAGAGCTTGTCGGCCGGCAGCCCGTAGACGCGGGTCAGCAGATCCCACGCGAAACGGATCGCGTCGCGCTTGAAGTAGTCGCCGAACGAGAAGTTGCCCAGCATCTCGAAGAACGTGTGGTGCCGGGCCGTGTAGCCGACGTTCTCCAGGTCGTTGTGCTTGCCGCCGGCGCGCAGGCTGCGCTGGGCGCTCGTCGCCCGCTTGTACGGGCGCTTGTCGAAGCCGAGGAACACGTCCTTGAACTGCACCATGCCGCTGTTGGTGAACAGCAGCGTCGGATCGTTCGCCGGCACCAGCGGGCTGGACGGCACGATCGTGTGCCCGTTGGACTCGAAGAACTTCAGGAATTTGGAGCGGATCTCGGCCGACTTCATGGTCTGTCACGATCCCGAAAGACCGGAAAAAAGAATCGGGAATTCTACCCGTTTCGCGCCGCCCGGGACGATCGCTGCCGCGCCGTCGCGCGTGTCGGGCATCCGACCGGCGCGCGCGTCGGTCTGGCGGACCCTCGCGCGGCGCGAACGACTTCGTGTAACGTTGAACTCCGGCGGCGGCCCCGCCCTCCGCCTCGCCCCAACCATGCCCACCCACCATCCACCGAACGATCCGCTTCCATGACGTCGTCGATCCTTTCCGGCATCCGCATCCTCGACCTGAGCCGCGTGCTCGCGGGCCCCTGGTGCACCCAGAACCTCGCCGACCTCGGCGCCGAGGTGATCAAGGTCGAACGTCCGGGCGCCGGCGACGATACGCGCACCTGGGGCCCGCCGTTCCTGAAGGACCGCGACGGCGCCGAGACGCAGGACGCCGCGTACTACCTGGCGGCCAACCGCGGCAAGAAGTCGATCACCGTCGACCTGTCCTGCGAGGCCGGGCAGCAGGCGATCCGCGAACTGGCGCGGATCAGCGACGTCGTCGTCGAGAACTACAAGACCGGCCAGTTGCGCAAGTACGGGCTCGACTACGAGAGCCTGAAGACCGTCAACCCGAAGCTGATCTACTGCTCGGTGACCGGCTTCGGCCAGACCGGCCCGTGGTCGCACCGGCCCGGCTACGACTTCATCATCCAGGGCATGAGCGGGCTGATGTCGGTGACCGGCGAGCGCGACGACCTGCCCGGCGGCGGGCCGCAGAAGGTCGGCGTCGCGGTCTGCGACCTGAACACCGGCATGTACGCGACGCAGGCGATCCTGGCCGCGCTGTTCCACCGCGAACGCAGCGGCGAGGGGCAGTACATCGACGTCGCGCTGCTCGACGTGCAGGTGGCGATGATGGCCAACATGAACCTGAACTACCTGACCGGCGGCAAGGCGCCCGGGCGCATGGGCAACGCGCATCCGAACGTCATCCCGTACCAGACGTTCAAGACCGCCGACGGCTGGATCATCGTGGCCACCGGCAACGACGAGCAGTTCCGCCGCTTCTGCAAGGTCGGCGGCCGGCCCGAGCTCGGTACCGATCCGCTGTTCCTGCGCATGCAGGACCGGATCCGCAACCGCGAGGCGCTGATCCCGCTGCTGGTCGAGATGGCCAGGACCAAGACGATGGAGCAGTGGATCGCCGAGCTCGAAGCCGCCGGTGTACCATGCGGCCCGATCAATACGCTGGACCAGACCTTCGAGAATCCGCAGGTCAAGGCGCGCGAGATGCGCGTCGACCTCGAGCGGGACGACAGCGGCCCGATCAAGCTGGTCGCCAATCCGGTCAAGTACTCGGCCACGCCGATCCGCTACGAGTTGCCGCCGCCGCGCCTGGGTCAGCATACCGAAGAAGTGCTCGCGCGATTGCTCGGCTACGACGCCGACCGTATCCTGGCGGCCAACGGCGGCGACGCGGACCCGAACACGCGTCGCTGACCGACGCCGCCGCCGACCCGGCGGCGTCCGTATAACGATTTCCGGGAGACCGACGACTTGGGTATCGCAGACGATTCGCGTCCTTCGCCGCCGGATGCCGTACGACGCGAACCGCGATTTCGCGCCGGTGATCCGCGTCGCGGTCGTCCCGGACGCGCTGATCATGAACCCGGCGACGGCCGCGCGGCGCAGCGATTTCTCATGCGATGCCAGGGGTTTCGACAGCTTGCCGAAAGGTCCGATTTCGGTTCCGCCATCAGTGCAATCTCGGATGCCTAACGGAATTGGACTAGGCTATCCTTTAGCCCCTTACAATTCGGACCAGCCGGTTTCTCAACGGCGCCGCGGGTGCCGCCCGCTAAGTCTGATCGAATCAGTGTGACGGAGGAGTGGATCGGAATGCACATCAGAAACCAGCGAGATTTCTGGGCCGGCATCATGTTCATCGCCATCGGGGTGACGTTCATGTTCCTGTCCATGCAATATCAGATAGGCAGCGCCGGCAAGATGGGCCCGGGCTATTTCCCGTTCGTGCTGGGCGGGCTGATGACCTTCCTCGGCATCCTCATCGCGCTCAGCGGCGTGGCCAAGGGCGCCACCGAGACCAAGCTGTCCCCGGTCGGCTGGCGAGAGCTGTTCCTCGTGCTGATCGCGATCGCGCTGTTCGCCGGCCTGCTGAACTCGATGGGCGTCATCGTCGCGCTGGTCGCGATGATCTTCGTCGCCGCGTTCGCGAGCCACGAGTTCGGCTGGCTGGCCACCATCGGCACGGCGATCGTGCTGTGCATCATGGCCTGGGCCATCTTCGTCGTCGGGCTGGAACTGCAGTTCCCGCTGTGGCCGACCTTCCTCACCCGCTAACCCGACCGCGAGAGACGACCCATGGAATCCTTGTTCGCCAATCTTGCCATCGGTTTCGGCGCCGCCATCACGCCCGAGAACCTGTTCTACTGTCTGGTCGGCGTCATCATGGGCACGCTGGTCGGCGTGCTGCCGGGCCTCGGCCCGCTGGCGACGATCGCGATGCTGCTGCCGGCCACCTACAAGATGTCGGATCCGACGACCGCGCTGATCATGCTGGCCGGCATCTACTACGGCGCCCAGTACGGCGGCTCGACGACCGCCATCCTGGTCAACCTGCCTGGCGAGACCTCATCGGTCGTCACCACGCTCGACGGTTACCAGATGGCCCGAAGAGGCCGAGCCGGCGCGGCGCTCGCCACGTCGGCCATCGGTTCGTTCTTCGCCGGCACCGTCGCCACGTTCCTGCTGGCATGGTTCGCGCCGCCGCTGGCCGAGCTGGCGTTCAAGTTCGGCCCCGCCGAATACTTCTCGCTGATGGTGCTGGGCCTGATCGCGGCGGTCGTGCTCGCGCACGGATCGGTCCTCAAGGCGCTGGCGATGGTCGTGTTCGGCCTGCTGCTGGGCATGATCGGCACCGACGTCAACTCGGGCGTGTCGCGCTTCTCGTTCGAGGTGCCCGAGCTGTCGGACGGCATCGACTTCGTCGTCGTCGCGATGGGGATGTTCGGCTTCGCCGAGATCATCCTGAACCTCGAGCAGCGCGAGCATCGCGAGGTGTTCACGAGCAAGATCGGCCGCCTGATGCCGACCAGCAGCGAGTTCAAGCGCATCGTGATGCCGATCATCCGCGGCACCGGCATGGGCTCGCTGCTCGGGATCCTGCCCGGCGGCGGCGCGGTGCTGGCCTCGTTCTCGTCGTACGCGATCGAGAAGAAGCTGTCGAAGAACCCGGGCGAGTTCGGCAAGGGCGCGATCGAAGGCGTGGCCGGCCCCGAGGCGGCCAACAACGCCGGCGCGCAGACCTCGTTCATCCCGATGCTGACGCTCGGGATTCCGACGACGCCGGTGATGGCGCTGATGGTCGCGGCGATGATGATCCACAACATCCAGCCGGGCCCGCAGGTGATGACCAGCAACCCGACGCTGTTCTGGGGCCTGATCTGCTCGATGTGGATCGGCAACGTGATGCTGGTGATCCTGAACCTGCCGATGATCGGCATCTGGATCAAGCTGCTGACCGTGCCCTACCGCGTGCTGTATCCGGCGATCCTGATGTTCTGCGTGATCGGCGCCTACTCGACGAACAACAACGTGTTCGACGTGTTCATGACGATCCCGTTCGCGATCCTCGGCTACGTGTTCAAGAAGCTCGAATGCGAGCCCGCCCCGCTGCTGCTGGGCTTCGTGCTCGGCAAGCTGATGGAAGAATACCTGCGGCGGGCGATGACGATCTCGCGCGGCGATCCGATGGTGTTCGTCGAACGCCCGCTGTCGCTGGGCCTGCTGATCGCGGCGGCGATCCTGCTGGCGATCGTGTTCCTGCCGGCGATCTCGAAGAAACGCGAAGAAGCGTTCGCCGAGAGCGACTGAGGCCGGATGGCACTGCCGTTCGAACGGCAAGCCGGGCGACCGGCTTGCCGTTTTTCATTGGCGGCGACCCCGCGCGCCGAACCCGCGCGGCGGCG
>JASGFT010000236.1:0-6658 GCA_047605425.1 Burkholderiaceae bacterium | reverse complement strand
CGTCTCGCGCCAGCCTTGCCGGCTGCCGATCATGCCGCAGGCGACGACCGGCAGATCGCCTCGCGCGCGTAGCCATGGCGCGCACAGGGTCTCGAAGGCGCCGAGGAACTGCCCGCGTTCGATCCGCTGGACGCCGGCCGGGGCATCGAGCTGCTCGACGATCGCGCCGTGCGCGTCCAGCAGATAGGCTCGCAGCGAGCTGGTTCCCCAGTCCAGACCGATCAACTGGTCGTTTTCCATCGGCAAAGTATGCCCGCTCAGCCGGTCCGCGCGCCAGCGCCGCGTGGCCGCGCGCCGGCGATGCGGGCGGTCCCCGGCAGGATCGCCGGGCGCTTGCTATCATTTCCGCTTCATGACGCTGACCGAACTCAAGTACATCGTTGCCGTCGCGCGCGAACGCCATTTCGGGCGCGCGGCCGAGGCCTGCTTCGTCAGCCAGCCGACGCTGTCGGTCGCGATCCGCAAGCTCGAGGACGAGTTGGGCGTGCAGTTGTTCGAGCGCGGCCCGGCCGAGGTGTCGGTGACGCCGGTCGGCGCGCAGATCGTCGAGCAGGCGCAGCGCGTGCTCGAGCAGAGCAACGAGATCCGCACGATCGCCAAGCAGGGCAAGGATCCGCTGTCCGGCCCGCTGCGCCTGGGCGTCATCTACACGATCGGGCCGTACCTGCTGCCCAAGCTGGTCCCCGAGATGATCGCGACGACGCCGCAGATGCCGCTGCTGCTGCAGGAGAACTTCACGGCCAAGCTGCTCGAAGGGTTGCGCCACGGCGACCTCGACGTCGCGATCCTGGCCGATCCGTTCCCGACCGGCGGGCTGATGACGCACGCGCTGTACGACGAGCCGTTCATGGTCGCCGTCCCGAGCCATCATCCGTGGGCCCGGCGCAAGACGGTCCGTTCCGACGAGCTCAAGGACGAAACGATGCTGCTGCTCGGCTCGGGCCATTGCTTTCGCGACAACGTGCTCGAGGTCTGTCCGGAGCTGTCGCGCTTTTCGCAGAGCACGGTCGGCATCCAGAAGACGTTCGAAGGTTCGTCGCTGGAGACGATCCGCCACATGGTCGCGTCCGGCATCGGCATCACCGTCGTGCCCCAACTCGCCCGCGAGGACCGGGTCGACGAACCGCTGCTGGCGTACGTGCCCTTCGCCGACCCGGTTCCGCACCGGCGCGTGTCGCTGGTCTGGCGCAAGAGTTTTTCGCGGGCGGCCGCCATCAAGGCCTTGCGGCAGGCGATCGATCGCATCGATCTGCCCGGCGTGACCCGCCTGGACGAGGCGGTGGCGGCCGCTTAGTGACCCTGGCCGCGCGCACGGACCGGGCCGCCCGCCCGGATCTTCGCGCCGGGCCGACGCATTCAGAGAGCTCCCCATGGTATCCCGCCCCCACTATCCGACGCTCGAACAGACGATCGGCCGTACGCCGCTGATCCGGCTGCAACGCATTCCGGGCGCCGACAACGACGCGCGCGGCAACCTGCTGCTCGGCAAGCTCGAAGGCAACAATCCGGCCGGCTCGGTCAAGGACCGGCCGGCGATGTCGATGATCGCGCGGGCCGAGGCGCGCGGCGAGATCAAGCCCGGCGACACGCTGATCGAGGCGACCTCGGGCAATACCGGCATCGGGCTGGCGATGGCGGCGGCGCTGCGCGGCTACCGGATGCTGCTGATCATGCCGGACAACCAGTCGCTCGAGCGGCGCCAGGCGATGAAGGCCTACGGCGCCGAGTTCGTGCTGGTCAGCGCGCAGGAAGGGATGGAAGGCGCGCGCGACCTGGCCGACCGGATGCAGGCCGAGGGCAAGGGGCGCGTGCTCGACCAGTTCTCGAACGACGACAACTGGATCGCCCACTACGAGACCACCGGCCCCGAGCTGTGGGAGCAGACCGAAGGGCAGATCACGCATTTCGTGTCGGCGATGGGCACGACCGGGACGATCACCGGCGTCTCGCGCTACCTGAAGGAAAAGAATCCGGCGATCCAGATCATCGGCGCGCAGCCCGAGGACGGCTCGTCGATCGCCGGGATCCGCAAGTGGCCGCCCGAGTACCTGCCCAGCATCCATCGGCACGCGATCATCGATCGCACCGAATCGGTCGGCCAGCAGGCGGCCGAGGACATGGCGCGGCGGCTGGCCGCCGAAGAGGGATTGTTCTGCGGGATCTCGGCGGCCGGCGCGTTCGTCATCGCGCTGCGGATCGCCGCGACGGTGCGCGACGCGACGATCGTGTTCGTCGTCTGCGATCGCGGCGACCGCTACCTGTCGACCGGCGTGTTTCCCGGGTGAGTGCGTCTTCGCCCGCGGCGGCCGGCGGCGGCCGGCCGGATGTCGTCAAGGGCATCGCGCTGGTGGTCGCCGCGGTGTTCTGCTTCAGCGTCCTCGACTCGCTGTCCAAGACGCTGGTCCAGCGCTATCCGCTGATGATGGTCGTCTGGGTGCGCTACGCCGCGCACGTCGCGATCATGCTGGTCCTGCTGCTGCCGCGGATGGGGTCGCGCCTGTTCGAGACGCGCCGGCCCGGCATCCAGTTGGCGCGCGGCCTGGCGCTCGGTCTGTCGTCGGTCACCTTCGTGGCCGGCCTCAGCGCGATGCCGCTGGCCGAAGCGTCGGCGATCGCGCAGATCGGGCCGGTGCTGATCACGCTGCTGGCCGTGCGCTTCCTCGGCGAGACCGCGCCGCCCGGCACCTGGTGGGCGCTGACCGTCAGCTTCGCCGGCGTGCTGCTGATCGCCAGGCCGGGCAGCCAGGTCTTCACGTGGGCCGCGTTCCTGCCGCTGGCGACCGCGGTGCTGGCCGCGGTATACCAATTGCTGACGCGCAAGCTGTCGAACGTCGACAACGGCGTCGCCACGCTGTTCCTCGGCGGCCTGGTGGCGACGGTCACCGCGTCGCTGATCGTGCCGTTCCATTGGGAATGGCCGCGCGACGTCGTCGACGGCCTGCTGCTGCTGTCGATGGGCGCGGTCGGCGCCGGCGGTCACATGCTGCTGGTGCGCGCGTTCGAGAACGCGCCGGCCAGCACGCTGGCGCCGTTCGGGTACTTCCAGGTGGCGTCGTCGCTGGTGATGGGCATCCTGGTCTTCGACAACTTTCCCGATGAATGGGCGTTGGCGGGGATGCTGATGATCGTCGCCACCGGCGTCGTCATGGCGCTGGTCCGCGGGCGGCGGGCGCTCGAAGCCCGTGGTGAATGAATCAGTCCGAATCAGAATCTGTGAACGAATCGGACGCGGCCGAGCGGCGCGTCAGGGCGGTTCCGATCGAGGCGCGAAGCGCAGCCATATCGGGTGATATGGCGAGCATTCGCAACGACGAGCGGGATCGTCCTGACGCGACGAGCGGGCGTGGATGATGCGCCCACCGGTTTTCAGGGGTGGAATCGCCTGACCAGCCGGCGAAACCGCCGGATGCCGAGCCGCATGTCGGCGCGCCGATGGCGGCGGCGGTCGGGCAGGCCGCTCGGGTGCGCGGCGGGCAGGCGGTTGTCCGGATCGCCGAAGCGCAGGCTGTTGTAGCTGGCGACGATCCGGCGCGCGTCGAGCTGCGCGCCGGTGCCCAGGCCGGGACCGATCCGCTCCAGGTGCTGGCCGGCGGTTTCGTGTGGCAGCTTGTCCAGGCCGACGACCGCCAGCCGTTCGCAGAACTCCCGGTACCACCGTTCGATCGGATCGCGCGGGTGCCGCGGGTGCAGCGTGACCAGCGCCGCCGCGCCGATCAGCACGCCCGTCGCCGCGGCCAGCAGGCCGGCCAGTTCGCGCCAATCGCCGAGCACGCCGTCCAGGCCCAGTCGCGCCAGCAGCCGTTGCTGGGTCGCGCCGTCGTACGACAGCACCCATTGGTTCCAGGCATTGGTCAGCGCGTCCAGGTTCAGCGACAGCAGTTGCCACAGCCGCTGGCCGCCGGCCAGCACGGGCGCAGCATCGTCGGCCCAGGCGCCGCGCGATCCGGGCTCGATCCGCTCGGGCGCGATGGCGGTGACCGGGTCGACGCGTATCCAGCCCTGCCCGTCGAGCCAGGCTTCGACCCAGGCGTGCGCATCGCCCTGGCGGAC
Organism: Burkholderiaceae bacterium; assembly: GCA_047605425.1. GTDB lineage: Bacteria > Pseudomonadota > Gammaproteobacteria > Burkholderiales > Burkholderiaceae_E > JAKPAM01. Next base: position 2,608 of record JASGFT010000236.1, on the reverse strand, counting down.
CAGCCATGATCCGTTGACCGGGTTCGGCTCGCCGCCCTGGTAGCCGGTCACGATCCGCGCCGGGATGTCCATCGCTCGCAGCAGGAAGGTCGTCGCGCTCGCGTAGTGCTCGCAGAAGCCCGCGCCGGTGTCGAACAGGAACTCGTCGATGCCGTGCGTTCCCCAGACCGGCGCAGACAGCGTGTACCGGAACGGCGCCTGGCCGAACCAGGCCAGCACGCGGTCGATCCGCTGTCGCGGCGTCGGCAGCTCGTCCCGCCAACGCTCGGCCAGCGCGCGGGCGCGCGGATCGAAACCATCGGGCAGCGCGCGCAGCGCCGCCAGCGACTGCGCGGGCTCGTGCCGGCCCAACGCGAAGCGCGGCTGCGAGACGACCTCGTAGCGCAGCCGCGATCCATCGGGCGCAGGACCGTGCAGCAGCATCTGCGCGTCGAGCCGCGCCGCGACCGGCAGGCCCTGGACCCGCACCGGCGCTTCCAGCGCATACAGCCAGTCCTGCTCCTGCGGTTCGAGCGTCACCGTGTAGCGGATGCCGGCGCCGGCGCCGGCGTGCTCGAGATCAGGTTGCAGGGCCGACGGTCGCATCGGCGCCGAGCGCCACGCGCGTCCGTCGAAGGCGGCGAGCACCGGACCGCGCCAGTACATCTGCGACGGCGGTGGCGCGCCGTCCGGAAAGACGACGCGGAACGCGATCTCGGTCGACAGCGTCAGCTCGGAGATCGACCCGGGCCGCATCGATTCGGACAGCCCCATCCGCGCGCGGATCCTGTCTTCGGGCATCGACCACAGCGGCTGCTGCAGGCGCGGAAACAGCACGAACAGCAGGGCCGCGATCGGCAGCGCCTGCAGCAGCAGGCTGCCCGCCAGCTTGAACCGCTTGCCGATCGGCGCCTCCTGCGCGCCGAACTGCATCGTCACCATCGTCGTCACCAGCGCGGCCACGGCCAGCGTGACGGCCAGCGCGATCGGCAGCGACTGGTCCTCGAAGAACACGGTCAGCAGCAGGAAGAAGCACAGGAACAGCACGACGAACAGGTCGCGGCGCGCCCGCATCTCGAGCAGCTTGAGCCCGAGGAACAGCAGCAGGATCGTCACGCCGACGTCGCGCCCGACGAAGGTTCCGTACTGGACCCAGACCGCGACCAGGCAGGCCGTCGCCGCCAGCCAGCGGATCGGCGCCGACGGCAGCGCGCGGCCGGACAGCACCAGGCCGAGCCGCCAGACGAACAGCAGTACGAAGCCGATGCTCGCCCAGGCCGGCACGAACGGAAAGTGCACGAGCGCCGTCAGCAGCGTGGCCGCCATCAGGAACAGCGTGTCGCGCCGGTCGCGCTCCCATTGCTCGCCCAGGCGACCGCCCAGCGCCTTGATCGAGTAGCGGACGCCGCGCGCCACGTCAGAACCTGTGAACGAATCGGACGCGGCCGAGCGGCGCGTCAGGGCGGTTCCGGTCGAGGCGCGAAGCGCAGCCATATCGGGTGATATGGCGAGCATTCGCAACGACGAGCAGGATCGTCCTGGCGCGACGAGCGGGCGTGGCTGGTTCGTTCATGGGTTCTCAGACCTCGGCTTCGGCCAGCGCTTGCAGGCAGGCCTGGCGGTGCTCGCCGCCGCTGGCCGCGGGCAGCGACACGCCTGGCAGGCGCAGGCTGAAGCGCGCGCCTTGCGCGTCGGCGTCGATCACCCAGCGCGTCAGCCTCGACAGTCGCGCCTCGGCGTCCAGCGCGGCTGGCAGCGCCGACCAGTCCAGCGCCAGGTCGCCGCGGGCGCCGCCTTCGAGTTGCTTGCTCAGCAGATGGTCGCCGCCGCTGCGGGCGATGGCTTTCCAGGCGATCCGCTTGGGCGGGTCGCCGGGTTGATACGGGCGGATGCCGGCCACGTCCTCCTGCCCGTTGCCGCGGCTGTCGCCGTCGCCGCGCGCGTCGTGGTGGTCGGGCAGCGGCGTCGGCGGATTCTCGGGCGTCGGATAGACCAGCACCCGCATCGCCGGCAACCAGTACGCCCAGGCCGTCCAGATGCCCAGCGGAAAGCGCGTGCGCAGCGTCAGGCGCGGAATGTCCTGCCAGCCGCGCCGCGTCGTCGGCAGCGCGACCGAGCCGATCCGCTCGGCGTACGGCGCCAGGTCGAACACCTCGTCCTTGGCCATGCCCGGCGCCTGGACGTGGATCGCGTAGCGCGCGAAGCGCGTCGGATTGGCGATCTGCAGCGTGAACTCGGCGATCTGGCCGGCGAACACCGGTTCGGCCCGGCCCGGCCGAAGCCGCAGGCCGGTCAGGTTGCGGAACGTGTGCAGCATGCCGGCGATCGCCATCCCCGCCAGCAGGAAGGTCAGCGCGTAGCCGAGCGAAAGCCGGTAGTTGATCGCGGCGATCAGCATCGCCACCAGCACGGCCGCGTACAGAAAGCCCGGCCGCGAGGGCAGGATGTAGATCGAGCGCTGCGCCAGCACGCGTTCGCCGTGCTGGCGACGGCGCTGGCTCGGCAGCCGGCTCGACCAGCGATCGATCGCATCGGTGACCGCCCGCCCCGGGGATCGCGGGCCGGCGACCGCCCCGAGACGGGTCGGCCCATTCACGGGACCGCGACCGCTTTGGTCAGCTCGGCGACA
>JASGFT010000235.1:0-6662 GCA_047605425.1 Burkholderiaceae bacterium | reverse complement strand
GGCGCGACGGCGGTGCCGGCCGACGCGACACCGGCGCCGTCGACGTGGCCGCCGGCACCGTGGCGATGCCGGCGCCGCTGCAGGGCACCGTATTGTCGATCGATGCCGCGCCGGGCAGCGTCGTGCGCCGCGGCCAGCAGGTCGCCGTGCTCGAGGCGATGAAGATGGAGCACATCGTCACGGCCGAGATATCGGGCATCGTGCGAGGCGTGCCGGCCGAGGTCGGCGCCACGCTGTACGCGGGCGACCCGCTGCTGTTCGTCGAACCCGGCGAGCACGAGGGCGAGGCCGACGTCGAGCAGCAGGCCGAGCGCGATCTCGACCACATCCGCCCCGACCTGGCCGCCGTGCGCGAACGGCAGCGGCGCAACCTGGACGAGGCGCGACCGGCGGCGATCGCGCGCCGCCGCGCCCGCAACCAGCGCACCGCACGCGAGAACGTCGCCGACCTGTGCGATCCGGGCAGCTTCGCCGAGTACGGGATGCTGGCGCTGGCCGCGCAGCGGCAGCGGCGCACTTATGAGCAGTTGATCGACATGAGCCCGGCCGACGGCATGATCAGCGGCACCGGCACGATCAACGCGGCGCAGTTCGGCCCCGAGCGCACGCGCTGCCTGATCCTCGCTTATGACTTCACGGTGTTCGCCGGCACGCAGGGCTGGATGAACCACAAGAAGAAGGACCGGCTGCTCGAACTGGCGCGCAAGTGGCGCTGGCCGGTCGTTCTCTACGGCGAAGGCGGCGGCGGCCGCCCCGGCGAGACCGACGGCCTGTCGATCCATGGCCTGGAGACGCCGAGCTTCTCGCGCTTCGCGAGCCTGAGCGGCGTCGTGCCGCTGGTCGCGATCGTCTCGGGGCGCTGCTTCGCCGGCAACGCCGCGCTGGTCGGCTGCTGCGACGTGATCATCGCGACGCGCGACGCCAACCTGGGCATGAGCGGGCCGGCGATGATCGAAGGCGGCGGCCTGGGCGTGTACCAGCCCGAGGACATCGGCCCGGCCAGCCTGCAGGCGGCCAACGGCGTCGTCGACCTGGTCGTCGACGACGAGGCCGCGGCGACCGCGGCGACCAAGCGCTACCTGTCGTACTTCCAGGGCGCGCTGCCGGAATGGCGCTGCGCCGACCAGCGCGAGTTGCGCTGGGCCATCCCCGAGAACCGGCGGCGCGGCTACGACGTCCGCGCGCTGATCCGCACGCTGGTCGACGAGGACTCGGTGTTCGAGCTGAAGGCCGAGTACGGCCCCGGCATGATCACCGCGCTGGTGCGCATCGAAGGCCGGCCGATGGGCCTGATCGCCAACAACCCGATGCACCTGGGCGGCGCCGTCGACGCGCCCGGCGCCGACAAGGCGTCGGGCTTCATGCGGCTGTGCAACGACTTCGGCCTGCCGATCCTGTCGCTGTGCGACACGCCCGGCTTCATGGTCGGGCCGCAGGCCGAGCAGGACGGCCAGGTCCGCTACTCGGCGGCGATGTTCGTGGCCGCGGCCAAGCTGCGCGTGCCGGTGTTCACGATCGTGCTGCGCAAGGGTTATGGACTGGGCGCGCAGTCGATGGCCGCCGGCAGCTTCCACGCGCCGCTGTTCATCGTCTCCTGGCCGACCGGCGAGTTCGGCGGCATGGGCATCGAGGGCGCGGTGCGGCTCGGCTACCGCCGCGAGCTCGAGGCGATCGAGGATCCGCAGGCGCGCGAGCGCTTCTTCGAAGAACGCGTCGCGCACCTGTACGACGTAGGCAAGGCCGTCAACATGGAGGCGGCGATGGAGATCGACGCGGTGATCGACCCGGCCGACACCCGGATGTGGATCCGGCACGGCCTGCAGGCGGCGGCGATGCGCGACGCCGGGCCGGCGCACTGAAGGCGTTCGGCGGGTCCGCGTCGGACCGGAAATCCGGCTCGACGCGCCATAATGGATGCCATTCCCATGCAAGGAGACGATCCGCGATGATCGACGCGCCCCGCCGCCAGTTCGGCCTCGCCCTGCTCGCCTCGATGGCCGCCATGCCGGCCCTTGCCGCCGGCCGCTACGGTCCGGGCGCCAGCGATTCGCAGATCCTGCTCGGGCAGACGCAACCGTATTCGGGCGCCGCGTCCAGCTACGGCACGATCGGCCGCGCCGAAGGCGCGTACTTCGACATGCTCAACGCGCAAGGTGGCATCAACGGCCGCACCGTCAAGCTGATCAGCGTCGACGACGGCTATTCGCCGCCGAAGACGGTCGAGATGATCCGCCGGCTCGTCGAGCAGGACCAGGTGATGGCGGTATTCGGGCTGCTGGGCACCCCGGGCAACTCGGCGGTCGCCAAGTACCTGAACGCCAAGGGCGTGCCGCAGTTGCTGATCTCCCGCGGCGCCAGCAAATGGCTCGATACGAAGACGTATCCGATGACGATGACGGCGCTGCCCACTTATGACACCGAGGCGGCGATCTTCGCGAAGTACCTGCTCCAGCGGAACCCGAACGTGAGGATCGGCGTGCTGTTCCAGAACGACGACCTGGGCAAGGACTATCTGCACGGCCTGCACCGCGGCCTGGGCGCGGACGCGCGCAAGCACATCGTCGCCGAGGTCGCGTACGAGGTGACCGACGCGACCGTCAACACGCAGGTGCTGCAGCTCAAGTCGGCCGGCATCGACGCGCTGGTCCTGGCGGCCACGCCCAAGTTCGCCGCGCAGGCCGTGCGCCGCGTCGGCGAGCTCGAATGGAAGCCGCTGCTGATGCTGACCAGCGTCGCCAACTCGGTCGGCACGGTGATCCAGCCGGCGGGCCCGCAGTACGCGATCGGCGCGATCAGCGCCGCTTACATGAAGGACCCGGTCGACCCGAGCTGGGCCGACGACGCGGGCATGCGGCGCTGGCACGCGTTCATGGACAAGTGGTATCCGACCGGCGACAAGACCGACGTCTACAACGTGACCGGCTACTACATCGCCAGCTTCATGCACAGGCTGCTCGAGGGCTGCGGCAACGACCTGACGCGCGAGAACCTGATACGCGTGGCCGAGAGCGCGAAGAGCTGGCGGTTCGACGTGCTGGTGCCCGGCATCGACGTGACGACCGGGCCGACCGATCACGGACCGATCGAGCAGATGCAGTTGATGCGTTTCGACGGCAAGCGCTGGGTGCTGTTCGGCGATCTGCTGTCGGCTTGAGCGGAGGCGGGCCGGCCCCACGGCGCTGTCGCGTCGCGGCGTCGCCTTGTCACCGCACCGTCGTCTTTGCCGTCGCCGCGCGGCGGCGAACCCGGATTCGCCAACGTGGTCGGAAACCTGTACAACGCCAGCATGTCTTCACCCCGCCTTGCCGTTTCGCCCCGCTCCGCTCCCGACCCGCTGTGCCTCGCCCCCCCGTCGCAACCGCGCACCGGGCGGTTCGCGCTGAGCCTGCTCGCGGCGGTCTTCACGGGCTGCGCCGCGACGCCGCCGACCGCGCCGACGGCCGCCGCCGCGCCGGCCGTCGGCGTCTCGACGCTCGGATCGCCGGCACCCGGATCGGCGACGCCCGCATCACCAACGCCGTCGTCGACGGCGCCCTCCCCGGCGTCAACCGCCACCGCCCCGGCCGTTCCGCGCGCGCAGGCGGCGACGGCCGCGGCCTCGGCGGGCGACGGTGGCGCGTCATCGGCCGCCGACGGCGCTTCGTCCGACGCCGGTGAGCCGACGATCTCGTTCGACGCGTGGCTCGCGCGCTTTCGCGCCGACGCGAAAGCGGCCGGCATCGACGAAGCCACGCTGCGCGACGGGCTGAAGAACGTCCGGCTGCTGCCCAAGGTGATCGAGCTGGACCGCGCGCAGCCCGAGTTCACCCGCCCGCTATGGGACTACCTGGATACCGCCGTGTCGGCGCAGCGCATCGCCCGCGGCCAGGCCAAGCTGCAGGAGCTGCGAGCCGTGGCCGACGCGGCCGCCTCGCGGTACGGCGTACCGCCCGAGGTCATCATCGCGATCTGGGGGATGGAGAGCAACTACGGCGCGTATTTCGGCGAGATCCCGACGATCGACGCGCTGGCCACGCTCGCTTATGAAGGACGCCGAGCGAACTGGGCGCGCCAGCAGTTGATCGCCGCGCTGCGGATCCTGCAAAACGGCGACATCACGCGCGCCCGGATGGTCGGCTCGTGGGCGGGCGCGATGGGGCAGACGCAGTTCCTGCCGTCGAACTTCCTCGCCTATGCGGTGGACGCCGACGGCGACGGCCGGCGCGACATCTGGGGCAGCATGCCCGACGTGATCGCGTCGACCGCGCACTTCCTGCGCCGCGAAGGCTGGCAGCCCGGGCAGATCTGGGGCACCGAAGTGCGGCTGCCGGCGGGATTCGACCATGGCCGCGCCGACGACAAGCTGCGCCAGCGTAGCGCCCAATGGGCGGCCGAAGGCGTACGCGCGGCCGACGGCGGCGCACTGCCCGACCTGGAGGAGGCGGCGATCCTGCTGCCGGCGGGCGCGCGGGGGCCGGCCTTCCTGGTTGGCCCGAACTACCGGGCGATCCTGCGCTACAACAACGCGATGAGCTACGCGCTCGGCGTGGGCCTGCTCGCGCAGCGGATCGCCGGCGGACCGGGCGTCGCCGCCGCGTGGCCGCGCGATCTGGTGCCGCTGTCGCGCAGCGACGTCCGCGCGCTGCAGCAGGCGCTGAACGACAAGGGCTTCGACAGCGGCGCGCCGGACGGCATGCTGGGCCCGGCCACGCGCGGCGCGATCCGGCGCTATCAGCGCAGCGTCGGACTGGCGGCCGACGGCTATCCGACAGAGGAGCTGCTGCGACGCGCGCAGGGACTGTAGCGGGCCGTCAGGAGCCCGAGCCGGCACGCGGCTGAGCCTGCCCGGCGGCGGCATGCTGCTGTGGCTGGAGCTGCCGCCGCCGATCGACGGATGCGCGCTGTTCGAGCATGCGCTCGAGCACGGCATCAAACCGCTGCCCGGCGCGATGTTCTCGAGCGCCGCGCGCTTCGATGCGTTCGTCAGGCTGAGCTGCGGACTGGCGTGGCCGCCGGCGGCCGACGATGCGCTACGCACGCTCGGACGGCTCGCCCACGCGCAGGCTTAGCGCTCACCCCGGCCATCCGCCGTGCCACCCATCGACCCGGCCTTCACCCTGGGCGGTGGAGCGCCGGCGGGAGAAGACCGGGGTGGGAGCCGATCGCGGTCAGAACGTGTGGTTGATGCCCAGCGCCAGCGCGCGGGGGCTGGAGTTCGCGGCCAAGCCGCCATAAACGTTCGAGTTGTTCATCACCCCCTGGTCCGCGCCACGCTTGTTGCGCGTCATCGCCCACGAGGCGTACAGCTTCGTGCGCTTGGACAGCGGGTAGGTGTACGCGACGGCCAGCGTGTCGGCGCGCGGCTTGTCGCCGGTCGACTCGTTCTTGTAGCGGACCTGGTGACCCTGGATCAGCACTTCGCCGGCGCCGGCGCGAACGCCGACACCGAGGTTCCATGCCAGCACCTTGTCGTACATGGTGCCCAGGTTGTCCGGATCGCTGATCGACACGCTGGTGACCAGCCGCACCATGCCGAAGTTGTAGCCGAAGCCCGCGCCATACTGGCGGACCTTGGGCGGCGTGAACCGGCCCGGATCGGTCTCGGCGACGTTCGCGTAGCCGAAGCGATAATAGGCGTTGGCCTGGATCGCGCCGCGATTGAACAGCACGGCGACGTCACCGTTGTTGTCGCGCTTGCGCGAGTCGGTGTAATACTCGGTGCCGGTGAACGCGGCCTTGCCGTACGCGAAGCGGATCTGCACACCGCCCCAGTTGGGCGTGTTGTAGAAGATCGCGTTGCTGTAGCGGATCGGCAGCAAACCCCGGACGTTCCATATCAGGGTCGTGCCGTTCAGACCATAAGCGAACAGGTCGTTCGCGTAGCCGGCATAGAACGCCGGCGTGTACTCGCGGCCCAGGAAGAGTTGGCCGAACCCGCCCTGCAGGCCGACGATCGAACGCCGCGCGAACGTCAGGCCGTTGCCCGCTGCCGGATCACCGGTGCCCTGGTCCAAGCCCCAGTTGGCCTCGGCATTGAAGTAGGCGGACAGGCCACCGCCGAGATCCTCGGTGCCGCGGATGCCCCAGCGGCTGGTGCTCATGATGCTGGAATCGACGCGGAACGCTCCGCTGTAGCCGGACGCGTCGGGATCGGCGTAGACGACGCCAGCGTCGGCCATGCCGTACATCGAGACGCTGGTCTGGGCGAGACTGGGGATCGGTACGGCGGCGACGGCCGCCAAGGCGGCCCAGCGGGCGAGTCGGGTCATCTGGTGTCTCCTCTGGTCTGTCTTTCTTCGTTGTGATCGGGAGCTGCCGGTCGACACCCTCCTTTCGAGGGGTTGACAAGTCGAGCCGAAGTGCAGTCTCGGTCTTCGCCGCTGATGAAGCAAGCAATCCGCTGTGCGAAAATCCAACAGTCCGTTCCACTAATTGAATGACTCGCCCGACACGTCGGCGGATCAATCGTCGGCGGCGGCGAGTTCGACGGTTTCCTTGCGGGTCCGGCCGGCGCGCCAGAGCGTCAGCTCGATCCGGTCGCCGGGCTGGCGGCGCTCGAGCGCGGCCAGCACGTCGTCGGCGTCGGCCACCGCCTCGCCGTCGATCGCGGTAATGACGTCGCCGGCGACGATGCCGACCTCGCCGCGCGCGAACGCGCGCAGACCGGCGCGCGCCGCGGGACC
>JASGFT010000234.1:0-6719 GCA_047605425.1 Burkholderiaceae bacterium | reverse complement strand
CGGGTGGCGGCGAGAACCCGGGTAACCCGGGCAATCCCTCGGGTGGCGGCGAGAACCCGGGTAACCCGGGCAATCCCTCGGGTGGCGGCGAGAATCCTGGTAACCCGGGCAATCCCTCGGGTGGTGGCGAGAACCCGGGTAACCCGGGCAATCCCTCGGGTGGTGGCGAGAATCCTGGTAACCCCGGCGGGGGTACCCCTGGTGGTGGCAATCCGGGAGGCGGTAACTCCGGAGGCGGTAACTCCGGAGGCGGCAATTCTGGAGGCGGCACCTCCGGAGGCGGCGACAGCGGACGAGGCGGTGGTACGACGCTTGGCCCGCAACTGCCGATCGTGCCGGCCGGCTTCACGAATCCGGCGATCTCTTCCGCCGGGGCGCCCGCGCCGTCGTACTCGTCGATCGATTCCAAGCCGGTGCTGATGGCGCCGCTGGTCCTGCCGCAGGATCCGCAGGGCCCGATCGTGTTCGAGCGCGTCAAGGGCGTCGTCGAGGAGGCGCCGGCCGAAGGCGAGGCCGTCGACAAGACGGCGGCGCTGACGCCCGCGTTGCTCGCGGCCGCCCGTCAGCCGGTCAAGCCGACCGACGACTGCGTGCCGGCGCCGAAGGCGAAGACCGCGGGCGTGGCCAAGCCCAGGCCGAAAGCCGTCGCCTCGAGCGTCTTCGCCCGATCCGACGTCGTCAACAAGGCCGTGCCCAAGTCGTTCAGCGAGCAGGTCAAGACCGTCGCCAAACGACCGCCGGTCGCCCATCGCGCCGCGTCGACGCGCGCGCCGGTGGACAAGGGCTGCTGACCGGCTCGCGCCGACGCCGCGAAAAGGCGGCGCGGCGCCCGTCTGTTGCGCGAATGCACCACTCGTCGCACCGACGGCGCCGTTCGTCCGACGAGTGGTGCTACCGTGGCTTGTGAGGGGCTGATCAAACTGAGATACTGGTTTACGGTTTTTATATAACCTTTTGATTTAAAAAGATCTGTTGGAAATCGGCCGGCATGTATCGGCCGATTCGTCAAAAAACCGGTCGGACGGAAAACCAATCAAATGAGCCCACGCGTGCAGGTCGAGGCAGTCTCTGGCCATCGACGGATGACGAAACGCTTGCTGGCAGTGTCGGTCCTCGCCGTGGCGATGGCCGGCTGCGCGATGACGCCCAAGCCGATGTCGCCGCAGGACATCGCCAAGCGCGTCGAGGACGACCGCGCCAAGATGTACGCGGACCAGGACCCGGTCACCGGGCCGCTGTCGCTGGCCGAGGTGTCGGCCCGCGCGATGAAGTACAACCTCGACTACCGGCTCAAGGTGATGGAGGAGGCGCTGGCCCAGGGCACGCTGGACGTGACGCGCTGGGACATGTTTCCCCGTCTGCTGCTGAATGCCGGCTACGTCCATCGCAGCAACGACCTGGCCTACGTCACGTCCTCCGGCCAGACCTCGACGACGACGCTCGAGCGCAACCGCCGGATCGCCAGCGCCGAGTTCTCGTGGAACATCCTGGATTTCGGCGTGTCGTACTTCCGCGCGAAGATGGCGTCGGACCAGGTGCTGGTGGCCGAGGAGCGCAAGCGCAAGGTCATGCAGAACCTGATGCAGGACGTGCGCATCGCCTACTGGCGCGCGCTGGGCGCGCAGCGGCTGATGGCGCAGATGGACGCGCTGACCGGCAAATCGAAGACGGCGCTGTCGCGCGCGCGCCAGATCGAGCAGCAGGGCTTGCTGCCGCAGGCGCAGGCGCTCGCCTACCAGCGCGCGCTGCTCGACTCGACGGTGCTGCTGCAGGCGCGCCGCCAGGATCTGGAGCTGGCCAAGATGGAGCTGGCCGGCTTGATGAACCTGCCGCCGAACACGCAGTTCACGCTGCTCGACAACAACGAGCCCTTGCTGCCGCCGGCGCCGGCCAACCTCGAGAAGCTCGAGGAGATCGCGTTGGTGCAGCGGCCCGAGCTGCGCGAGGAAGACTATCGCAAGCGCATCTCGGTCGCCGACGCCAATCGCGCGCTGGTCGCGACGCTGCCCGGCCTGTCGCTGGACTTGAGCTCGCAGTACGACTCGAACAAGTACCTGCTGAACAATAGTTGGATGGAGGGCGGGTTGCGCTTGTCGATGAGCCTGTTCCGGCTGGCGTCGATCCCGTCGCTGAACCGCCAGCGCGACGCGCAGTTGAGCGTCGACGACACCCGGCGCATGGCGCAGGCGATGGCCGTGCTGACGCAGGTGCGCGTCGCCGCCCAGCGCTACAGCCTGGCCAAGGACGAACTGGACCAGGTATCCGAGAGCGCCAGCGTCGACCAGCGCCTGGCCAACTATTCGAAGGCGGCGGCGACCTCGCGCGTCGATTCCGAGCTCGAGGTCATCCGCACCGAGGCGCGCGCGCTGTTGTCGTCGTACCAGCGCCACGTCGCCTACGCGAACGCGCAGGCCGCTTATGGCCGGCTGTTCAATTCGGTCGGCCTCGACGTGCTGCCGCCCGAGGGCGGTTACGACCTGCCGGCGCTGACCGAGACCATCGACAAGTCGCTGCAGGAGTGGCAGCGCGCGACCTTCGAACGCGTGTCGGCCACGCAGTTGCCGGCGCCCAAGGTGGCCGTCGTCGTCGAGGACGTCGCCGATCCGCGCTACGCGACGGCGATCAGGGAAGGGGTCGCCCAGGCGCTGAACCGCTACAACATCGAGGTCGCCGACGCCCCCGACGCCTGGAAGATGGTCGTGCGCCTGGCGGTGGCCGACCAGTCGGGCACGACGCGACGCGCCGAATGGGTGATGACGATGTACCACCCGAACGGCGCGCGGGCCGGCGCGATGTCGTATTCGAGCGTGATGCCGCGGGATGTCACGCCCGGCGCGATCAACGCGCTGACGCAATCGGCGATCGATTCGTACTCGGTCGCGATGAACGACTGGCTGGTCGACAAGAGCCGGCAGCCGGTCGCGGCGCGTACCTTCGATTCGCCCGAAGTCACGCAGAACTGATATCACCGATGCCGAGCAGCCCGTTTGTCGTTCTTGCCGGCGCGCCGCGTCCGCGGCGCCCGGCGGCCGCGCGCGTCGCGGCCTTTTGCGTGGGGGCGATCGCCTGTCTGGCGGCGGCGCCGTTCGCGGCCGCGCAGATGCAGGTCAAGCCGGCCGCGCCCGCCGCCCGGTCCACGACGCCGGCGACCGGCGCGCAGGCCAACGGCACGCAGGCCAGCGGCGCTCAGGCCAATGGCGCTCATGCCAATGGCGCACAGGCCCCGGCCGCGCCGGCCGGCGACGGTGCGGCCGCCGGACCGTCGGCGATGCCGACGGTGCCGCCGCCGGCCGGACTGCCGGCCAACGACCAGGGCAGCGGCATTCGCGTGCTGTTGATTCCGCAGCAGGAGACCACGGTCGTCTCGCAGATCGTCGGCCAGATCAATCGGCTCGGCGGCGACATCGGCTCGGCGGTCAGCAAGGGGTCGTCGCTGGTCGTCCTCGAGTGCTCGGAGCTGGACGCGCGGCTCAAGATGTCCGAGGCCGAGCTGGCTTCGGCCAAGGAGCAGCACGAGGCCAAACTGCGGCTGCAGGGCCTGAACGCGGCCGGCGAGGTCGAGGTGTCGCTGGCGGCCGCCGCGGTCCAGAAGGCGCGCGCGCAGATCGACGTCTCGAAGGCGCAGCTCAAGCAGTGCGTGATCCCGGCGCCGTTCGCCGGCCGCATCGTCAAGCTGCACGTGCGCCAGTTCCAGGGCGTGACGGCCGGGCAGCCGCTGGTCGACCTGGTCTCCGGCGGCCCGCTGAAGGTCAAGCTGAACGCGCCGTCGCGCTGGCTGTCCTGGCTCAAGACCGGCGCGCCGTTCCGCATCCATATCGACGAGACCGGCAAGAGCTATCCGGCGGTCGTGTCGGCGATCAACGGCCGCGTCGACGCGGTCAGTCAGTCGATCGAGCTCGAAGGCCGCGTCGGCGGCAGCTTTCCCGAGCTGCTGGCCGGCATGAGCGGCAACGCCGAGTTCGCGCAGGCCAGATGAACGCGCCGCTCGACGGCGCGCGTCTCGCGTCGGCCGCGATCCACCAGTACATCCATCTGGAGGAGCGCGCTCGCGGGGCCCGCGACACGGCCGAGTTGCTGTTCTGCATCGCCAACGAGCCGTGGCGGCTGTTTCCGTATCGGCAGGGCCTCGTCTGGTCGATCCGCGACGGACGCGCTCGGCTGCGGACCGTGTCGGGGCTCGCGCAGCTCGCCGAGGACTCGCCGTACACGGTCTGGCTGCGCCGCCTGGGCGACTGGCTGGCCGCGCGCCCGGGCGACGATCCGGAGTTCGTCGTGATCGACGACCTGCCCGAATCGATGCGCGAGGGCTGGGCCGAGTGGCTGCCCGCCTACCTGCTGACGTATCCGGTGCTGGCGCCCGACGGGCAGCGGCTCGGCCTGGCCGCCTATGCGCTCGAAGAGGCGCCGGCCGAGGGCGCGCAGCAGTTGATGGCCCGGCTGGTCGGCGCCTATGGCCATGCGTGGGCGGCGCTCGAACCGGCGCGCGCGCGGCGCCTGGGCCGCTCGTGGTCGTCGCGCCGCGTCGCCTGGATCGTGCTCGCGCTGGCCGTCGCCGCGCTGTGCGTACCGGTGCGCCTGTCGGTGCTGGCGCCGGCCGAGGTCATCGCGCTGGACGCGATCGCGGTCAGCTCGCCGATCGATGGCGTGATCAAGACCTTCCACGTGCAGCCGAACCAGGCGGTCGAAGAAGGCGACCCGCTGTTCACGCTCGACGAGACCACGCTGCGCAACCGGCGCGAGGTGGCGCTCAAGCAGTTGCAGGTGGCGCGCGCCGACGCATTGGCCGCCGCGCAGAAGGCCTTCGCCAACGACCAGAGCCGCGCCGAGCTGGCCTCGCTGAACGGCAAGGTCGCCGAGCGCCAGGCCGAGCTCGTCTACATCGATGACCTGATGAAGCGCATCGAGGTGCGCTCGCCCGGGCGCGGCGTCGTCGTGTTCGGCGACGTCAACGACTGGCAGGGCAAGCCCGTCGTCACCGGCGAGCGCGTCGCGCTGCTGGCCGACCCGGCCGACGCCGGCATGCTGATCTGGCTGCCGGTGCCCGACGCGATCAACCTGGACGAGGGCGCCGACGTCAAGCTCTACCTGCAGGTGTCGCCGCTGCGGCCGTTGACCGGCAAGCTGTCGCAGACCAGCTACCAGGCGACGCAGTCGCCCGACGGGATCGTCGCGTACCGCTTGCGCGCGCGCTTCGACGCGCTCGACGACGAGCAGCGCGCGCTGGCGCGCATCGGCCTGCGCGGCACCGCCAAGATCTACGGTTCGCGCGCGCCGCTCGCCTACTACCTGTTCCGCCGCCCGCTGGCGGGCCTGCGCGAACTGACCGGCTGGTAAGGCCGCGGCATCGCGATGAGCTCGCTGAGCGGATCGATCCGGCTGGGGACGCGGCAGCGGATCCGGCTGGCGCCGGCGCGGCCGGTGCCGCCGCTGCGCGAGGACCTGGTGCTGTTCGAGGCGGCGGCCAATCGCGACGGCTCGCCGGCCTGGATGATCCAGGACCCGGTCGGCAACCGCTTCTTCCGGATCGGCTGGATCGAATTCGAGATGCTGTCGCGCTGGACGATCGGCGACGCGGACGCGATCGCCGAGGAGATCGGCCGCGAGACGCCGCTGACGGTCGGCGTCGACGACGTCGAGCAGCTCGCGCGCTTCTTTCGCCAGCACCTGCTGCTGCGCGCGACCGACCCCGGCTCGGTCGACTACCTGAAGCAGGCGGCGCGCGACGCCCGGCCGGCGCGCTGGAAATGGCTGCTGCACAACTACCTGTTCATCCGCGTGCCGCTGGTGCGGCCGCAGGCGCTGCTCGCGCGCCTGGCGCCGGCATTGGGCTTCCTGTACACGCGCGGCTTCCTGGTCGCCACGCTGGCGGCCACGCTGCTGGGCGTGCTGCTCGCGGCGCGGCAGTGGGACAGCTTCGTGCACACGTTCCACGATTTCCTGAGTCCGGCCGGCCTGCTCGGCTACGCGCTGGCGCTGATCTTCGCCAAGACGCTGCACGAGATGGGGCACGCGATCACGGCGACCCGTTTAGGCGTGCGCGTCGCGCACATGGGCGTGGCCTTCCTCGTCATGTGGCCGATGCTGTACACCGATACCGGCGAGTCGTGGAAGCTGTCCGACCGGCGCCAGCGCTTCGCGATCGCCGCGGCCGGCATGGCGACCGAGTTCGCGCTGGCGGGCTTCGCGACGCTGGCCTGGAGCCTGGTCGACGATGGCGCGATCCGCAGCGCGCTGTTCTTCCTGGCGACGACGAGCTGGGTCCTGACGCTGGCCATCAACGCCAGCCCGTTCATGCGCTTCGACGGCTACTTCCTGCTGTCGGACCTGCTCGACATGCAGAACCTGCACGCGCGCAGCTTCGCGCTCGCGCGCACGCGGCTGCGCAACGCATTGCTCGGCTGGAACGATCCCGACCCCGAGCCGTTCGAGCCCGGGTTGCGCCGCTTCCTGACCGGGTTCGCGTTCCTGACCTGGCTGTACCGTCTGGTGGTGTTCATCGGCATCGCATTGGCCGTTTACCACTACTTCTTCAAGCTGCTCGGCATCTTCCTGTTCCTCGTCGAGATCATCTGGTTCGTCGCGCGGCCGCTGGCCGGGGAGTTCAGCGTGTGGTACGCCCAACGTGATCGCATCGGCCCGCCGCGCCGCGCCGCGCTGCTGGCCGGCGCCGCCGTGCTCGTCGGCCTGCTGGCCTGGCCGTGGGCGCGCTCGGTCGACGG
>JASGFT010000233.1:0-6722 GCA_047605425.1 Burkholderiaceae bacterium | reverse complement strand
GGCCGAGCGGCGCGTCAGGGCGGTTCCGATCGAGGCGCGAAGCGCAGCCATATCGGGGAATATGGCGAGCATTCGCAACGACGAGCGGGATCGTCCTGACGCGACGAGCGGCCGTGGCTGGTTCGTTCACAGATTCTCAGGCCTGCTTGCGCGCGGTCTTGTTCGTGAACGCGGCGATCCGCTGCCGCGTGTCGGGCCCCCGCCCTTCGCCGCGGTAGATCTCGCGCGCCAGCCCGTCGCCGATCGGCAGGCCGTCGCTTTCGAGCAGCAGCCGCTTGTTCGCCGCGTGGCTGAACGAGGAATTCGCGCAGATGTCGTCGATCAGCCGCGTCAGCTCGGATTCGAGCTCGGCATCGGCCACGCACTGGTTGGCCAGCCCGATCGCCTCGGCCTGGCGCCCGGTCAACGTGCGGCAGGTGAACATCAGCTCGCGCGCCTTGTACGTGCCGACCCGGCGCGGCAGCCGCTGGCTCAGGCCCCAGACCGGCGTCAGCGACCAGCGCGCGTGCGTGTCGGCGAACTTGGCCGACTCGGCGGCCAGGATGATGTCGCCGGCCAGCGCCAGCTCGAGCGCGCCGGTATAGCAGTGACCGTGCACGACGGTGATCACCGGCAGCGGCAGGTTGGCCAGCCGTTCGATGACCTTGGCCTGGAAGTTCGGCTCGGGCAGCGCCTCGCCGGTGGCGATGTCGGACAGATCGTGCCCGGCCGAGAAGCACTTGCCGGCGCCGCGCAACACGACGACGCCGACCGCATCACCCTGCTCGCGGATCCGCCCGACGTGCGCGTTCAGTTCCGCGAACACCGACACGTTCAGCGCGTTGAGCTTGTCCGGTCGATTGATCGTCAGGATCGCGGCGCGTCCGGCGTCCTCGCGCAACACCAGGGGTTCGGTCATTCGTGGGTCTCCTCTCGATGGATTCGTGGAAAACGTTCAGTCTATGACGACACGCGACGGATCGACGTCGGTCTTCGGATACTGCGGCCCCATGTCCTCGAGCGTGCGCACCAGCAGCTCGAGCACCGTGCGGTCGCGATGCCATTTCTGGTTGGCCGGGATCACGTACCACGGCGCGTGCGGCGCGTCGGTCTCGCGGATCGCGTCGGTGTACGCCGCCATGTAGTCGTCCCAGCGCTTGCGCTGGTTGACGTCGTTGTCGTCGAACTTCCAGCGCTTGCAGGGGTCGTCGACGCGCGCCTGCAAGCGCTCGCGCTGCTCGTCCCGGTCGATGTGCAGGAACAGCTTGACGATCCGCGTGCCCTCGTCGGCCAGCAGCCGCTCGAATCCGCGGATGTGCTCATAGCGGCGCCGCCACACGTGCTCGGGCACCAGGCCGTTGACGCGGACGGTCAGCACGTCCTCGTAGTGCGAGCGGTTGAAGATGCCGATCTGCCCGGTCGCCGGCACCTGCGCGTGCACGCGCCACAGGTAGTCGCGCGCCAGGTCGTCGCGCGTCGGCGCCTCGAAACGCGCGGCCTTGACGCCCATCGCGTTGACGCTGCGAAAGACGTTGCGGATCGTGCCGTCCTTGCCGCCGGTATCCATCGCCTGCAGCACGACCAGCAGCCGGCGGCGATGCTCGGCATACAGCCGCTCCTGCCAGTCGGCGAGCCGGCCGCGCAACGCATCGGATTCGGCGCGGGCGCGCTCCTTCGCCGCGTCGGACCGGTCGGGCGCGTCGGCGGGCAGTTCGGCCACCGATCGCTGGTCGGCGAGCCGCAGCGCATAGGGCCTGCCCGGCTCGGGCGGCTCGGCCTGCGGTGCATGGCTCTTCGCTCGCTGCGCGTTCCGGCCGGTTTGACTCACTTCGCTTCTCCGTACAGACTCGTCCCGCCCATCTCGTGCCCTTCCGTGCCCGATCGCAATGCAGGACGCCAACGCCCCGACCCCGCCGCCCGCCGGCGCTTCGTCCGCCGATTCTCCACCCGGACCGTCCGCGCGAGGCGCCTCGCGCGACCGCCCCAACGGCCGCCTGCTGTTCCAGACCCAGGTCTTCAGCGGGCGCAAGCCGGTCAGCATACGCCAAGCCACGCACGAGTTCCTCGAAGAGCCGGCGCGCTCGACGCCGGTGATGCGGCGTACCGACGTGCTGGTGGTCGGCGGCGGACCCGCCGGCACCGCGGCCGCGGTATCGGCCGCGCGCCTCGGCGCCGACGTGACGCTGGTCGAACGCTACAACCATCTGGGTGGCCTGGCGACCGGCGGACTGGTGATCTGGATCGACCGGATGACCGACTGGCACGGCCGCCGCGTCATCGAAGGCTTCGCCGCCGACGTCCTCGATCGGCTGCCGCGCGACGAGATCGCCGGCCCGCCGCGCGACGAATGGGGCAGCCGCGATCCGGCGCGCGCCGCCTACTGGCAGCAGCGCACGGCGGCGTTCCACGGCGTCGTCACGCATTCGCCGACGCTCAATCCGGAATGGCTGAAGGGCGTCTCGCAGCAGATGCTGCGCGACAGCGGCGCCCACCTGCTGCTGCACGCGACGGCCGTCGCGCCGTGGATGCAGGGGCCGGCCGTGCGCGGCGCCGTGTTCGAGAGCAAGGAGGGCCGTTTCGCGATCCGCGCGCACGTGGTCGTCGACGCCAGCGGCGACGGCGACCTGTTCGCGCGCGCGGGCGCCCGCTTCGAGAACGACATCGCCGACGACGACATCCATCACTGCATGAACACGGCCTGGCTGTTCGGCGGCGTCGACATGCCGCGCTGGATCGCGTTCCGCCAGGGTGATCCCGACGGTTTCGCCGCGTTCATGGCCAAGGGCCGCGAAGCGGTCGGCCTGTTCGAGCGGCCGTTCGTGTCGTGGCGCGACGACGTCGCGCTGTTCATGGGGCCGCGCCAGTCAGGCCTGTCGGCGCTGGACGTCGAACACATGACCGCCGTCGAGTTGCGATCGCGCGACCTGATGGGCGCGCACCTGGCGTTCTTCCGCGCGCACGCGCCCGGCTTCGAGAACGCCTACCTGATCCACACCGCGCCGCAGCTCGGCGTCCGGCATACGCGCCGACTGCTGGGCGTCTCGCCGGTGATCCGGGACCAATGGGCGAGCCGCGCCCCGACGAGATCGGCATCTCGCCGTCGCTGTCACCGGCGTTTCCGTCGATCTCGGTACCCTATGGCTGCCTGCTGCCGCGCGCGCTCGACGGACTGCTGGCGCCCGGCCGGCACCTGGCCTGCGACCCGAACTCGCATTCGTTCATGCGCGAGATCCCGCAGTGCTGGCTGACCGGGCAGGCGGCCGGCGTGGCGGCGGCGCTGGCGGCCAGCCGGCGGATCGAGCCGAGGGCGGTCGACGTCACCCAGTTGCAGCAGGCGCTGCGCAAGCAGGGCGCGCTGCTGCGGATGCCGTCCGATCCGGCTGAACGATGACGGTGACGACAACAACGATAGCGACAACGACAACGACAACGACAAGACGAGGATGACGACGATGACCCAGGATCCCCTGCCCGACGCTTTTCCGGCGCACTCCCGCCACTCGCGCACGCCCCGGTCGATGCCCGCGCTGGCCGCCGCGGTGCTGCTGGCGCTGGCCGCGCCGGCCGCCATCGCTGCCGATGCCCCGCGCGGCAAGGCCGGCACGGCCAAGCCGGCCGCCAAGCCGGCGGCCGACACCCCCTGCCAGGCCGGCGAAGCGAGCTTCTTTCGCGACGAGGGCCTGACGATGAAGCTGCAGACCAAGCTTCAGTTCAATCGCGAGCTGCTGCGCGAACAGATCCAGGTCAAGGTCAACGGCGGCGTCGCGACGCTGTACGGCGGCGTATCGACGCCGCAGCACATCGCGCTGGCCCTCGACATCGCGCGGCAGGTCGACGGCATCCGCTGCGTCAACAACTTCCTGCGCGTCGGCCCGCCCGACCCGCCGCAGCAGCAGCCGATCAATTGAAGAGCCGGAGAAAGAACCGGCCGGGCACGGCGGATCGAATCACTCCCGCCTGAACGCGGGAGCTTGCTCGCTTACGCGTTGGCCCGTGGTCACTCGGGCTGGATGCCGGCCTCGCGGACCTTCGTGCCCCAGTTCTCGAGTTGCTCGGCGACGAACGCGGCCAGCTCCGACGGCGAACTGGGCGCCAGTTCGTAGCTCATGCCGGCGAAGCGCTCGACGACCTCCTTGCGCCCGAGCACGCCGCGCACCGACTCGCTGAGCCGCGCGACGATCTCGGGCGGCGTGCCGGCCGGCGCGAACAGGCCGCCCCAGGACGTCAGGTCGAAGCCTTCGAGGCCGGGCGTCTCGCCGACCGCCGGCACCTCGGGCATCAGCGTCGAACGCTTGCCGGTCGTCACGGCGATCGCGCGCAGCCGACCGGCGCGCAGGCTTTCGCGCGCGGCCGGCAGGTCGACGAACATGAAACTGATCGAACCGCCGATGATGTCGGCGATCGCCGGCGGCGTGCTCTTGTACGGCACCTCGGTCAGCGGCAGCTTCAGCGCCTGCCTGAACGCCGCGCCGGCCACCTGGCCGGTGCTGTTGCCGTAGCCGTACGACGCTTTGTCGGGATTGGCCTTCACGAACGCGGCCAACTCGGCCACGTCGTGGACCGGCAGCTTGCCGTCGACCACCAGCACGAACGGCAGGAAGTACGTGCGCGCGATCGGCGCGAAATCCTTGACCGGATCGTACGGCAGCTTCTTGAACAGGAACGGGTTGGCCGAGTGCGAGGTATTGGTCGTCAGGAAGATCGTATGGCCGTCGGGCGGCGCCTTGGCCGCCATCTCGGCGGCGATCTGCGCCGACGCGCCCGGCCGGTTCTCGACGATCACGTTCTGCCCGAGCGCCTTGCCCAGCTCCTCGGCGATCAGGCGGCCGCCGATGTCGGTGCCGCTGCCGGCCGCGAACGGGATCAGCATCCGGACCGGGCGGTTCGGAAAGGCGGCGGCCTGCTGCGCCATCGATGCCAGCGGCACGGCGCCGAGCAGCGCGATCGTCGTCGCCAGGAAGGCCCGGCGCGCGATCGACCGGTCAGCGGCCGAGGCACGGCCGGCCCGCGTCGCGGCGCCGCGCTGCCGCGCGGACGATGGTTGATCTCGATGCTTCATGGCGTCTCCTCGGATCTGTCGATCGGGCCCGCGTGCGGCCCCCTCGCCCGCCGTCCATCCCGGCGGATCCTGGCGATGATACGGAGTCCGTCGCGCAACGCGCATCGGGATCAACGCCACGTGCGCGGCCGAGGTCCGGCCACGTCGTGCCGGCCGCACCGCCCCGGCCACACCGCCCCGGCCGCACCACGCCGGCCGCACCACGCCGGCCGTACCGCGCCGGCCACACCACGCCGGCCGCACCGCGGGCGACCGATCATCCGCGATCGGCCCCGCCGGATGGCATCAGCCGGCAGGCGAGCCAGAAGCTCGAGGCCATCAGCAGCGCTCCGGCCAGCATCGCGACGATCGGCCACTGGTAGTCCGAACGCAGGCCCCACAGCGCGGCGATGCCCAGCGGCGCCAGCGCGCGGGCGAGCGTCGCGGGCCCGTTCAGCGCGCCGTTGATCCGGCCATAGTGATGCACGGACACCATCTCGGGCACCGCCATGCCGCGCACGATCGTGAACACGCCATTGGCCGCGCCGTACAGCACCAGCACGCCGGCCACCAGCGGCAGCGATACCGGCTGCACCAGCAAACCGGCAACGGCCAGCGGAAACGCCGTCACGACGAGCGCCCCGAACCGCGGGATCGACCAGCGTCCGGCGAACGCGCCGACGGCCAGCCGGCCGAGCACCTGCGCAGGACCGATCAGCCCGATGGCCAGCACCACGCCGGCGACGTCGAGCCCGCGCTCGAGCAGCAGCGGATACAGGTGGAACGTCAGCGCCGAGAACGTCGCCGCATGCGCGACCAGCGCCAGCGCCAGCGCCGCGAACACCGGCGTGCGCATCGCGGCCCGCCAGTCCGCGGGCGCTTCCGGCGGCGTCGGCGCCGGCCGGCCGCCCTGCGCCGCAACACCTGCCGGTGCTACAGCGCCCACTAGTGCTACGGCGCCCACTGGTGCCGCAACGCCCGCCGGTGCCGCAACACCCGCCGGTGCCTCAGCGGCGTCGGCGCCGTCGGCATTTCCGGCCGGCGATCCGCGGATCGCGCTGTGGTAGAGCGCCGTGCATCCGAACAGATTGACGGCCGCCAGGCCCATCAGCGCGCCGCGCCAGCCCCAGGCGCCGATCGCCCACTGGGTCAGCGGCACGAACACCGTGCTCGCGAATCCGCCCCACAGCGTCAGCGCGGTGATGCCGCGCCGCGCCCGCGCGGCGCCCAGCCGCCAGACGACGACGGCGAACGCCGGTTCGTACAGCGTCGCCGCCTGCAGCCCGCCGACCAGCGTCGCGACCAGCAGGTAGGCGGCGAAACCGTCGACGCCCGCCCACGCCAGCAACAGCAGGCCGGCCAGCGCCGACGCGCCGGTCAGCACTGCCCGCCCCCTGCCGCGGTCGATCGCCTTGCCGACCGGATAGGACAACAGCCCGGCCAGTAGCAGGCCGCTGGTGGCGGCCGAGAAAAGCCTCGCCTTCGACCAGTGCAGCTCGTTGCCCATCGCCTCGGCGATCAGCGGAAAGCTGTAGTACAGCGTGCCCCACGAGCAGATCTGGCCGATGCCCAGGCCGTGGATGAACCAGCCGTGGCGATCGGCGCGCTCGCGGCCGACCGGCTGGCCGGGCTCGCCCACGGCCGCGTCCGCTCAGAATCTGTGAACGAATCGGACGCGGCCGAGCGGCGCGTCAGGGCGGTTCCG
>JASGFT010000232.1:0-6738 GCA_047605425.1 Burkholderiaceae bacterium | reverse complement strand
CCGACCGACGCGGCCAGCCCGATCGCCATCGGCGTCAGGCACGCGCCGGCCGGCAGGATCCGGGCGCCGGCGGCGATGTCCTCGGCGCGACGGCGCACCCAGGCGCCGGGCTGCGGGCGCTCGTCGATCATCAGTCCCCGATCGAGCAGCCGTGTCGCTTCCTGCATCACGACCGCGTCGGCGCCCGCCGGCATCGGCGCGCCGGTGAAGATCCGCGCGACCGTGCCCGGCCGCAGCGGCTGCCCGACCTGGCCGGCGGCGATGCGCTGCGACACCGGCAGCGGCCCGGCCGACCACGCAGGCGCGGCACCGGCCGCGTGCCGATCGCCGGCCTCCCGATCGCCGGCCTCCCGATCGCCAGCCTCCCGATCGCCAGCCGCGTGCCGATCGCCGGCCGCATTCCGATCGCCGGCAGGTACCGGCGTGGCGGGCACCGGCGCTGCCGCCGCCAGCACGTCGTCGACGCGCACCGCGTAGCCGTCCATCTGCGCGTTGTCGTCGCCGGGGACGTCGATCGGTGAGGTGATCGGCTCGGCCAGGATCCGGTCGGCCGCCTCGGCCAGCGCGACGCGCTCGGTATCGGCCACCGGCCGGCCCTGGGCCAGCAGGCTGGCCAGCGCCTCATCGAACGACAGCAAAGCGGGCGGATTCATCGGTACGGTTCGGTGATATGGCCAGGCGAAGCGAAGTGACGCGGCGGGACTGACGCGGCGGGACGGCGCAAGCGACACGGCGGAGCGGCGCGCCGGTGTCCGGCGGCGGCATCAAGCGCCGGGCGCCGCGAGGCCCGTCGCCGTCAAGATAAACGAAACCACGTCGTCCGGTCGATCCAGATCGAGCACGGTCAACGCCTCTCCCCGCGCCGCCGCCATCGCGGCGAACGCGCCGGGCTCGTCGGTGGCCAGCGCGACGATGCCCGGCTCGGTCGCGCACAGCAGCGGCTTGCCGACCGACGGGCGATGGACCTCGAGCCGGGCGATCGGCTCGCGCTTGAAGCCTTCGACGAGCACCAGGTCGCAGGGCGACAGCCGCGCCAGCAACGCGTCCAGCGCCGGCTCGGCCTCGTCGCGCAGCTCGTGCATCAGCGCCCAGCGCCGGGCCGACGCGACGAGGACCTCGCTCGCGCCCGCCTGCCGATGCCGGTACGAATCCTTGCCCGGCTGGTCGACGTCGAAGTCGTGGTGCGCGTGCTTGACCAGCGACACCGACAGGCCACGACCGGTCAGCCGCGGCAGCAACTGCTCGATCAGCGTGGTCTTGCCCGAGCCCGAGTAGCCGGCGATGCCGAAGACCTTCACGCGCGTCTCAGCCTCTCAGACGCCGCAGCGCTCGGCGATGTAGCGCTTCAGGCGATCGACGTCGACCGGCATCGTCTCGACGCGCTTGGGCAGGTCTTCGATGCCCTCGAAGCGGGCCGGCCGCTCGGGCTCGCGACCGAGCGCCTCGCGGATCGACTCGGCGAACTTGATCGGCAGCGCGGTCTCCAGGCAGATCATCGGCACGCCCGGCTCGCGCCAGTCGCGCGCGACGTGCAGGCCGTCGGCCGTGTGCGTGTCGACCATCACCCGGTAGCGCTCCCAGGTCGCGCGGATCGTCGCGATCCGGTCGGCATGCGTGCTGCGCCCGGACACGAAGCCGTAGCGAGCTACGTCGCGCCAGCAGGGCTGCGCGCCCAGGTCGAAGCCGCCGTCCTGGTCGACCTGCCGCCACAGCTCGCGCACCTGGGCCGGATCGCGGCCGACCAGGTCGAAGACGAAGCGCTCGAAGTTCGACGCCTTCGAGATGTCCATCGACGGGCTGCTGGTCTCCCAGGTCTCGCTGGCCTTGCGCACGCGATAGCGGCCGGTGCGAAAGAACTCGTCGAGCACGTCGTTCTCGTTGGTCGCGACGACGAGCCGGCGGATCGGCAGGCCCATCCGGCGCGCGATGTGGCCGGCCAGTACGTTGCCGAAGTTGCCCGACGGCACGCAGAACGACACGGTCTGGTCGTCGGCCGTCGTCGCCGCGAAATAGCCTTTGAAGTAGTAGACGACCTGCGCGACGACGCGCGCCCAGTTGATCGAGTTGACGGTGCCGATCGCGTGGCGCTGCTTGAACGCCAGGTCGTTCGAGATCGCCTTGACCAGGTCCTGGCAATCGTCGAACACGCCTTCGATCGCGATGTTGAAGATGTTCGGATCCTGCAGCGAGAACATCTGCGCCTGCTGGAACGGGCTCATGCGCCCGGCCGGCGACAGCATGAACACGCGGATCCCGCGCCGCCCGCGCATCGCGTGCTCGGCCGCGCTGCCGGTATCGCCGGACGTGGCGCCGACGATGTTCAGCTCGCGCCCTTCGCGCGCCAGCGCGTACTCGAACAGATGGCCGAGAAGCTGCATCGCGACGTCCTTGAACGCCAGCGTCGGGCCGTTGGACAGCGCGAGCAGGTGCAGGCCGGGCTCGAGCGTGCGCAGCGGCGTGATCTCGGCCGAGCCGAAGACGTCCGCGCGATAGGTCCGCTCGACCAGCTCGCGCAGCTCGGCCGCCGGGATGTCGGTCGCGAAGCGCGACAGCACCTCGAAGGCCAGCGCCGGATACGACAGGCCGCGCCAGGCGGCCAGGTCGGCGCGCGGGTATTGCTCGGGCATCACCAGGCCGCCGTCGGGCGCCAGGCCGCCGAGCAGGATGTCGCGGAACGGCGCCGGCGCCATGCCGCCGCGGGTCGAGACGTACAGCATCGTCCTGGCCCTCAGTTCAGGTCTTCGAGGCGGATCAGGTGCACCGACGACAGCACGGTCGGCAGCGCCTCGATCCGCGCGATCGCCGACTTGACGCGGCCTTCGATCGAGCGGTGCGTGAGCAGGATCAGGTCGGTCGCGTTCTCGCCTTCGACCGGCTCGCGCTGCAGCACCGCGTCGATCGAGATCCGGGCGTCGGCCAGCAGCCGCGTGATGTCGGCCAGCACGCCGGGCTCGTCGGCGACGCGCGCGCGCAGGTAGTACGCGGTCTCGACCTCGTCGATCGGCAGCACCGGCACGTCGGCCAGCGCGTCGGACTGGAACGCCAGGTACGGCACGCGGTGATCGGGATCGACGGTGACCGCGCGGGCGACGTCGACCAGGTCGGCGATGACCGCGCTGGCCGTCGGCTCGGAGCCGGCGCCCTGGCCGTAGTACATCGTGTGGCCGACCGCGTCGCCCTTGACCCAGACCGCGTTCATCGCGCCCTCGACGTTGGCGATCAGCCTGGACGCCGGGATCAGCGTCGGATGCACGCGCAACTCGATGCCGAGCGTGCGGTCACCGTCCTGGCGGCGGCGCGTGATGCCGAGCAGCTTGATCCGGTAGCCGAGCTTCTCGGCGTAGCGGATGTCCTCGCTCTGCAGCCGCGTGATGCCCTCGACGTAGGCCTTGTCGAACTGCACCGGGATGCCGAACGCGATCGACGCGAGGATCGTCGCCTTGTGCGCGGCGTCGATGCCCTCGATGTCGAAGGTCGGATCGGCCTCGGCGTAGCCCAGGCGCTGCGCCTCGGCCAGCACCTGCTCGAACGGCAGGCCCTTGTCGCGCATCTCGGACAGGATGAAGTTGGTCGTGCCGTTGATGATGCCGGCGATCCATTCGATGCGATTGGCCGTCAGGCCCTCGCGCATCGCCTTGATGATCGGGATGCCGCCGGCCACCGCGGCCTCGAACGCGACGATCACGCCGCGCTGCTGCGCGGCCGCGAAGATCTCGCCGCCGTGCACGGCCAGCAGGGCCTTGTTGGCGGTGACCACGTGCTTGCCGGCGGCGATCGCCTTCAGCACCAGGTCCTTGGCGACGCCGTAGCCGCCGATCAGCTCGACGACGACGTCGATCGACGGATCGTCGAGCAGCTCGAACGCGCTGGCGACGACCTTGGCGCGGTCACCGACCAGGCCGCGCGCGCGTTCGGTGTCGAGGTCGGCGACGGTGGTGATCCGGATGCCACGTCCGGCCCGCCGCCGGATCTCGTCCTGATTGCGTGACAACACTTCCCAGGTACCGCTGCCCACGGTACCGATCCCGGCCAGGCCGACGTTGATCGGTTTCATCGAATTCCAATGACAGTCAAGTGGAGAGGAGAGACCCGACGCCGCGCGTCGGGTCGCGCGTCAGGCGGCGTGGCGCCGCCGGTAGCCGTGCAGGAACCGGCCGATCCGGTCGACCGCCTCGGTCAGGTCGTCGCTGTTCGGCAGGAACACCACGCGGAAGTGGTCCGGATGCGGCCAGTTGAAGCCCGTGCCCTGCACGAGCAGCACCTGCTGCGCGCGCAGCAACTCGAGGATGAACTCCTGGTCGTTGGCGATCGGGTACATCCTGGGGTCGAGCCGTGGGAACAGGTACAGCGCCGCCCGCGGCTTGACGCAACTGACGCCCGGCAGCGCCGTGAACAACTGGTGCGCGAGGTCGCGCTGGCGGCGCAGGCGCCCGCCCGGCTGGACCAGGTCGTCGATGCTCTGGTAGCCGCCGAGCGCGGTCTGGATCGCGTACTGGCCGGGCACGTTCGCGCACAGGCGCATCGACGCCAGGATGTTCAGGCCTTCGAGGTAGTCGGCGGCATGGCCGCGCTCGCCCGAGATCACCATCCAGCCGGCGCGGTAGCCGCAGGCCCGGTAGTTCTTCGACAGCCCGTTGAACGTGACGAACAGCACGTCGTCGGCCAGCGACGCGATCGACGTGTGCCGGGCGTCGTCGTACAGCACCTTGTCGTAGATCTCGTCGGCGAAGACGATCAACTGGTGCTGGCGGGCGATCTCGACCAGGTCCTTCAGCAGGTCGTCCGGATACAGCGCGCCGGTCGGGTTGTTCGGGTTGATCAGCACCAGCGCCCGCGTGCGGTCGGTGATCTTGCTGCGCAGATCGTCCAGGTCCGGCAGCCAGCCGGCGCCCTCGTCGCACAGGTAGTGGCGCGGCTTGCCGCCCGACAGGCTGACCGCCGCCGTCCACAGCGGGTAGTCGGGCGCCGGCACCAGCACCTCGTCGCCGTTGTCGAGCAGGCCCTGCATCGACATGACGATCAGCTCGGACACGCCGTTGCCGATGTAGATGTCGTCGAGCCCCACGCCGGCGATGCCCTTGAGCTGCGTGTAGTGCATGATCGCCTTGCGGGCCGCGAACAGGCCGCGCGAGTCCGAATACCCGGACGCGTTGCCCAGGTTGACGATGACGTCGTGCTTGACCTCGTCGGGCGCCTCGAAGCCGAACGGCGCCAGGTTGCCGATGTTCAGCTTGATGATCCGATGGCCTTCGTCCTCCATCTGGCGCGCGGCGACCATCACCGGCCCGCGGATGTCGTAGCAGACGTCGGCCAGCTTGCTGGATTTGCGGATCGGGCGCAGCGGCGGGAGCTCGGTGGCGGACGACGACCCCTGGCCGACGAAGGCGGCCAGGGGAGAGCTGGGTGCGGGTGCGTTCATGTTCTGGGTGGAACGAAACGTGCATTATCATACAAACAACGATGAAACTTCACCCCGATCAGTCATCGGTCCTGAACACCGTCACCGGCTACGGTGACGGATACGTCGAGATCAATGCGCGGCGATTCGACTCCTCGGTGATCGTCGGCCCCGAATGGCCGGCCGAGCATTGGCCGGTCGCGCGCTTCGAGGACCTGAGCGCCGTCCACTTCGAGCGATTGCTCGAGATCGGCCCCGACATCGTGCTGCTCGGCACCGGCCGGCGGCAGCGCTTCCCGTCGCCGCGGCTGACGCAGGCGCTGCTCGCCCGGCGAATCGGCGTCGAGGTCATGGACACGCCGGCGGCGTGCCGCACGTACAACATCCTGATGACCGAGGGCAGGCTGGTGCTGGCCGCGCTGTTGCAGGAGGCTTGATCGAGCCGGCACGCGCGCCGGCCGTGGCCGGGCCGCCGCACTGGCGACGCGGCGACTGTGCTAAGGTGTTTTCGACGCACCGATCGGGCCGGCCAGCGACGGGCCAGGGCCTCGCCGATGGAGCCGCCACGACGGAGCGGGATTCGCCAAGGAAACAAGAGTGACCGTCGCCCTCGGACAGCAGCTTCCCGAATTCTCAGGCCGGACCACGCGGGGCGAGTTCACGCTGTCCTCCGTCCGCGGCCGGATCCTGGTGCTGTACTTCTACCCGAAGGACAACACGCCCGGCTGCTCGACGCAGGCCTCCGACTTCCGCACGCATCACGCGGCCTTCGAGCGCGCCGGCGCGCGGATCGTCGGCGTCTCGCGCGACAGCCTGAAGTCGCACGAGAACTTCCAGCGCAAGTTCGAGCTGCCGTTCGAATTGATCGCCGACACCGACGAGACGCTGTGCACGCTGTTCGACGTCATCAGGACGAAGAAGCTGTACGGCAAGCTGGTGCGCGGCGTCGAACGGTCGACGTTCCTGATCGACCCGACCGGGATCCTGGTCCGGGAATGGCGGGGCCTGAAGGTCCCCGGCCACGTCGCCGAGGTGCTGGCCGCCGTCGAGGCGCTCGGCTGAGCCCTGGCAGGACAGATCCGTTGCACCACCCCCGCTGCCGCCCTCCCGCGACCCCCTATCGCCCGCAGAGGCGCCCCCTCGACCCGCCCTGCGGCCGCTTTCCCTCCTCCGGATGATTGGCGACGATGCCCTTGCCCAAAGCTCCCAGTAAACCGGCCACGATCCTCGAAATCACCCCGGCCATGCAGGCCCGGGCGACACGCTCCGCGGCCCGGCCGACGCCGCCGCCTCCCGAGCCGGCCGACGGGCGCGACGCCGACGCGGACGTCCTCGCTGTC
>JASGFT010000231.1:0-6758 GCA_047605425.1 Burkholderiaceae bacterium | reverse complement strand
CTCACCTGGTCGTAGCCGCGGCGCTTGATCACCGAACTGGTGATCGTTGCCGACACGGGCAGGATGAACGGTTCGGGCACGGCGCCATCGCGACGCAGCACGTCGTTGATCAGGAAGCGCGAGATGCGGCCATTGCCGTCCGACATCGGATGGATGTAGACGAAGCTGAACGACAGTACGGCCGCGCGGACCAGGGCCGAGCCGCCTGCAGTGCGGGCAGCGCAGTCGCGCAATCCGGCCAGCAGATGCGGCGCATCGTTCCAGCGGGGTGCGATGTAGTGGACGACCTCGTGAAAGCCGTCCACCTCGCCGACGAACACCGGCGAGCGCCTCACACCATAGCGCGTGGCGCGCGGTCCCAGGATCTCGGCCTGAAGCGCTCCGAGGGAGTCCTCCGACAAGGGGGTCTCGTGCCGGCCGCACCAGCGCTCCATCGCGGCGGCAAAGCGCCTCACCCGGTCAACGTGCTGCTCCTCGCGTTCGATCGCGAAGCTGGCGCGGCTTTCTTTGATGGTGAGCCAGACGGCACTGCGCTGCAGGATGTCCGCGCCGAATTCGGTTTCGAGGGCCGCCAGGTGCTCTGCGCAGTTGTACTGCTCGGTGTGCCGGACCCCGGGCGTACGCAGCACTATCGGGCAGAACGCGCGCGAGCCCGGCAGGTTGTCGCGCACCCGCCACCGCTGGTTGTTGGTCGATTGGAAAGAGGTCAGGTAGGCCTCTTCATCCAGTGCGGTCACATAGTTGCCTGCCGTGACCCCCGGGAAGTCGAGCATCCGTCCTGTGAGGTATTCGTAGAAGAAGCCGGCGCGGCGGGCATACTGGCCGGTGGGCTCTGTGGCGACCCAGGCTTCCAGCTCGGCTGCCGGCACAGCATCGAAGAGCCGCGTGAGGAATTCCAGGTGAATGCCCTCGTGCTTCAGGGCGAAGGTCATGTGGCCGGCCAAGGACTCGGCAGGGCGCGCGGTGGGTGGATACTGCTCACGGACATAGCCGTTTTCGCGCATCGTCGCACGCGACTTGGCGATGGCGCTGTTCGTGCGAAAGGGCTGGACCGCCACTACGGCGTACCGCTCGGCCAGCCAGCGGTAACCGATCCAGTCAGGCATTTAGAAACTGGGCGGCGACCCAGAAAACGATTAAATACCTGAGATATTGATTAAATCTGAACCAATCGTCAATATTTTGACTAAAAATCGATGAGCGAGGCTCTGGAGATCGGCCGACGAGGCGCCGTGCCGGGGAGAACTCGCTGCTTCTGCAGGACTCTGGCGAGCCCTATTCGCCGTCGGTCGTCGACTCGGCCTTCTGCGCCAGCCCGACCGACCAATGCCCGGCGTCATCCTGTCGCGGCGCCAGTTGCTTGTAGGCCTTGACCATGTTCAGCAGCCCCGAGTGCCCATAAGTGCGCGGCGAGAACGCCGGATCGGTCCGCTTCAGGTATTGGCCCAGCTCGCCGAGCCCGACCATGCCCTCGGAGGTGTCGCTGGCGAGCAGCGCCACCGCGTCGACGAGAAAGCGCGGCCGTCGCTTGGCCACCGGCTTCTGCGGCTCGGATTTCGGTGATTCGACCTTGCCGGGTTCTTCCTTCTGCGTGCCGCCCGCTTTGGCCGAGAGCGGCTCGGGCGCCGGCTCGGCGCGCGCCCATTCGAAGAACTGGTCGCTGGCGTTGCGCAGCGCGTCCGGCGTCTTGGCCTCGCCGACGATGCAGACCGTCGCGCCGCGCTCGCGCAGCTTGCGGCACAGATAGGCGAAATCGGAGTCGCTGGTCACCAGGCAGAAGGTGTCGGCGCGCTGATCGAACAGGGCCTCGAGCGCGTCGAGCGCCAGCGCGATGTCGGCGGTGTTCTTGCCCGATGCGTACTGGTACTGCAGGCAGGGCGTGAAGGCCAGCCGCACCAGCGCCTCCTGCCACTTGTGCGCGAGCGTGCCCTGGTTGCCGTAGCCGCGGCGAAGCACGACGCGGCCGAACTGGGCGACCACGCGCAGCGCATGGTCGAGGATGTCCGGAGGGACGTTGTCGCAGTCGACGAGAACGGCGACGCGGGCATCGAGGGGAAGTGAGCTCATCGGCCTGCGGGGGATGGGTGTTGGAGGAGAGGGAACTCAGGCATCGGGAGCCTCGATCCGCGTCAGGCAGCGCTTGCGCCGTTCGTCGACGCGGTTGGCGAACCATTCGGTCGTCAGCGGGCGCGTGATCTTCGGGCTTTGCAGCGCGATGCGCGGGAGCGCCGCGCGCGGCAGCGGCTTGCCTTCGCGCTGCTCGGCCAGCTCGAACACGCGCCGGTAGACGGCGCTGCGTTCGAAGTCCCGCGTCTTGCCCAGCTCGAGGTCGCGGCGGATCGCGTCGGGCGTCTGGCCGAGGCGGCCGGCGATCGCGCGCAGCGCCGACTCGGTGGCGCCTGGTCCACGCGCGGCCGCGTCGCCATAGCGGATCAGGTCGCCGTCGGGCGTCAGCGGCACGCCCGATACGATCGTCACCGCGTTCTGGAAGGCCGCGTTGCGGCTCGCGTAGTGGCCGGCGTTGAAGTCGGCGAAGCGGTAGATCGTGCGGTCGTAGTTGGCCGGGTAGTCGAACAGGTGCGCGATGCCGAAGTAGACGCCGCCGCGGCGCGTGAAGACCTCCTGCCGGATCGACGCGTCGACCGGGTAAGGATAGGGCTTGCGCGCGGCGTGCGCCTGCGCGAACGCGACGCCGACTTGCATCGGTCCGCCGGTGCGCACCGGATTGCGGTCGGCGAAGAAGGTCTTGCCCATCGGCACCATGCCGATGAAATCCTCGAAGATGTCGCTCAACTGCGATTCGGTCTTCACCGCGTCGATCCGGTCGCTGTAGCTGCGGCCGTCCGGCGACTTGATCAGCAGCGCCGTGCGCACGACGAAGCGCGGGATGCCGACTTGCTCGGCGCGCGTGTCGATCTCCTTCCACGCGATCGCCGGCAAGCCGGGCACCGACGGGTCGGCGCGGAACGACGATTCCTGATCGATGACGGCGATCGCCGAGCACAGGTGCTCGGGCACCATCCGGATCTGCAGCGTGCCGAACGCGGCCTGGATGTCGGCCGCCCAGCCGGTGCGATCGGCGACGCCGGCCGGCATGCCCTTGAGCAGCATCGAGCGGACGGCGGCCTGCGAAGGCTCGGCGTGGTCGGACGACGTCGGTCCGGTCGCGCAGCCGGCCAGCGTGACGGCGATCGCCAGCACGGCCCACCGCGTCGGTCGGACCAGCGGCGACGAAGACGTCGTCGGAAAGCGGGAGACGGTCGGACTCATGCCGGGCATGATGCCACGGCGGGTCGGCGAATCAGCGCATGGCGACGAGCGGATCGGCGTCGGCCGTGGCGTCCGGGCCGCGTTCGTCCGTCTGCGCCGGCCCCGAGTCGCCGGCGACGATGAGGTCGAGCGGAACGGGCTTGCGCACGCCGAAGCCCTGCGCGTAGTCGACGCCGATGCGCGTCAGCTCGACCAGCGTGGCCTGGTCCTCGACCCATTCGGCGATCGAGCGGATGCCCATGACCCGGCACACCTGGTGGATGCTTTGCACCATCGCGCTGTCGACGCGGTCGTTCGCGAGGTTCTTGACGAAGCTGCCGTCGATCTTCAGGTAGTCGATCGGCATGTTGCGCAGGTAGCCGAACGAGGACATGCCGCTGCCGAAATCGTCGAGCGCGAACGCGCAGCCGAGCTCCTTCAGCTCGCGCATCACGGTCAGCGCCGCGTTCATGTTGGCGATCGCCGCCGTCTCGGTCAGCTCGAAGCCGATCGCGCAGTACGGCAGGTCGGTCGCCGCGAAGCGTTCGCGGATGAATTGCACGAGGCCCGGATCGGTCAGCGAGGTGGCCGACAGGTTGATCATGCAGCGCGGCGCCGGTCGACCGCGACGGCGTGCCTCGGCCAGCGTGCGGAAGGCGCCGGCGATCACCCAGCGATCGATCCGGGCCATCAGGCCGAAGCGCTCGGCGGCGGGGATGAACGCGCCGGGGCCGACCGATTCGCCGTGCTCGTCGAGCAGGCGCAGCAGGATCTCGTAGTGGATGACCGGATCGGTCGGGTCCAGCGGGCGGATCTCCTGCGCGTACAGCTCGAAACGATCATCGGCCAGCGCCTGCGTGATGCGCGCGACCCACTGCATCTCGCGGCTGCGAGCCTGCATCTGCAGGTCGTCGTGGCGATGCGCGTGGACGCGGTTGCGCCCGTTTTCCTTGGCCAGGTAGCAGGCCGAGTCGGCCGCGCTCATCGTGTCGATGACGTCGATCAGGCGTTCGTCGAGCACGACCAGGCCGATGCTCGCGCTGACGGCGAAGATCCGGCCCTGCCACGCGAAGCGCATGCCGGCCAGTCGCGTGCGGATCGATTCGGCGGTTCGCACCAGCGCGTCGGGCGAGCGACCCTCGATCAGCATCGCGAACTCGTCGCCGCCGAGCCGGGCGAGGATCTCGCCGGGGCGCGCCATGCCGTCGACCAGCGCGCCCACCTGGCGGATCAGCTCGTCGCCGGCCGGATGGCCGCAGGTGTCGTTGACGACCTTCAACTGGTCCAGGTCCAGGTACAGCGCCGCCTGCCAGCGTCCGGGCGCGCGCTGGGCCAGCGCCTGCGCCAGGCAGCGCTCGAACTCGGCCCGGTTGGGCAGGCCGGTCAGCGCGTCGTGGCTGGCCTGGTAGCGCAGGCGCTCGGTCAATGCGCGCTCGGCCGTCGCGTCGCGCAACACCAGCACGCTGCCGATCAGCCGGTCCTCGCCATCGCGGATCGGCGCCGCCAGTTCGTCGATCGGCACCCGCGAGCCGTTGCGGTTCACGAGCACCGCCCCGGTCGCCACCTCCATCGGCCGGCCGGCATCGAACATCCGCGTCAACGCTTGGCTGACCGAGGTCAGGCCATCGCCGTCGGCGAAGCGCGCCACCAGATCGATCGGCTGGCCCAGCGCTTGCGCGTTCGACCAACCGGTCAACTGCTCGGCGGCCGGATTCAGGTACAGGATGTGGCCGTCGCGGTCGGTCGTGATCACGCCGTCGCCGATCGACTGCAAGGTGACGGTCGCGCGCTTCTGCTCGGCCGACGCGTGCGCTTCGGCGCGCTGGTACTCGACGGCCGCCGCGCTGCTGCGGCGGATCGTGCGCATCGAGCCGATCAGGCCGAGCAGCAGGAACAGCACGCCGCTGGCGGCCAGCCCGCCGACGACCCAGCGCGTGACGGCCTGCGACCAATACTCCAGCAGCCGGATGAACTCGTCGTCCAGCGCCGCCATCCTGGCGTCGATCATCTCGACCTCGATGACGGCCGCCGACAGGATCACCGACTCGCGCGACACGCCGGCGGAGATCTCGGCGTGCATCCGCAGGCCGGCGTTCTCCAGGTTGTCGAGCAGCATCTCGCGCTCGGACCAGATCCGGACCGCCTGTCGGCTGACGTCGGAGGACCAGTGCTCGTCGAGCCAGTCGATCAGCGCGCGCACGCGCTCGGGCGCGAGCCGCTGTCCGCGGTTGCCGATCAGAGAATGCAGCGCGGACCGGTGGGCCTGGTAGTCGTACGGCGAGTCGGTCTGCTCGTAGCGCAGCAACTGCGCGACCGCCAACTGGCGGTTCCTGGACCAGGTGTACTCGTCCTGCATGTAGACGCGGCTGGCCGACAGCAGCTCGAGGCAGCCGAAGGCCATCGCCAGCGTCATCAGGAAGCTGACGACGAACGGCGCGACCGCCCGGAAGTAGCTGTACGACGAGTCGATCACGGTAACCGCGGCGTTCCGGCGGACGGACGAAGGCGACGAGTCGGTCGGGACGCGCGTCAGAATCGCAGCGCCGGGTTCGAGCCTGCCGCCGGCACGGGTTCGGGCGGGCTCGTCCGGGGCGTGGACACGGTGGTCATGCCGGCGCCGGAGGCGTCGCCGCCGCGCGCATCGGCGTCCGGCGCGTTCTCGTCGCGCAGGCCGGCGGTCTGGCCCAGCGCGGCGGGGCCGGCGATCGACGCCTTGGCGGCGCCGGCGTCACCGGCCAGCGCACGGGGGGCCGGGCGCACGTACTGCGCCGGCAGCCGCGCCGACTTCGGGTAACCGGCCGCGTCGAGCAGGGCGTTCAGCGCGGTTGCATCGTAGCCGCTGGCCGTCTGCCGGCCGACCTTGACGCCGGGCACGGTCTTGCCGTCGAATCCGCTGCGGACGTAGGCGTCGGTGTCGGCCTTCGTGCGCAGCGTGTACTCGGTGAACGGGATGCCGCGCTCGAGCAGATGGCTGCGGGCGCTGCCGCAGGGCTCGCAGTCGGACGAGGTGTACAGCAGCACCGGATACTTGGTGCTGGCCTGGCGGATCGCATACGGCAGCACGGCTTCGGCGTCGGCCGGAGCGACGCCGGGGGCGTCGAGAACCTTCGCATCGTGCGGCGGCTGGCGATCGCTGTAGTTGACGCGGCCGCCGGAGTCGATCCATTTGTACTGCGCGGCCGAGGCCGGCGGGCCGCACAGTGCGATGGCCGTTGCGATCAGTGTGATGTACAGCCCTGTACGCATCGGCCTCGGTTCCTGGAGTGGTTTACGAGGCGGTGTCCTCGACCATCCCATTGTGTCGGAGCAGCGCGTCGATCCGCGGATCCCTTCCTCTGAACGCGCGGAACGAGGCGATGGCCGGCCGGCTGCCGCCCATCGACAGGATCTCGTCGAGGAAGCGCCGGCCGGTCGCCGGATCGAACAGGCCGGTTTCCTCGAACGCCGCGAAGCAGTCGGCCGACAGCACCTCGGCCCACTTGTAGCTGTAGTAGCCGGCCGCGTAGCCG
>JASGFT010000230.1:0-6779 GCA_047605425.1 Burkholderiaceae bacterium | reverse complement strand
CGGGCCGGCGCCGCGCACGCCGCGCCAGCAGGCGGACGCGCGGCCACTGCCCGCGCGCGAGCAGCAGCACCGTGGTGAACGGCAGCGTGCACAGCACGCGCCAGCCGAGGAGCGAGAATCAGCGCGTGCACCACACGGTGCTGTGGGAATGGCTGCTGCTGCAGGCGAACAAGCTGGGCTCCGGGGCGGATCGGCGGTCCGTGCGATGGCCGGCCTCGGCAGCCACCGTGTCCTGCACGAGGACCGCTTCCTCGAGTTGGCCCGCACCCTTACGGTCGAGGTCGAATTCATCATCGACGACGATGAACTCGAACGACTGTTGGCCTGCTCAGACAGCAGAACGTGCGCGTGCTCTACGCGCGCATCCTGGCGGTCTTCGGCGTCATCGATCCGGAACCAGGCGACTCTCGCAACGGCGTTGCGGCACGCGAGAACGGATCACCGTGACCGAAATCCGGGCGCAGGCCGCGATCTCAATGGCCAGATGATCTGGCCAATCTTCCGCTGCGCCTGGAGCGTGCTAATGGTCCGGTTTTCCGCCACGACCCATGGTATTCGCGATTTCGTCCTGTTCGAACCGGTATTCGCACGGTCTGGAGCAGATGACATGAAAGCTTTCGAAGCCGTCGTCGACGACTCGGCGTCGAGGGTTCATCGTCGCATCAAAGACAGGCTGATCGTTTTCGTCGACGGATATCGTTCCAGGATCCAATGGACTTATCGGATTACCGTGCCTCCCAGGCTGAAAGAGACCGCACTGCCGATCTACTCCGACTGCTTCCCCGGAGCGCGGAAAATGCGTTGGATATCGGCGCTCGCGACGGGCACTTCTCCGTCCTGATGGCGGAGCGTATCGCGCAGATCGTCGCGCTGGACTTGACTCCTCCAAGAATCGCACATCCCGGAGTCTGCTGCGTCGCGGGCAATGCGACGGCCCTTCCGTTTCCTGACCGTCAATTCGATGTCGTCTTTTGTGCCGAGGTGCTCGAGCATATTCCCGAACCCGCTCTTCAGACGGCATGCAGGGAGATATCGAGAGTCTCGGCGAAGCATGTCCTCATCGGGGTTCCAAACGAACAAGACATTCGCGTCGGCCGCTGCACTTGCCCGAGCTGCGGCAAGCCGAGCCCCCCATGGGGGCACGTCAACTCGTTCGACTTGCAGCGGCTTCGTGACCTGTTCCCTGAGCTGGAGATCGAATCGGAGTCCTATGTCGGGGAGAGGCGCGAGGCCACCAATGATTTGTCTACATGGCTGATGGACCTTGCTGGCAATCCCTATGGCACATACGGGCAGGACGAGCCCTGCATGCATTGCGGGCAGCCTTTGAAAGCTTCTGCTGCTCGGTCCGTCGCGCAACGCGCATCAACCAAATTGGCGTTCGCAGTCCGGAGGGCGACCGAGCGATTCGCGAAGACCCGGGGCAACTGGGTGCACGTGCTGTTTCGGAAGCACACGAACGTTTGAGTGCCATCCGCGGGTAGTGCCCCTCCTGATCGCCACGCCAGTAGCGTCGAATCAGGTTCGAACGGTTGGCGCGAACATCGCGCAGTCTCAGTCCCGCCATCGGGACTCCCCCAGGAAGTGCGGCGTACTCTAGGTAACCGCGGGCCAAAGCGCAAGCCATGTTATCTTCGGCGCTAGCGACACGGGGTGCCGCCATCCGCTGCTGATGGGGCTGAGATCACACCCGTAGAACCTGATTCAGTTCGCACTGGCGTAGGGATGTCCGCATTGGCGATGGCCCGGTTTCGATACCGTGCACCGTCGGCATGAAGGCCTCTTTCCGGCCAGTCTTTTTCCCCAAAAGGACGCTCACATGCCGCACACCGCGCCTCTTCCCCTTCAACAGCAGTTCGTCCTCGTCACGGGCGGCGCGCGAGGCCTGGGCGCGAGCATCTGCCGGGCATTCCTCGCGCAGGGCGCGAGCGTCATCATCAACTACCACCAAAGCCGCGAGGCTGCCGAGACGCTGGCCGCGCAAGCGCCGGGTCGAGGCATTGCGCTGCAGGCCGATGTGCGCGATCCGCAGGCCGTGCAAGCGATGATGCAGCACGCGCACCAGGCCTTCGGCAAACCGGTGACGACCCTCGTCAACAATGCACTGCCCAGCTTCAGTTTCAACGGCGATGCGCGCGCGCATGCCGATGCGTTGACCTGGGAGCATCTGCAACAGCAATTCGAAGGCAGCATGCGCGGCGCGTTGAACACCGTGCGGGCGGCATTGCCGGGCATGCGCGCGGCGGGTTTCGGGCGCGTCATCAACGTCGGCACCAACCTCTTTCAAAACCCCGTCGTGCCCTATCACGACTACACGGCGGCCAAGGCCGCGCTGCTGTCGTTCACGCGCACGCTTTCGCAGGACCTGGGACCCGACGGCATCACGGTCAACATGGTTTCGGGCGGACTGCTTCGCACCACCGATGCGTCCGCTGCCACACCCGAGGCCGTGTTCGACATGATCGCCGCCGGCACGCCGCTGCGCCGCGTGACGACGCCCGCCGAGTTCGCCGATGCGGTGCTGTTCTTCGCGTCGCCGTGGTCGCGCGCCGTCACAGGACAGAACCTCATCGTCGACGGCGGCCTGGTCAAGGGGTGAGAACCTGAACCATGCCCCGGAAGCGGCTTCACCTGAACCTGTTCATCTTCGGCGCCGGACGTACCGATCATGCCGGGGCTGGTGACTTATGTCGGTTCGACCGAAGCCGAGGCCCGCGCCAAACAGCGCGCGTTGGATGAGCTGTTGCCGGCCTCAGCATCCCTGAACCAGCTCGGCACCTTCGTCCAGCAAGATTGCTCCGCCTGGGAGCTGGATGCCCCGGTGCCGGCGCTGCCGCCGTTGGCCGACTTCAAAGGCCCGCAAGGACGCTACGCCACGATCCTGCGCATCATCGAGCGCGAGCAACCGACCGTGCGCCAATTGCTCGGTCGCCTGGCCGCAGGCGGCGGGCACTGCACGGTGGTCGGCACGCCCGAACGGATTGCCGACCACATCGAGGAATGGCTGGACAACGAAGGCGCCGACGGTTTCAACCTGATGCCGCCCGCGTTGCCGCACAGCGTGGCCGATTTCATCGATCACGTCATCCCGGTGCTGCAACGACGCGGGCGCTTTCGCAGGGATTACGAAGGATCCACGCTGCGCGAGCATCTGGGGCTGGCGCGGCCTGCGGTTGCGGGTTCAGGCGCATAAAAGGGCTGTCAGAGAATTTTCTTCGAAGCTCCCGCTCACATCAACCCCCCGGTGGCGCGGTCGCTAGCGTCGCCCAGTTGCGAGCCGCCGTCGCAATCGAGGATGGTGCCGGTGATGTAGCTGGCCGAGTCGGTGCACAGGAAGACGGCGCTCTCCGCCACGTCGCCGATCTCGCCGTAGCGGCGCAGCGCAATGCGCCCGACCAGCGCCGCGGTCGCGGCCTCGTTGGGCGTCAGCCGCCTCATACCCTCCGTACCCGCGATCGGCCCGGGCGAGATGCCGTTCACGCGCACGCCGCCGGGTCCCCATTCCATCGCCAGCACACGCACGAGCTGGTTGATGCCGGCCTTGGCGGCGCACACGTGCGCCTGCAGCATCGTCGCGTTGACCGCCTGGCCAGCCGTGATGGCGATGAGCGAGGCACCCGGCTTGCGCAGCAAGTCATAGCTGGCGCGAAAGACGTGGAAAGTGCCGTTGAGGTCGATGTCCACCACCGTGCGGAAACCATTGGACGAGATGCCGGTCGCCGGAGCGACGAAGTTGCCCGCCGCGCCGGACACCACGATGTCCAGCGGGCCGAAGCGCTCCACGGTCGCCTCCAGGGCGGCGCGCGTGGCGGCGTAGTCGCGCACGTCGCACGACAGTCCCAGGGCCCGGTCTTCCCCGCCCAGGCTTACCGCGGCCGCCTGCGCCTTGTCGGAATTGCGCCCGGCCACCGCGACGCGCGCGCCGAGCTCGACCATGCGGCGGGCGATACCCAGGTTGATGCCGCTGGTTCCACCGGCGATGAAGGCGGTCTTTCCTGCCAGCAGGTCGTCTTTGAAGGCACTCATGACTGATATCCCAAGATGTCGATGTGTGTGAGCAACGGGCAAGGAAGGGAAGGCTCGACGGCCAGCCGGATCATCGTCAACGATGATCTCGCTCAGCCCGCCGGGCTGCGCCGCCCGGCATTTCGAATACATGATATGGGCGGTGAGAAGGCGCGTCGATCCGTCCCGCCGCGATCCCGTCGGCGCCGTGCGCTCCGGCGGCTTCATCGTGCGACGTCCTGTCGTGCATCGTCACATCGTGCGCACCGTGCGCCATGCCGTGCGTGGCATGGCCGACGTGCGCATCGAGCACGAGCCCGAAGCGCGGACCCGCGACGGGTACCGGCATCAGCCGATGCGGCCGATTCGCTGTTTACTGTGCTGCGGCAAGGGTATAACCTCGCCCTGGCACCGAAGCCAAAAGGAGGAGAGGATGAAGGCCGTAAAGTTCATGGGAACGCACGACGTCCAGGTTTTTGGCGATGTCGAGAAGCCGACCCCGAAAGGCGATGAGGTCCTGTTGAAGATCGCCGCCGCAGGTGTCTGCCATTCGGACCTGCACATCATCGACGGCAGCATCCCCGTGCCGCCGGGCTTCACGCTGGGGCATGAGAACGCCGGCTGGGTCGAAGAGGTCGGCGACAGCGTGACCGGGTTCAAGAAGGGGGACGCCGTGCTGGTCTACGGCCCCTGGGGCTGCGGACATTGCAAGCCCTGCCAGTTGTCCACCGAGAACTATTGCGACCACCAATCCGAAATGGCGCTGGGCGGAGGCCTGGGTGTCGACGGCGGCATGGCCGAATACATGCTCGTGCCGTCCTCGCGCCTGCTCGTACCCATCTACGATCTGGACCCCACCATCGCGGCGCCCCTCACCGATGCCGCGTTGACGCCCTACTCCGCGATCCGCACCTCGCTCGAGAAACTCACCAGCGATGAATACGTCGTGGTCATCGGCATCGGCGGCCTGGGCCATATGGCCCTGCAGATCCTGTCGTCCGTTTGCGCGTCCAGCATCATCGCCTGCGACATCAGCGCTGAAAAACTGGCCTTTGCCAAACAGCACGGCGCGGCGCACGTCATCAATTCCGCGGATGCCGATGCCGCCGAGCAGATCATCAAGATCACCGGCATCAAGAAGGCCAAGGTCGTGTTGGACTTCGTCGGCATCAATTCGACGATCAAGCTGGCGACCGCGGTGGTCGGCTTGAATGGCGACCTGACCGTCGTCGGCCTGGGCGGCGCGCACCTAGACTGGCAGGCAATGGGCGTCGTGCCCTTCGGCGTGAACCTCAAGAATCCTTATTGGGGTTCGCGCGCCGAATTGATCGAAGTCATCGGCCTGGCCCGCCAGGGCAAGCTGCATCTGGAGGTCGAGAAGTTTCGGCTGGACGAGGCCGTTCAGGTCTACGACAAGCTGGAGCACGGCAAGATCAAAGGCAGGGCGGTGCTGATTCCCTGATCGGCCGGCGGCAGCGTCATCGTCAACGTCAACGTCAACGTCGCGCTGGCGTTGCCCGCGCAGACCGCCAGCGAGGCGCTCGCGCAGTCGATGCGACCGGCGACCGCCCCCACACCGGTTTCAAGCTCGGCGAGCGTTCGCCGTCGAGTCCGGCTCGGCCCACGGAATCGGCTGCCGCTGCAAGTCCTTGAACGCGCCGAACAGCCTGGAGCGCATCGCCAGCACGAGCGTGAACGGTCGACGTTCGGTCACCGGCAGGCGCTAGTCGAGCCGATGCTGACGGGCGTAGTCCTGGGCCGGGCGGTGCAGGCGCTCGTTGAAGGATTGCGCCATGTCGCTGCCGATCGAGCCATAGATCAGCACCAGCATCTCCTGGTCGCCGTCGAAACCACCGTCGTGGTAGTCCGGCACGACCTCACGCCGGAAATAGGCCATGACCGGGCCATCCGGCCGCCAGCGGAACCCCTTGTACACCGCCCGGGTCATCGCGGCCGGCAACATCCTCAGTGCGGTGCTGATGATCGTGTCGGCGCTGTTCGGCGGGGGCCTGCTCGCCGCCGGCCTGACGATCCCCGAGGTCTTTCTCGTCACCGGCCTTCCAGGCGCTGACGGTGGGGGCAGCCTGGATGAAAGGCCAGGAGGGCCCGTGATGGAACATCCCTGGGCGAGGCAATGGGCGGGTGCCTGGCTTCGGCCACGATGACCAGTTCCTCTTCGTAGATCGCCATCGAGTTCAGACGCTTGTCCGACATGGGATCAGCGATCAACGCCGTATCCAGTTCGCCTTGCAGAACCCGCTGGATCAGCTCGTGCGGATCGTCGGAGTACAGCTCCAGTGTCACATCCGGGTACATCTCATGGTAGAGGCCCAGCGGCTGCGGCAAGCGCACGGCAGCCGTGCTCTCCATCGCCCCAAGCCGCAACATGCCCTTGGGCCGATCGTTGCGCGTCGCCTCCGAGGCCTCCTGCGCGAGATCGAGCAGCCGTTCCGCATAGTCCATCAGCACCTTGCCTGCCGGGGAGAGCTGTAGCGAGCGTCCCTCGCGGATGAACAGCGGAACGCCCAGCTTGTCCTCCAGTTTCTGGATGCGCACCGTGACGCTCGATTGGGCGCGGTGCAGTGCCTCGGCCGCCTTGTTGATGCCGCCTGCCTGAACGACCGCCCGGAACGTGTGCAACTCCGACAGTTCAAACATATCGATATTTTCGAATGATTGATTCATGCTTATCGGTGCCGGCGTGCCCTTCATGATGGCGGCATCGATGGGCATGCGGTTTGCGCCGGCTTCGCATGTCGCCACGCTGATGATCG
>JASGFT010000229.1:0-6804 GCA_047605425.1 Burkholderiaceae bacterium | reverse complement strand
GTCGGACCAAGCGGCAGGGCCCGCCGGCGCGGCGTGCGCCGCCGGGGCGGCCGGTGATGCCGCCATCGAGGCCGACGTGCCATCGCCGGCCGCCGCCGGGATCGTCGCCGTCGTCGAGAGGTTCGCCGCCGCCGGGACGTCCGCCGTGTCAGGCTGGGCGCGCAGGCCGATCGGCAGCGTCCAGGCCAGGGCCAGGGCGCTGATCAATGCGAGGCGACGATAACGGAGGCGCACGGCTCGTTCGGCCCGTCCGGGCATGACGACGATGCGATCGATGCTATCAAAGCCGTTCGGCGACCGCGCGCCGCCGACCGTCGAGGGCGAGCAATTCTCGATGAGCGGCGGGCTCGGCGACGTCAAAACAACGGTCGCCCGCTCGGGAGCCCGCCGGCGGTCCCCGCTGCCGGCCGACGCGGGCCCCATCACCCGCAAG
Source organism: Burkholderiaceae bacterium (assembly GCA_047605425.1). Taxonomy (GTDB): domain Bacteria; phylum Pseudomonadota; class Gammaproteobacteria; order Burkholderiales; family Burkholderiaceae_E; genus JAKPAM01. The sequence continues at coordinate 6,371 of JASGFT010000229.1, read as the reverse complement.
CCCGCATCATTCGCGGGCCGGCGTCACTTGCAGATCAGCACCGGTACCTTGGTATGCGACAGCACCTTGTTGGTCTCGCTGCCGAGCAGCAGCCGCGCGAAGGTCTTGCGGCCGTGCGAACCCATGACGATCAGGTCGCAATGGCGGGCCTCGGCCGTGTCGCAGATCGCCTCATAAGGGCTCGCATGCTGGATGTACAGCGTGTCGACCGCCAGGCCGTAGCCCTTGGCGATCTCCTGCGCGGTCTGCAGAATGCCGTTGGCGGTCTCCTGCGCCGATTTGTCGTAGTCGTCCGGCGGATAGACCATCGCGACCGGAATGTCGGCGACGGTCGGCGGGATGAACGGCGGTTGCACGTTCAGCACGAGGATCTGCACGTTGCCCAGCTCGCGCGCCGCGCCCAGCGCCCACCTGAGCGCGTGGATGGACAGGTCGGAACCGTCCGTCGGAACCAGAATGTGCTTGAACATCGATCACCTCCCGTGTCACCCGGGCACGCTGCGCGCCCGGCACGGGCATTAGACCACGCACGCCGACGCCTGGACCGGCGCATTGGTGAATCTCCCAAGGGCGGCGGGTGTGCGAGAATCAACCGAGGATTCGACGGTAACCCCGATGAGCAATCACTATTCCCATCACGTCTTCTTCTGCACGAACGTGCGCGAGCCCGATCCCTCGGGCCAGACTCGGCCCTGTTGCGGCCAGCATCAGGCCACCGAGATGCGCGACTACACGAAAAAGCGCGTCAAGGCGCTGGGACTGGCCGGTCCCGGCAAGGTCCGCGTCAACAACGCCGGCTGCCTGGACCGCTGCGAAGAAGGCCCGTGCATCGTGATCTACCCGGAAGCGGTCTGGTACACGTATGTCGACCAGGAAGACCTCGACGAAATCATCGACAGCCATCTGGCGCAGGGCAAGATCGTCGATCGCCTGAAGATCTGATCCGAAGCGGAGGACAGCGATGACCGAACCGATCGAGAAAACCGACGAGCAATGGCGCACCGACCTGACGCCGACGCAGTACTGCGTGCTGCGCGAGGAAGGCACCGAGCGCGCGTTCACCAGTCCGCTCAACGACGAAAAGCGCAACGGCCGCTTCGTGTGCGCCGGCTGCGGCCAGGTGCTGTTCCGCAGCGACATGAAGTTCGACAGCGGCACCGGTTGGCCGAGCTTCTACACGAGCCTGCCCGGCGTCTTCGAAACCAAGGAAGACCGCTCGCACTTCATGGTACGCGTCGAGTACCACTGCGCGCGCTGCGGCAGCCACCACGGCCACCTGTTCGAGGATGGCCCGGCGCCGACCGGCCTTCGCTATTGCAACAACGGCGTCGCGCTGCGCTTCGAGCCCGACGCCGGATCCTGAGCGCCGGCCCGTTCAGCGCCGCAGTTCGACCTCGCCCGAGATCGTGACGACGACCTCGGATTCGCCGCCGTCCTCGGGCACCGGCGTCGCGGCCTTGAAGGCTTCGGCCGCGGGCGCCGCCATCGCCCGCATCCGGGGCATCGGCGGCGCGTGTAACTCCCCGCCCCCCGACAGCTTCCGGATCTCATAGGACTCGAAGTCGAACGCCCGCGCGGCGCCCTGCGCCTTCGCGCGGAACGCGTCGGCGGCGGCCTTCGTCAGCACCTGCTCTTCCTGCGCGCGCCGCTGCGGCGTCAAGCGGAACGAGACGCCGCCGAAGCTGAGCCGCTGCCCCAGATCGCCGGCCAGCGCCGACAGCGCCGGAAAATCGTTGGACACGAGTTCGATCCGGCCGCTGACGCGGTAACCGGTCGGCTTGCCCTGGTTGCCGTACAGCGGGTTCGTATACACGCCGGCCAGCTTGGCCTTGACCGACGGGCTGCGTCGCGCCTGCGCGATCGCCGCGTTCAGCTCGGTCAACACCGCCTCGTTCAGCGGGGCCACCTGCGGTCCATCGCGATCGACCGACAGGATCACGATCATCTCGTCGTTGGCGACCGTCGAGCGGGCGTCGGCGCCCAGCGCGACGATCGGTCCGCCCGCCTGCGCGGCCAGCGGCGACGCGGCCAGCAGCGCGGCCAGCACCGGCACCGACAGCGCGAGCGCCGCGCGCGAGGTCCGGCCCGGCGCGCCGGCGCGCGCGATCGTCGACGCACGACGGCGTCCGTCCAGAGGCCGCGAGGCCCGTTCGTTGTTCATTCGCTGTCTCACAATGGACGTTTGAAAGCCGCTTCGCTGATCGCGGTCAATTCGTGCGACGACTCGCTCATCTGCGCCTTGTGCAGCGCCTCGATCGACTGCATCGCGTGATCGCGCACGCGGTTCGACAGGAAATCGAGGAAGGCCGAGATCCGTTGCGGCAACGGCCGGATCGGCGCGTACAGCGCGTACAGCGGCGTTTCCTCGCCATGCCACTGCGACAGCAACTGGACCAGGCGCCCGTCGCGCAATTCGTTCGAGACGATCGCCTCGGCCACGTTGACGATACCGGTGCCGCGCGCCGCCAGGTCGATCAGCAGCGCCGCGCTCGACACCGACAGCGGTCCGCTGATCTCGATCGACGCGCGCGCGCCGGTCTCCAGATGGGTCAGGTCCCAGCGCCGGCGCCAGCCTTCGCTCGGGTGCAGCGCGATCAGGCACTGCTCGTCGCACAGGTCCTGCGGCGATTCGAGCATCCGGTGCCCGGCCTCCCCGACCGTCACGCCGAGCCGCGGGCTGCGGTACGACGGCGCCGCGCAGACGATCGACTGCGAGGCGCCGAGGCGACGCGCCGCGCTGTCCAGCTCCGACGGCTGGCCGATCCGCAGCGACACGTCGATGCCGCACTCGACGATGTCCAGCGCGCGGTCGGAGACCATCAGCTCGACCTGCAGATCGGGGTTCTGCGCGAGGAATTCGGGCAGCAGCGGCGCGAGGAAGTTGTGCGCGAGCACCGACGGCACCTCGACCAGCAGCCGCCCCTTCGCCTGGCGCGTATCGCCGCGGGCCCGCGACTCGGCCCGCTCGACGTCGAGCAGGATCTGCTTGGCGTCCTGGTAATAGCTGAGGCCCTCGTCGGTGACCTTCAGCCGCCGCGCATGGCGCTCGACCAGCCGGATCCCCAGGCGCGCTTCGAGCTGCTGCAGCACCTTGGACGCCGTGCCCTTTTCGATCGACAGGTCTTCGGCCGCCTTGGCCAGGCTCTTGAGCTCGACGAACCGGACGAAGGTCCGCATCGCGCGCAGTGTATCCATGCCGTCTGATCCGTTCGTTGCGAGCCGCCGCCGGTTCGATCAGCCGCGAGGCGCCTGCGCCGACTGCGGTTCGCCGACGAAGATCTCGACGCGGCGGTTGCGCGCGCGGCCGCTCTCGGTGCCGTTGTCGGCGATCGGCTCGTGCGAGCCGCGTCCGTCGATCGCGATGCGGTCGACGGCGACGCCGTGGTCGACCAGGTACTGGCGCGTGCTGGCGGCGCGGTTGACCGACAGAGGGTTGTTGACCGCGTCGGAACCGGTGCTATCGGTATGACCGACGATCCGGAGCGTCGTCGCCGGATTGTCGCGCAGCGTCTGCGCGAAGCGATCGAGCACCGGCGCCAGGTTCGGCTTGATCGTCGCCTGCCCGACGTCGAACGAGACGTCGCTGGGTACCTCGAGCCTCAGCTGGTTGTCCTCGGTGCGGGTGACGGCCACGCCGGTGCCGGCGGTCGCCTGCTCCATCACCTGCCGCTGCTCTTCCATCTTGCGCGACCACAGATAAGTGCCGAGCGCGCCGACCGCGCCGCCGATCGCCGCGCCGCGCACCGTGTTGTGACCGCCGGTCATGTTGCCGATCACCGCGCCCGCGGCGGTGCCGACGCCGGCGCCGACGGCCGTGCGCCGCTGGGTATCGTCCATCGACGCGCAGGCGCTTAGTGCCGCGACGATGACCGCGCCGGCGAGCCATCGCGATTTACCAATGAATGCTGACATGATGATGACACTCCTGAACAAGGTTCACGCCGTGGCGGAACGGACATGGCGGCGGACGCGCGTCCGCCGCCGGTTTCGGTCGACCCGCCCGGTACGAGCCTTTCAGCGGCGCGGTCGCCGGAACGGGTGCGTCGAGGACAATCCGCCGTCGACGGCGATCGCCTGCCCGTTCACATAGGACGACTCGTCGCTGGCCAGGAACAGCGCCATCGCCGCGATCTCCTCGGGCTGGCCGGCGCGCTGCAGCGGATTGAGCTGCCCGAGATTACCAGCGGTGCCGCGCGAGCGCGCGTAGTCGAACACCGGACGCGTCATGCCGGTCTCGATGAGCCCCGGACAGATCGCGTTGACGCGCACGCCGGTGCCGATCAGCGAGGTCGCGGCCGTCTGCACCAGGCTGATCACGCCGGCCTTGCTCGCGCTGTACGGCCCGCCGCCGGCGTTCGCGCGCAGGCCGGCGACCGACGCCGTGCAGACGATCGAACCGCTGCCCTGGCGGACCAGGAACGGACCGCCGTGCTTGATCGCGAGGAACGGTCCGATCAGGTTGACCCGCAACACCTGCTGCCACAGCTCGGTCGTCTGCTCGAACAGCGGCACGTCGCCGCCGCTGACCCCGGCGTTCGCGTACAGCACGTCGAAGCCGCCGAACTCGTCGACCGCGCGCTGCACGTAGGCCTGCACGCCGGCCTCGTCGCCGGCATCCAGCGCCAGGCCGATCGCGATGCCGCCGGCATCGCGAATCGCCGACACCGTCTGTTCGACGCCGTCCGCATCGCGATCGACGGCCAGCACGGCCGCCCCTTCGCGCGCGAACAGCGTCGCGCTGGCGCGGCCGATGCCGCTGCCGGCGCCGGTGACGATCGCGCGCTTACCCTCGAGCCTGCCGGCCATCGCCTTCTCCTCGTCGATGCGCGACGGCGGCCCGCGAGGGCCGCCGCGACTGGTCAGAACAACGCATAGCCGCCGTCGATCACGAAGGTGTCGCCGGTGTGGTAAGCGGACGCCGAGCTCATCAGGTAGACGCCGATGCCGGAGAAATCGCCGCCCTGGCCCCAGCGCCGCATCGGGATGCGCGGCATCACGTTGTCGTGGAACTTGCTGTTGCCGATCGCGTTGGCGGTCATGTCGGTCTCGATCCAGCCGGGCAGGATCGAATGGGCGCGAATGCCGTGGCGCGCGTACTCGACCGCCAGCGCGCGCATCATCGACACGACGCCGCCCTTGGTCGTCGCATAGTGCTCGTTGCGCGCCGCGCCTTCGATCGCCGCCAGCGACGCGGTGCCGACCAGCGTGCCGCCGTCGCCCTGCTTGAGCATCTGTTGAGCCGCCTCGCGCAGCGTGTAGAACACGCCGTCCAGGTTGATCCGCAGCACGCGATGCCATTCTTCCGCCGTGATGTCGGCGAACGAACGGCTGCCGCGGCCCGACACCCCGGCGTTGGCGAAGCAGCCGTCGACGCGGCCGAGCTTGGCCACGGTCTCGGCGAACGCCGCCTTGACCGCCTGCTCGTCGCCGACGTCGCAGACCTGGGTCAGGATCCGGCGGCCGGTCGCCTCGAGCCGGGCGCGCGCCTGCTCGTTCTTCTGCGCGTTGGTGCCCCAGATCGCCACGTCCGCGCCGGCCTGGGCCAGGCCCTCGGCGATGCCCAGGCCGATGCCGCCGTTGCCGCCGGTCACCAGCGCGACCTTGCCGGTCAGATCGAAAGGTTTGAATGCCATGCTTGCTCCTCCTCGATGAATGGGTTGGCCACGCCGGCGCCCGCACGCGGCCCACCGCCTGCCCCTGCCCCTGCCCCTGCGCGAACTACCCCGGCAGTTTACCTTCGCGTCCGCTCCGTTCACCGGGCGTTGCACGGGCCCCGAAGCGCGCGGCCGGCGATCGCGATTGGCGATGCCCGGCGCGAATGCGCGACAATCACGGTCAACGTTCGAGAGGATCACCATGCCCATCCAGACCTTGACCCCGGATCTGTCGGTCAGCCCGCAGATCCAGCCCGAAGACGTCGCCGCCATCGCCGCGGCCGGCTTCAAGACGATCGTCTGCAACCGCCCCGACCGCGAGGGCGGCGCCGAGCAGCCGACCTTCGATCAGATCAGCCAGGCCGCGCAGGGGCTGGGCCTGTCGATGCACTACGTGCCGGTCGTGTCCGGGCAGATCACCGAGGACGACGTGCGCGCGTTCCGGAGCGTGCTGGCCGACGCGCCCAAGCCCGTACTGGCCTACTGCCGCAGCGGCACCCGCTCGACCAACCTGTACGCGCTGGCGCGCCAGCTCGAAGGCTGAGAATCTGTGAACGAACCAGCCGCGGCCGCTCGTCGCGTCCGATTCGTTCACAGATTCTGACGCGGCCGCCATCGCCGCGTCACGAGAAGGCCGCGCTTCAGCGCGACCGCGGCGGATGGAAGGTCAGCGGCTTTTCGACGGAGGGGCGATCGGGCGGCGCGCCGCGATCCGGG
>JASGFT010000228.1:0-6809 GCA_047605425.1 Burkholderiaceae bacterium | reverse complement strand
CGCCGCCGATCTCGGCGCCGCTGGTGCCGATGTTGACGTTGGCGATGCCGCAGTCCGATCCGGCCAGAAAGCGCTCGGACTCGCGCAGGTCGGTCGTGAAGATGCATGACGACAGGCCGTGCGCGCTGGCGTTGTTCAGCCTCAGCGCTTCGTCCAGGTCGTCATAAGCCATCACGTACAGGATCGGCGCGAAGGTTTCCTCGAGCATCGGTCCCTGCTGCGCGTGCATCTCGACCAGCGCGGGCCGCGCGTACCAGGCGTTCGCGAACCGTCCGGCCAGCTCGCGATGGCCGCCGGTGACGGCGCCGGCCGGCAGCGTCGCGAGCACGGCCTGCATGCGCTCGTAGGCGGCCAGGTCGATCAGCGGGCCGACCAGCGTGCCGGACGCCAGCGGATCGCCGACCGGCAGATCGCGGTAGACCTTCTTCAGCCGCGCGACGAAATCGGCATAGCGCGTCCGGTGCACGAACAGGCGGCGCAGCGTCGTGCAGCGCTGGCCCGCGGTGCCGACCGCGGCGAACACGACCGCGCGCAGCGCGAGCGCCAGGTCGGCGCTGGCCGTGACGATCGCCGCGTTGTTGCCGCCCAGCTCGAGGATGCTGCGCTTGAAGTGCTGCGAGCAGGCCTGCCCGACCGCCCGCCCCATCGCCGTCGAGCCGGTGGCCGACACCAGCCGCACGCCCGGATGCTCGACCAGTTGCCGGCCCAGCTCGCGGCCGCCGATCAGCAGTTGGGCGATGTCCTGCTGGCCGGGTTCGGCCTCGGCCAGCACCTGGCGCAGCAACTGATGCACGGTCCAGGCGGTCAGCGGGGTCTTTTCGGACGGCTTCCAGACGATCGTGTTGCCGCACACCAGTGCCAGCGCGGCGTTCCACGACCAGACCGCGACCGGGAAATTGAAGGCCGAGATGATCGCGCAGGTGCCGAACGGATGCCAGCTCTCGAGCATCTTGTGCGACGGGCGCTCGGACGCGATGACCAGCCCGTGCAACTGCCGCGACAGGCCGACCGCGAAGTCGCAGACGTCGATCATCTCCTGCACTTCGCCGAGCCCTTCCTGCAGCAGCTTGCCGGTCTCGAGCGTGACGAGCCGCCCGAGCGCCGGCTTGACGGCGCGCAGCCGCTCGCCGAAGCGGCGCACCAGCTCGCCACGGCGCGGCGCTGGCAAGGCCTGCCAGCCGGCCTGCGCGGCCACGGCGGCGTCGATCGCCAGGCGGGCGGCGTGGGCGTCGGCCGGATCGATCCGTCCAAGCTCGCCGCCGTCGATCGGCGAGCGCACGATCAGCGCGCCCTCCGCGGCCGGCGGCATCGGCACATCGATCGACGCGAGCAGCGTCGACAAATCGTTGGCGTTCATCAGTTTCCTCGCGAGAAACCCCGTCCTTCAGGGCCGGGAGGTGGAAGAGGACGTCGAGGTCGCTCTCCCGGGCTGTGGATCGTCGATCGCCCCTTATACCATCGCGTCGATCCGCGACCCGCTCGCGCCGCCGCCATCCCCGCTGCCGGACGAACCCTGCGGCCCGGCCTCGTCGGCCCGGGCAGCGAACGGCGACCCGACCGATGCGATCCCGGCGGTCGCCAGTCCGGCGGACAGCGCCTGCCCCATCGTCGCCTGCCCCATCGTCGCCTGCCCCATCGCTCCCGACCCCATCGCTCCCTGCCCGATGACCACCGGCCCGATCGCCGGCAGCCCCGCTATCGCCACTCCGGGCCGCGCCTGACCGATCGCGGCGCCGTGCAACTCGAGCAGCCGGCCGAAGCGGTTGCCCAGCAGCCGCGTCGCGTCGATCCGTTCCTGCGCGACGAATCCGCGCGATGGTGCGGCGCCTTCGCGCACGCACTGCAGCGCGGCGCAGACGCCGACGGCCGTCGTCAACTGGATCGCCGTCATCGGCATGCCGGCGACGACCCCGCCGTACAGGTGCCGCGACCAGACGCGCTCGCCGAGCTGGCCGTCGCGCTGGCCGCTGGCGCAAGCGAGCATGACGACGACGTCCTGCTCGGTATGCGGCACCGCGTGCTCGAGGATCTGCTTGAGCAGGTCGCGCCGATCGGCCAGCGCCAGGTCGTTGAGCAGCGTGCGCATGATCGCGTGATGGCCCGGATAGCGCAGCGACTTGTAGTCGAGCTGGCGCAGCGGCGGTCGTCCGTCGTGCGGGACCGACAAGGTGTGCGCGAGCGTGCCCAGGCCGCCGGACGTATTGAACGCCTCGTACTCGACGCCGTCGATCAGCAGCCGCTCGTAGCCCTCGAGCGCGGCCGTCGTCGACAGCCTCGCATCGACGATCGCCTCGCACGGATTGCAGTACTCGTTGATCAGCCCGTCGGTGCTCCACGTCAGGTTGTAGCGCAGCGCGTTGACCGGGTAGCGCGGCAGCGCGCCGACGCGCAGCCTCAGGCCGCGCGGCTCGTCGAACGCGTCGAGCAGCGCGTGACCGATGATGCCGATCAGCCCCGGCGCCAGCCCGCATTGCGGCATCAGCACCGCTTGCGCGCCGTCGTCCAGCGCGCGGATCGCGGCGGTCGACGCGACGTCATCGGTCAGGTCGAAATAGTGGACGTGCCGGGCGGCCGCGATGCGCGCGACCGATGCGGCGTAGCGGTACGGCAGCGCGTTGATCACCGCATCGACGTCGCGCAGCGCGGCGGCCACCGCCGCCGGATCGTCGGCATCGACGACGAGCGGCACGACGGGCCGGCCGCCGCCCACGGCAGGCGACCGGGCGCCGACCGATGTGGCGATCGCCAGCGCACGGGAGAAATCGGCGTCGGCGACGGTGACGGCGTCACCCGCCTCGTGCAGCAGGCCGACGATCGCCTGGCCGATATGGCCGGCGCCCAGGACGAGGATGCGGTCGAACATGGTCGGAGACTCCCTTTTGGTCGAGACAGCCTCTTGGTCGAGACGGTCCGGCGGACAACTCAGAATCTGTGAGCGAATCGGACGCGACCGAGCGGCGCGTCAGGGCGGTTCCGATCGAGGCGCGAAGCGCAGCCATATCGCGTGATATGGCGAGCATTCGCAACGATGAGCGGGATCGTCCTGGCGCGACGAGCGGGCGGGGCTGGTTCGCTCACAGATTCTCAGTCTGCGTCGGTTCGATGTCGCCGGCCAGCGGCGATTTCGTCGAAAGCGCTTGCATTTTCGACGTTTCGACCAGACAGTTGGTCATCATGACGATGCCCGCCCTGGACGAACTGGACCAGCACCTGCTGGCGCTGCTGCAGGCCAACGCGCGCACGCCCGCGGCGACGCTGGCCAGGCAGACCGGCGCGGCGCGAACGACGATCCTCGCCCGGCTCGCGCGGCTCGAGCGCCAGGGCGTGATCGCCGGCTACGGCCTGCGCCTGGGGCAGTCGTTGCCGGCCGCCGCGATCCGCGCGCACCTGAGCCTGTCGGTCGCGCCCCGCGCCGGCCCCGCGGTCGTGCGGGCGATGGAACGGATGATCGAGGTCCGGCGGATGTGGGCCGTCAGCGGGCCGTTCGACTATCTGGCCTGGATCGAATGCGAGAGCACCGAGCGGCTCGACCGCGCGCTGGACCGCATCGGTTCGCTCGAGGGCGTGCGCCGGACCGAGACCTCGGTGATCCTGGGCGTCAAGATCGACCGCAGCGGCTCCTCGCCATCCACGTAGAATGGGCGGCTGGCCTGAACAGGAGATCCCTCATGCTGCACGAACTGCGCCTCTATCACTGCGTGCCCGGCCGATTGCCCGATCTGCTGAAGCGCTTCGCGACGACGACGCTCGCGTTGTGGGACAAGCACGGCATCCGCCAGGCGGGTTTCTGGACGGTGCTGGTCGGCGACAGCAACCAGGACCTGTACCACCTGCTCGAGTGGGACAGCCTGGCCGAGCGCGAGCAGCGATGGAACGCGTTCGCCAGCGATCCGGAATGGATCGCCAAGCGGACCGAGACCGAGCGCAACGGGCAGATCGTCTCGTCGATCACCAACCTGATGCTGACCCCGACCGCGTTCTCGAAGGTGAAGTGACATGGCGATCTTCAGGCTGGGCGACAAAATGCCGGTGATCGACCACACCGCCTACGTGACGGATTCGGCGCAGGTCATCGGCTGGGTCGAGCTGGGCGCGCATTCGAGCATCTGGTTCAACGCGACCTTGCGCGGCGACAACGCGTGGATCCGCATCGGCGACTACACGAACATCCAGGAAAGCAGCGTGCTGCACGCGGATCCCGGCCAGCCGCTGACGATCGGCCGATCGGTGACCGTCGGCCACCAGGCGATGCTGCACGGCTGCACGATCGGCGACAACAGCCTGATCGGCATCCAGGCGGTGGTCTTGAACGGCGCGAAGATCGGCCGCAACTGCCTGATCGGCGCCGGCGCGATCATCACCGAGGGTAAGGAGATTCCCGACAACAGCCTGGTGATGGGCGCCCCCGGCAAGGTCGTCCGGCAACTGACGGACGAGGACGCGCAGCGGCTCGCCCTCAGCGCGCAAAGCTACGCCGAGCGCGCGCAGCTTTTCCGCACCCAGTTGTTTCCGGTCTGACCGCCGACGTCGCCGGGTACCGAGGAGTCTTCTTGAGCGACCGACTGCAACGATTCGTGCTACGCGACGCCCCGGTGCGCGGTGAACTGGTTTCTCTGGACCTGTCCTGGTCCGAGGTCGTCATCCGGCACGCGCTGCCGTCGTCGGTGCGCAGCCAGCTCGGCGAGCTGGCCGCGGCGGGCCTGCTGCTGGCGGCGACGCTCAAGTTCGAGGGCAAGCTGATCCTGCAGATCCACGGCAAGGGACCGGTGTCGCTGTACGTCGTCGAATGCGATGCCGGCGGGCGTTTCCGCGCGACGGTCAAGCTGCGCGCGGACACGCCGATCGCCGAGGACGCGACGCTCGAGCAACTCGTCAACGTCGGCGGCGGCGGCCGCTTCGTCGTCACGCTGGACCCGGGCGCCGCGGGCGGCCAGGCCTACCAGGGCATCGTGCCGTTCGACGGCGGCACGATCGCCAAGGCGCTCGAACACTACATGGCCCGTTCCGAGCAGTTGCCGACCCGCCTGTGGCTGGCCGCCGACGAGCATCGCGCGACCGGCCTGCTGCTGCAGCGCCTGCCCGAGCACGGCGGCAAGGCCGGCGAACCGGGCGCCGCGATCGACGAAGACGGCTGGAACCGGATGAACCACCTGGCCGACACGATCAGCGCCGAGGAATTGCTGACGCTGCCCGCCGACGAGGTCCTCAAGCGCCTGTTCTGGCAGGAGACCCTCGAAGGCCGCGAGGAACGACCGTGCCGCTTCGAGTGTTCGTGCAACCGCATGAAGGTCGGCGCGATGCTGAAGATGCTGGGGCACGCCGAGATCGACGAGGTGCTGGCCGAGCAGTCGCGCGTGACCGTCAACTGCGATTTCTGCAACCAGACCTACGAGTTCGATGCCGTCGATTGCGCCGAATTGTTCGCGACCGACCATCCGGACCTGCGCCCGCCCGGCGGCGACGCGATCAACTGAGCGCCGAGCCGGCGATCGATCCCGGTGCGAACAGGCCTTAGTGCTCGCCGCGGCGTCCGGCGCCGTGGCGTCGCCACAGCGATTCGGGACGCGTGTAGCCGCTGGCGTCGGCCGTGCGGATGTCGTCGCGGCCGGCCTCGGGCGGGCCGCTGGCATCGCGGCGGGACGGCGAGACGCTGGCGTCGCCCGACGGATTGATCTGCACGTAGAGCTCATCGGGACGGACCATGCCCAACTCGTAGCGCGCGCGTTCCTCGATCGCGACCAGTCCGCGCCTGAGGTCCGCCACTTCGCTTCCCAGCGCCGTGTTGCGCAGGTCCTGCGCGGCATTGTCCTGCTGCTGGCGTTCGAGCTGCCGATCGAGCTCCCACACGCGCACCCATCCGCCCTTACCCAGCCAAAGCGGGTACTGGATGGCGATGACGAGTACGGCGAGGACGGTCGGCAGAACGCGCATGACCCGGATTGTAACGTCGACCAGCGGCGAAAAACGCCGGTCGACGCGAAAAACATCATCCGAGATTGAAAAACGCCGCGCGACCGGGGTAGGACGCCACGTCGCCCAGATCCTCCTCGATCCGCAGCAACTGGTTGTACTTGGCGATGCGGTCCGAGCGGCTCATCGAGCCGGTCTTGATCTGCAGCGCATTGGTCGCCACCGCGATGTCGGCGATCGTCGTGTCCTCGGTCTCGCCGGAGCGATGCGAGACGACCGACGTGTAGTTGTTGCGCTTGGCCAGCTCGATCGCCGCGAAGGTCTCGGTCAGCGTGCCGATCTGGTTGATCTTGATCAGGATCGAGTTGGCGACGCCCTCGTCGATGCCCTGCTGCAGGATCCGCGTATTGGTGACGAACAGGTCGTCGCCGACGAGTTGCACGCGATCGCCGAGCACGTCGGTCAGGTGCTTCCAGCCGTCCCAGTCGTTCTCGGCCATGCCGTCCTCGATCGTGATGATCGGGTACTTGTCGCACCAGCCGGCCAGCAGGCTGGTGAACTCGGGCGGCGTCAGGATCTTGCCCTCGCCCTCGAGGTGGTACTTGCCGTCCTTGTAGAACTCGGAGCTCGCGCAGTCGAGCCCGAGCAGGATGTCGCGGCCCGCCTCGTAGCCGGCGGCCTGGATCGCCTCGATGATCAACTGGATCGCCGCTTCGTGGTCGGCCACGCTCGGCGCGAACCCGCCCTCGTCGCCGACCGCCGTCGACATGCCGCGATCGTTCAGCAGCTTCTTCAGGCTGTGGAACACCTCGGCGCCTTGGCGCAGCGCCTCGCGGAACGTCGGCGCGCCGACCGGCAGGATCATGAACTCCTGCAGGTCGAGGTTGTTGTTCGCGTGC
>JASGFT010000227.1:0-6816 GCA_047605425.1 Burkholderiaceae bacterium | reverse complement strand
CAATGCGTCGAGCGTGCGCGCGGCTTCGGCGCGCGCGCGGTCGATGCGGCCGCTGGCCAGGTACGTACGGCCGCAGCACAGCGGCCGGCGAGCGTCGGCGGCCGCCTGCGCGTGATGGACGCGGTAGCCGGCCGCGCGCAGCACCTCGAGCGCGGCGCGCAGCACCTCGGGCTCGAAGTGGTTGTTGAACGTGTCGACCCACAGCACGGCGTCACCGACCGGTGCGGCGGCGGGCTCACCGACCGCGGCCGCCTCGACCGGCGCGGCGGCGTCGATGCCGCCGCGCAGCAGCCCGCGCGTCAGGCGCTTGTCGCGCAGGAACGAACGCCGATGCCAGACCGGCAGGCTGCGGCGGGCGTCGATGCCGGTGACCCGCTGCATGATCCGCGCGACGATCCTCGACCGGTTGCGCAGGTTCAGCAGCGGCGCGACGCGCGCGGCCATGCCCGCGTAGCGCGGCAGCTCGCCGACCATCCGCTGCAGCAGCGTCGCGCCGTGGCGCGCGCGGTAATGATGCTGGAACTCGACCTTCATCCGCGCCATGTCGATGCCGGTCGGGCAGTCGCGCCTGCAGCCCTTGCAGCCGACGCACAAGTCCATCGTGTCGGCCATCGCCCGCGAGGTCAGCGCGCCCTCGCCCAACTGGCCCGACAGCGCGAGCCGCAGCGTGTTGGCGCGGCCGCGCGTCAGGTGCTGCTCGTCGCGCGTGACGCGATAGCTCGGGCACATCGTGTCGGCGTCGAACTTGCGGCAGTGGCCGTTGTTGTTGCACATCTCGACGGCCTTGGCCCAGCCGCCGGTCGGGTCGCCGCCGGTGCCGGGCAGCGTCGTCGCGCCGGAGGTCGCGTCGTTCTGCACGTTCCACGCCGACCAGTCGAGCTCGGTGCGCAGCGGCAGCACGCGGTAGCCGGGCTTGAAGCGGAACAGCTCGGCCTGGTCCATCCGGCTCGCGTGGACGATCTTGCCCGGGTTCATCAATCCGGCCGGGTCGAACAACTGTTTGACGGTCTCGAAGGCCTTGGTGATCCGCGGACCGTACTGCCATTCGACCCATTCGCTGCGCACCAGACCGTCGCCGTGCTCGCCCGAGAACGCGCCGCGGTACTTGCGGACCAGCTCGCCGGCCTCCTCGGCGATCGCGCGCATCCTGGCGGCGCCGCCGTTCGGTCCGCCGACCCGCATGTCGAGAATCGGCCGCACGTGCAAGGTGCCGACCGACGCGTGCGCGTACCAGGTGCCGCGCGTGCCGTGCCGCGCGAACACCTCGGTGAGCTGCGCGGTGTATTCGGCCAGGTGCTCGAGCGGCACCGCGCAGTCCTCGATGAACGAGACCGGCTTGCCGTCGCCGCGCGCCGACATCATGATGTTGAGCCCGGCCTTGCGCACGTCCCACAGCAGCTTCTGCGCCTTCGGCTCCGGCATCTCGACGACGGTGTCGGGCAGCCCCAGGTCGCCCATCAGCACCGTCAGATCGCGCAACCGCCGCCGCAGCAGCTCGCGGTCGTCGCCGGCGAACTCGACCAGCAGGATCGCCTCGGGCGTGGCCGCGCGCGGATCGACCAGCGCGGTCTCGATCGTCGCGCGGAACACCGGGTTGTCGCGCGCCAGGTCGATCATCGTGCGGTCGACCAGCTCGACCGCGCAGGGCAGCAGCCGCACGATGTGCTGCGCGCTGTCCATCGCGCGGTGGAACGACGCGAAGTTGACGACGCCGAGCACCTTGTGCGCCGGCAGCCGCGACAGCTTCAGGTGCAGCCGGCGGAAATAAGCGAGCGTGCCCTCGGAGCCGACCAGCAGGTGCGCGAGGTTGACCGAGCCGTCGGCCGTGTACGGACGCTCGGACTGCGGGTGGAACACGTCGAGGTTGTAGCCGCCGACGCGCCGCATCACCTTCGGCCACACGCGTTCGATCTCGGCGCGCTCGTGGTGGCCCAGCTCGAACAGCCGCGACACCAGCGAACCGGTGCGCGCCGAGCCCATCGGCCGCGACGCGCGCGCGCCGAACGGCCCGAAGAACTCCTGCGTGCCGTCGGACAGGATCGCGTCGATGCCCAGCACGTTGTGCACCATGTTGCCGTAGGCGATCGAGCGCGAGCCGCACGAGTTGTTGCCCGCCATGCCGCCGATCGTCGCCTGCGCGGCCGTCGACACGTCGACCGGAAACCACAGGCCGTGCGGCTTGAGCCAGGCGTTCAGGTGATCGAGCACGATGCCGGGCCGCACCTGGACGGTCATCGCCTCGGCGTCGAAATCGATGACCTGGCGCAGGTGCTTGCTGTTGTCGATGACCAGCGCCTCGCCGACCGTCTGGCCGCACTGGCTGGTGCCGCCGCCGCGCGGCAGGATCGGCACCTTCAGCTCGCGCGCCAGGTCGATCGCGGCGACGACGTCGGTCTCGTCGGCCGGCACCAGCACGCCGATCGGCTCGACCTGGTAGATCGACGCATCGGTCGCATAGCGGCCGCGCGACGCGGCGTCGAACATCACCTCGCCCTTGACCAGGCGCCTCAGCCGCTGCGCGAGGCGGCTGCGTTCGAGCGACTTGCCGCCGAGCTGGCGGACAGGGACGGCGGGCGTCGCGGTCGGCGCGACCGCGGCGGAGACGGGGGGCGCGCCCGGGTCGGCGGCGGCCGCGGCGCGCGGGGATTCGGGAGCGTTCATCGGGGTTCAGCCACAGGCGGAGACAGGGTGAGCGCCGGCAGGCCGTCGGCCCCGGCGGCGTCGAATTGCGCGAGCACCGCGTCGCGCTTGCCCAGCAGGTGCTGCTCGAGCAGCGTGCGCAGCCCAGGCGCGTCGCGCGCGACCAGCGCGCCGATCATCCGCTGGTGCTCGTCGACCGCGCGGTCCCAGCGGCGCGCGTCGAAGTTCGAGCGCAAGCGCAGGCTCTGCAGCCTGCCGTTGACGCTGGCGTACATCTCGGTCAGTTCGGGGTTGCGGGCCGCCTGGTTGATCAGGCGGTGGATCGCATGGTTGCAGCGATAGTAGTTCGGCAGGTCGCGGCGCGCGTGCGCGGCCAGCATCTCGAAGTGCAGCGCGCGGATCTCGGTCAGCTCGGCCTCGGTGCGTCGCGTGGCGGCCAGCCAGCCCGACAGGCCTTCGAGCGCCGACATCAGTTCGAACAGGTGCTCGACGTCGGCGCGCGACAGCGACGCGACGTGCGCGCCGCGATTGGGCAGCAGCTCGACCAGCCGCTCGCCGGCGAGTTGCTTGAACGCTTCGCGCAGCGGCGTGCGCGACACGTTCAACTGCGCGGCCAGCACGCGCTCGTTCAGGCGGCTGCCCGGCGGCAGGATGCCCTCGACGATCAATTCGCGCAGCCGGTCGGCGACCGTCTCGTGCAGCAGGCGCTCGCCGGGCGTTTCAGTATTTTTTTGCATGCAAATCCCCCAGACCTCCGAATCTATCAATAAAATCCGTTGCATATCTTCATTTTTTTGCATACAAAATCACCGAACTGGACGGAGACGACGATGAAACCGAGCCAAGGCCTCGCCCTCAACAGCCATCCGAGCGGCCGGCACTTCCTGCAGATCCCGGGCCCGACCAACGTGCCCGACCGCATCCTGCGGGCGATCGACCATCCGACGATCGACCACCGCGGCCCCGAGTTCCAGCGCCTGGGCCAGTCGGTGCTGGCCGGCATCCGCAAGATATTCCAGACGCGGGGCGACGTGGTCATCTATCCGGGATCGGGAACCGGCGCGTGGGAAGCGGCGCTCGTCAATACGCTGTCGCCGGGCGACACCGTGCTGATGTGCGAGACAGGCCACTTCGCGACATTGTGGAAGCGGATCGCCGAGAAGCTCGGCCTGCAGCCGGTGTTCATCCCCGGCGACTGGCGCCACGGCGCCGATCCGCAACAGATCGAGGCGCGGCTGCACGACGACGCCGATCACCGGATCAAGGCCGTCTGCATCGTCCACAACGAGACCTCGACCGGCGTGACCAGCCAGGTCGGCGAGGTCCGCCAGGCGATCGACGCCGCCCGGCATCCGGCGCTGCTGCTGGTCGACACGATCTCGTCGCTGGGCTCGATCGACTACCGGCACGACGATTGGGGCGTCGACGTGACCGTCGGCGGATCGCAGAAGGGGCTGATGCTGCCGCCCGGCCTGTCGTTCAACGCGATCAGCCGCAAGGCGCTGGCCGCCAACGAAACCGCCCGGCTGCCGCGCGCGTACTGGGACTGGGCCGAGATGCTCAACAGCAACAAGACCGGCTTCTTTCCGTACACGCCGGCGACCAACCTGCTGTACGGCCTGCACGAGGCGATCGCGATGCTGCTCGAAGAGGGCCTGCCCGCCGTGTTCGCCCGCCACGACCGCTTCGCCGAGGCGACCCGCCGCGCGGCGCGCGCCTGGGGTCTGGAGATCCTGTGCCAGAACCCGGCCGAGTACAGCTCGGCTCTGACCGCGCTGATCATGCCCGACGGGCACGATGCCGACGCGTTCCGCAAGGTGGCGCTCGAGCGCTTCAACCTGTCGCTCGGCCAGGGCCTGTCGAAACTGTCGGGCCGGATCTTCCGGATCGGGCACCTGGGCGACCTGAACGAGCTGAGCCTGCTCGGCACGCTGGCCGGCGTGGAGATGTCGCTGCGCGTGGCCGGCGTGCCGCACCAGCGCGGCGGCGTCGACGCGGCGATGGACTACCTGTCCGGCGCGGCCGGCTGAACTTCGCGTCACTGGAAAGCGCCGGCCGGGCTGATATCGAAAGCAGATTTTCTTGGTTCACGCCGCGGCGGCGCGCGACGAAGATGGCGGCCTTCACTACTTCGCACCGCCTCGATCATGAATCTGCGCCTGCTGGCGGGTACCACGACGGTCGCCCTGGCCCTCGGTCTGCTCGCGTTCCACACGAAGCCGCCGTCGGCGATCGCCCAGGGCGGCCCGACCACGCTGGTCAACGTCTCGTACGACCCGACCCGCGAGCTGTACCAGGACGTCAACGCGGCGTTCGTCAAGCAATACCAGGCGAGCACCGGCCAGACCGTGACGATCAAGCAGTCGCACGGCGGCTCGGGCAAGCAGGCGCGCAGCGTCATCGACGGCCTCGATGCCGACGTCGTGACGCTGGCGCTCGCCTATGACATCGACGCGATCGCCGAGCACAAGCTGATCGCGCCCGACTGGGCGCAGCGGCTGCCGGCCAACGCGGCGCCGTACACGTCGACGATCGTGCTGCTGGTGCGCAAGGGCAACCCGAAGCAGATCAAGGACTGGAACGATCTGGTCCGCCCCGGCGTCGAGGTCATCACCCCCAATCCGAAGACCTCGGGCGGCGCGCGCTGGAACTACCTGGCCGCCTGGGGCTACGCGCTGCGCCAGCCCGGCGGCAACGAGGCCCAGGCGCGCGAGTTCGTCAAGAAGCTGTACGCGCAGGTCAAGGTGCTGGATTCGGGCGCGCGCGGCGCGACCAACAGCTTCGTCGAGCGCGGCATCGGCGACGTGCTGATCGCCTGGGAGAACGAGGCGTACCTGGCGGTCAAGGAACTGGGCCCGGACAAGTTCGACATCGTGACGCCGTCGGTATCGATCCTGGCCGAGCCGCCGGTGGCCGTCGTCGACAAGGTCGTCGACAAGCGCGGCAGCCGCAAGCTGGCCGAGGCCTACCTGAACTTCCTGTACACGCCCGAAGGCCAGCAGATCGCCGCCCGCCACCACTATCGCCCGCGCGACGCGAAGGTCGCCGAATCCTTCGCCAAGCAGTTCGCGCCGGTGCAGCTTTTCACGATCGACGAGGTGTTCGGCGGCTGGGCCCGCGCGCAGAAGACGCATTTCGCCGACGGCGGCGTCTTCGACCAGATCATCCAGGCCAACCGCTGAGCCACCCCCGGGGCACTCCCGAGGCATCCCCGAGCCGCCCCCGGACCGATCGCGGGCGGCGCGCGCATGGCATCATCGTGCCGGCCGGCCGCCCTCCCCCGCTCCACCTCCACGCACGACGATGAATTTCCAGCAGTTGCGGATCATCCGCGAAACCGCCCGGCGCAACTTCAACCTGACCGAAGTCGCCAACGCGCTGTACCTGGCCCAGTCGGGCGTCAGCAAGCACATCAAGGACCTGGAGGACGAACTCGGCGTCGAGCTGTTCGTTCGCCGGGGCAAGCGCCTGCTCGGCATGACCGAGCCCGGTAAGGAGCTGCTCGTCATCGTCGAGCGGATGCTGCTCGATGCGCACAACATCCGGCAGCTCGCCGACCAGTTCTCGCGCCGCGACGAAGGCCGGCTCGTCATCGCGACCACGCACACGCAGGCGCGCTACGCGATTCCGGACACCGTTCGGGCGTTCACCGAGGCGTTTCCTAAGGTCCACCTGGCGCTGCACCAGGCCAGCCCGAAGGAGATCGTCGCGATGCTGAACTCGGGCGAGGCCGATATCGGCATCGCCACCGAGGCGCTGGCCAGCGAGCCGAACCTCGTCACCTTTCCGTTCTACGAATGGCGCCACGCGGCCGTCGTGCCGCACGGCCATCCGCTGACGCAGCGCGACGCGGTCTCGCTGGCGGACCTGGTCGAGCACCCGATCATCACCTATCACCAGGAATACACGGGCCGCGCCAAGATCGACGCGGCCTTCGGCGCCCAGGGGCTGGTGCCCGACATCGTGATGTCGGCGATCGACGCCGACGTGATCAAGACCTACGTGGAGCTGGGGCTGGGTGTCGGCATCATCGCCGAGATCGCCTACACGCCCGGGCGCGAGGACAACCTGGCGCTGCTGCCGACCGGCGAGGCGTTCCCGACCAACACGACGCTGATCGCCGTGCGCAAGGGACACTACCTGCGCGGCTTCGGCTATCGCTTCATCGAGCAATGC
>JASGFT010000226.1:0-6955 GCA_047605425.1 Burkholderiaceae bacterium | reverse complement strand
CGTCGCGAAGCGACGACCGCTCCCTCTGGCCAGCCGCCCCCCACCCACGAGGCCGACGCCCTCGTGACAGACCCACGCAAAGGTCGAATCCACGCAGAGGTCGGCCCTTCGCCCGAGCGATACGTAGCTTCGCTTATAGCGCCACCATCCGCGAGAATGGCCGCCGTCACTAACCCGGCCGCTTCATCCGACAAGCATGAGGCGCCGCCGCCTCGTCGGCCGAAACGAAACGCACGGTCCTGAAGCCCACGCCGCTGCCCTCGACGTCGTAGCGGATACCGTCCTCGCCGCGACGCGCCATCACCGACACGTATTGCGGCGTCAGGATCTGGTGATCGTCCGCGCGCATCGTCACCGCGTACGGCGGCCCGCCGTAGCGCGCGCCCTCCAGCGCTCGCGCCACCGCGACCGCCCGCGTCCCGCCGGCGCGCTCGATCGCCGCCGCGACCATCTCGAACATCACGACGTGGCGCATGTTGAAGTAGTCGTCGCGCGGATCGCTGACCGTCGCGCGAAACGCATCGAGAATGCGCTCGCCTTCGGCGATGCCCGCGTTCGGATGCCATTCGGACACGGCGAACACGCGGCCCGGGCCGCTGTCGGCCAGCGCCTGCGGCGCGCCCAGGCTGTTCGCGTAGAACGTGTAGAACACGACGTCGGCGCCGCCGTCGCGCGCCGCGCGCACCAGCAGCGTCAGGTCGTTGCCCCAGTTGCCGGTGATGACGGCGTCGGCGCCGCTCGCGCGGATCTTCGCCGCATAGGGCGCGAAGTCCTTGACCCGCCCCATCGCCAGCAACTCGTCGGCGACGATCGTCACGTCCGGGCGCTTGTCCGCGAGCATCGCCGTCGCCAGCGACGCGACCTGGCGGCCGAAGCTGTAGTCCTGGTTCAGCAGGTAGACGCGACGGATCCGCGGATTCTGCGCGAGCGCGTCGATCAGCGCGCTCATCCGCATCCGCGCGTCGGCGTCGAAGCGGAAATGCCAGAAGCTGCAACGCTCGTTGGTCAGCGCCGGGTCGACGGCCGCGTAGTTGAAGAACAGCATCGCCCGATCCGGCGCGCGCGAGTTGTGCCGGTCGATCGCGTCGATCAGCGCGGCGGCGATCGCCGAGCTGTTGCCCTGCATGACGAACGGTATCGACTGGTCGGCCGCTTTCTGCAACTGGACCAGCGCTTCCTCGGTCTGGCCCTTGCTGTCGAAGGCGATCAGGTGCAGCGGGTGCCGGCGAGCGCCGACGCGCACGCCGCCGCGGGCGTTGATCCGTTCGGCGGCGAACCGCAGGTTGCGCCAGACGGCCGCGCCGGCATTGGCGAACGCGCCCGAGAAGCCCTCGATGACGGCGATGCGGATCGGTTCGGCCGCAGCATCGGCCGACGAGGGGCGGCCGGCGGCGTCGCGGTCGACGGAAGCAGCGGGGGCGGCGGATGCAGCGGCGGATGATCGCGCCGGCGACTGGGCCGAGGCGGCAAGCGGAAGGGCATCGACGGCCGCCAGCGCGGCCAGCGACCGGAGCCAGCGGCGCCGCGCCGGCGCGCGGAACGGAGATTTCATCGGCGGAGGATTCAGGGAGGAAGGCAGCGGCCGAGTCTAACCGAAGCGCCCGCCAACCACCGAAGATCCCCCTAACCCCGGGGGCGACCCTTCTCCCCGAGGCGCCCCCATTCTGATTCACGACACTAGCGCACCAGCAACCGCGCGACGAGTTCGTGCACCGGCGCGCGCTCGAGCATCGCCATGTGGCCGACCGCGCCCAGCTCGATCGTCGTCGCGTCCGGCAGCGTCTGGATCGCCTGCGGCGCGACGATGTTGTCGTGATGGCTGAGCACGATCGTGAACAGGCGCCGCACGCTCGGCCATTCGGTGCGGGCCAGGCCGGCCAGCCAGTCGCTGTCGCGCCGCATCTGCCTGACGTTGGTGGCCAGGCCGAAGCGCGAGTGCACGCTTCCGCGATGCGGCGAACCGATCGTCACGACGCGGGCGACGTCGTCGATCCCGCGCGCGCGCAGGTAGGCGCGCGCCGCGAGTCCGCCCATGCTGTGGCAGACCAGCGCGACCTGCTCGTCGCCGGTGCGCCGCTGCAGGTCGCGGATCCCGCGCTCGATGACGTCGACGTACGCATCGATCGAGCCGAAGACCGGTTCGAGGTTGACGCTGGCCGTCACGTGGCCGCGCCGCGCGAGCACGCGGGCCATCGGTCGCCACACCGCCCGGTTGCAGAAGAACCCGTGGACGAACAGCACCGGCAGCCGGTCGGCGGCCCCCGGCGCCGCGGCGCTGGCGACCGGCCGTGAGCCCAGCAGCGGCTGCCGGACCGTGAACGACACCAGCGAGACCCGCGCTTCCTCGGCGAACACGCGCAGCCAGCCCGCCGGGCCGATCGCGAAGCGGGGCGGCACCGGGCTGGCGGACCAGCGCGCCAGCAGGAACTGGCTGCCCAGTATCGCCAGGTGCCCGAGCAGCGGCACGAGCACGGCGACGATGATCGACGGCGCGAGCGGCCATCCGGCGCCGGCGTGCAGCCCGTAGGCGATCAGCACGACGACGACCAGGCGGATCAGCGTCAGGACCCACAGCGTGCGGGCTAGCATGTCGGGAAGTTCTCCTTGTGCCGTTGGGCGTGTGACGGGGGGCGGATCGGCGCCGCGACGCGAGCCGGCCGGCCGCGGCGGGACCGGCCGCTCGATCGCTCGACCGGCAGATTGTAGTGGCTCGCCACGTCCCCGTACCGCCCGGGGACCAGGGACCTCGATACCCGAGCGGCGCGGCATTCGTTCGGTTCGGGCGCCGCCTCGGCCGGCGGACACCGGCCACGCCGGGGGCCGCACAGGCCCTAGGCAATCGTCCGCGAGACTGCTATAGTCTCGGGTTCCTTGCTGTACGGACCATCCAGGCGCCGTCGACTCGCCCGGCGCGAGCCAGACGCCGCCTGCGCACCCCGCGATCCGCGGGGCTCGCGGTCGGGCCGGCCGTCCTCGTATACGGTCGCCGCCGCGGTCCGGCAGCCTCTGCCCACAAGGAGCTTGAATGAGTCAACTGCGTCATTACGAGATCGTTTTCATCGTCCACCCGGATCAGAGCGAGCAGGTGCCCGCGATGATCGAGCGGTACAAGAGCCTGATCGAAGCCCAGCAGGGCAAGATCCATCGCGTCGAGGACTGGGGCCGTCGCCAGCTCGCGTTCCCGATCCAGAAGGTCGGCAAGGCGCACTACGTGCTGCTGAACATCGAGTGCAGCAAGCCCACGCTCGACGAGCTCGAGCATGCGTTCCGCTTCAACGATGCCGTCATGCGTCACCTGACCGTGTCGATGAAGAAGGCCGAGACCGGCCCGTCGCCGATGTGGAAGCAGATCCAGAAGGAAGAAGCCCGCAAGGTTCCGAGCGAGGCGCCGGCCCAGGCCGCCTGAGCGGGTCGCCCGCTTGGCCGAGGCGCTGAACGCGCTGCGCCTGGTCGCCGTGCTCGAACAGCGGGGGCTCGTCCGGTACACGCCGGCGGGGCTGCCGATGCTCGACGCGATGCTGCATCACCAATCGCAGCAGTCGCAACAGGCGGCGTTCGGCGCGCCCGGTGCACGGCCGGCAGGCCCGCGGGCGGTCGACTTCCGGCTGGCGGCGGTGTTTCCCGGTGCCGTCGCGGCCCGGGCCGACACGTTGCCGCTGGGCGCGCTGCTCGACGTTCGCGGCTACCTGGCTTCCCGAAGACTGGCTTCGCGATCGCTGGTGCTCCACGTGACCGACTTCTCGCTGATCGACACCGATCCGCGCGAGCAGGACGGCACGGACCCGGCGGTCTGATCCGATCGAAACGTATTCAACGAGGTGTGATATGGCGTATTTCCGCCGTGGTTCCAAGGACAAGAAACCCAAACGCAATGCGCAGAGCGCGCTGTTCAAGCGCAAGCGCTTCTGCCGGTTCACCGTCGACAAGGTCGAGTGGATCGACTACAAGGACATCGAGGTGCTGAAGGACTTCATCACCGAGAACGGCAAGATCATCCCGGCCCGCCTGACCGGCACCAAGGCCCGCTACCAGCGCCAGCTCACCGACGCGATCAAGCGTGCGCGGTTCCTGGCCCTGCTGCCGTTCACCGACAACCACTGAGCGGCGGAGATCGAATCATGCAAATCATCCTGCTCGAAAAAGTGGTCAACCTGGGCCAGCTCGGCGACGTCGTCCGCGTCAAGGACGGCTACGCCCGCAACTTCCTGATCCCGGGCGGCAAGGCGCGCCGCGCGACCGAGGCCGCGATCAAGGAGTTCGAGGCACGCCGCGCCGAGCTCGAAAAGGTGCAGGCCGACCGGCTGGCGGCCGCGCAGGCGGTCAGCGAGAAGCTCCAGGGCCTGAACGTGCGCGTCGCCGAGAAGGCGGGGGTCGATGGCCGGCTGTTCGGCTCGGTCACCAACTTCGACATCGCCGCGGCGCTGGGCAAGCAGGGCTTCGAGGTCGAAAAATCGATGGTCCGGCTGCCCAACGGCCCGCTGAAGATGATCGGCGACCACGAGGTCGAGGTCGCGCTGCACACCGACGTCGTCGCGCCGATCACCGTCACCGTCGTCGGCGAGAACGCCTGACGTCGCGTCGGCGAACGACGCGCCAGGCCCCAACGCCCACCGCTTCGTTCGCGATGGATGCGCCGCCCGACGATCAGCACCCGGCGTTCGACGACGCCGATCCGGCCGATCGCGCGCCGCCGCCGCGCGGCGGCGATCCCGATCTGGCGGGGCTGCGCGTCCCGCCGCAATCGATCGAAGCCGAGCAGTCGGTGCTCGGCGGCCTGTTGCTCGACAACGAAGCCTTCGATCGCGTCGCCGGCCTCATCGCCGAAGACGACTTCTACCGCCTCGACCACCGGCTGATCTGGCAGCAGATCACGCGGCTGGTCGAGCGCACGCAGCCGGCTGACGTCGTGACGGTCTACGAGGCGCTGCGCAACGCCGGCAAGGCCGAAGAGGCCGGCGGCCTGGCCTACCTGAACTCGCTCGCGCAAGAGACGCCGTCGGCGGCCAACATCCACCGCTACGCGGAGATCGTCCGCGACCGCTCGATCCTGCGCAAGCTGATCTCGACCGCCGACGAGATCGCCACGACCGCGCTGAACCCGCAAGGCAAGGACACGAGGCAGATCCTCGACCAGGCCGAGTCCCGGATCTTCCAGATCTCGGAGGACGGCGCGCGCGGCGGCACCGGCTTCCAGAAGATCGACGCGCTGCTCGGGCAGGTCGTCGAGCGCATCGACGAGCTGTACAGCCAGGGCAATACCAGCGACGTGACCGGCGTGCCGACCGGCTTCGTCGACCTGGACAGGATGACCTCGGGCATGCAGGCCGGCGACCTGATCATCGTCGCCGGCCGTCCGTCGATGGGCAAGACCTCGTTCAGCATGAACGTCGGCGAGCACGTCGCCGTCGAGGCCGGGCTGCCGGTCGCGGTGTTCTCGATGGAGATGGGCGCGACGCAGTTGGCGATGCGGATGGTGTGCTCGGTCGGCCGGCTCGACCAGCAGCGGATCCGCACCGGGCGCCTGCTCGACGACGACTGGCCGAAGCTGACCGTCGCGATCCAGAAGATGCAGGACGCGCAGGTGTTCATCGACGAGACGCCGGCGCTCAGCGCGCTCGAACTGCGCGCGAGAGCGAGGCGGCTCGCGCGCCAGTGCGGCGGCAAGCTCGGCCTAATCATCATCGATTACCTGCAGCTCATGTCGGGCAGCGGCAACGGCGAGAACCGCGCGACCGAGATCTCCGAGATCTCGCGCAGCCTGAAGGGCCTGGCCAAGGAATTGAACTGCCCGCTGATCGCGCTGTCGCAGTTGAACCGTTCGCTCGAGACCCGGCCGAACAAGCGGCCGGTGATGTCGGACCTGCGCGAGTCCGGCGCGATCGAGCAGGACGCCGACGTGATCCTGTTCATCTACCGCGACGAGGTCTACAACCCCGATTCGCAGGACAAGGGCACGGCCGAGGTCATCATCGGCAAGCAGCGGAACGGGCCGATCGGCTCCGTGCGGCTCGCGTTCCTCGGCGCGCACACCAAGTTCGACAACCTGGCGATGCCGGGCAGCTACCAGGACGCGTACTGACCGGACGCCGACCGGGCGTGTGCTGGCCGGGCGCGTACGGACCGGCCGCGTCCCGATCGACCGGTTCGGCCGTCCCGGCAGCGCGGGTCGCGGGCGCGACGTCCTTCAATACGACATCGTCAGCACGATCGACTGCGAGTTGATGCCCGGGTTGGGCTTGCGGATCGACGCGTTGCTGAAATGCGAGAAGCGGTAGGCGATGCTAAGCGAGCGATTGATCCGCATGCCGAAGCCGATGTGGTCGGAGAACTGGAACGCGGTCGAGATCCGCTTGTCGCCGATCCGCGTGTGATTGAACAGCGAGACGCCGATGCCGCCTTCGACGTACCACGACGAGCCCAGCCGGTAGCGCAGCATCGGCACGGCGCTGACCTGGTACAGCGTCCGGTTGCCGCCGGCGGCGTCGTCGCGATCGCGGTGAAAGCGCGCCAGCTCATAGACCGGCAGGATCTGGAAGTTGCCGTTCTCGTAGATCGGGTCGGCCGTGTAGCCGACGCTGTAGCGCGTGATGTCGTCGAGCTTGCCGCCCTGGACGGTGAAGCCGCCCGCCAACGCGGCGGGCGCGGCCAATGCCAGCGCGAGACTGGGAAGTAGGTGTTTCGGTTTCATGCAGATGGTTTCATAGCACTTCGGCCGCGAAATCGGCCAGGCGGGAGCGTTCGCCTCGCTGCAGCGTCACGTGTCCGGCGTGCGCCCAGCCCTTGAAGCGGTCGACGACGTAGGTCAGGCCCGACGATCCCTCGGTCAGGTACGGCGTATCGATCTGCGCGATGTTGCCCAGGCAGATGACCTTGGTGCCCGGGCCGGCGCGCGTGACCAGCGTCTTCATCTGCTTGGGCGTCAGGTTCTGCGCTTCGTCGATGATCAGGAACTTGT
>JASGFT010000225.1:0-6969 GCA_047605425.1 Burkholderiaceae bacterium | reverse complement strand
CGGGGCGTTTGGGCGTGCAAGGCGGGCATGGACGAAAGACTCTCAGCCTCTCAGGAGTTTGCCCGTTGTCCCATCACCCTTCAGGCCAACCCGCCGCGCCACCGCCTGCGGTGCGCGAACGCGTGCTGGTCCGCCGCGTTCTCCCATTCTGCGTTTCCCCATTCCGGTCCAGTCGCGGGTCGATCCGGTCCCGGATCGGCTGCGCGCGCGGACGCCGTCCGGCCGGCTCGTCGCGCGCGCATCGGCGGGTGAACGAAGGCATGGGTTCTTTCGAAATCAAGGAGCTTCGATGATCAAACTGCTGATGATCGACAACTACGATTCGTTCACGTACAACCTCGTCCAGTATTTCGGCGAGCTGGGCGCGAACGTGCAGACCGTGCGCAACGATGCGATCGACGTCGCCGGCATCGAGGCGCTGGCGCCCGACCGGATCTGCCTGTCGCCGGGGCCGTGCACGCCGGACCAGGCGGGCGTCACGCTCGACGTGCTGCGGCATCTGGCCGGCCGCGTGCCGATCCTCGGCGTGTGCCTGGGCCACCAGGCGATCGGCCAGGCCTTCGGCGGCAAGGTCGTCCGCGCGCGGCGCGTGATGCACGGCAAGACCGACCGGATCGAGCACGCCGGCGCCGGCGTCTTCCAGGGCCTGCCGACGCATTTCGACGTTACCCGCTACCATTCGCTCGCCGTCGAGCGAGCCTCGCTGCCGGCGGACCTGCAGGTCACCGCGTGGACCGACGACGGCGAGATCATGGGCCTGCGCCATCGCCGCCTGCCGGTCGAGGGCGTGCAGTTCCACCCCGAGTCGATCGCCAGCGAGCACGGTCACGCGCTGCTGAAGAACTTCCTCGACGCCCCCGCCGGCTGAGCAAGCGCTGGACTCGTCCTGCCGGCAGAACAGATCATGGAGAACGACACACAATGCCGATCACGCCCCAGGAAGCGCTGACCCGCTGCATCGAGCATCGGGAGATCTTCCACGACGAGATGCTGCATCTGATGCGGCTGATCATGCGCGGCGAGATCTCGCCGGTGATGACCGCCGCCGTGCTGGCCGCGTTGCGGGTCAAGAAGGAGACGATCGGCGAGATCACCGCGGCCGCGCAGGTGATGCGCGAGTTCGCGACGCACGTCGAGGTCGACGGCGGCCGTCATTTCGTCGACGTGGTCGGCACCGGCGGTGATGGTTCGCACACGTTCAACATCTCGACCGCGTCGATCTTCGTCGTCGCCGCCGCCGGCGGCACGGTGGCCAAGCACGGCAATCGCAGCGTCTCGTCCAAGTCCGGCAGCGCCGATGTCCTCGAAGCGCTCGGCGCCGACATCACGCTGTCGCCGCAGGCCGTCGCCGAGTCCATCCGCCGCACCGGCGTCGGCTTCATGTTCGCGCCCAATCACCACCCGGCGATGAAGAACGTCGCGCCCGTGCGCAAGGAGCTCGGCGTGCGGACGATCTTCAACATCCTGGGGCCGCTGACCAACCCCGCGTCGGCCCCCAACATCCTGATGGGGGTCTTCCATCCGGACCTGGTCGGCATCCAGGTGCGCGTCATGCAGCGCCTAGGCGCGCGGCACGCGGTCGTCGTCTGGGGCAAGGACGGCATGGACGAGGTTTCGCTGGGCGCCGGCACGATGGTCGGCGAGTTGCGCGACGGCGAGATCCGCGAATACGAGATCCATCCCGAGGATTTCGGCCTGGCGATGGCGGGAAGCCGCGCGCTGCGCGTGGCCGACGTCGACGAATCGCGGCGGATGCTGCTGGGGGCGCTCGAGAACCGGCCCGGCACGGCGCGCGACATCGTCGTGCTCAATGCCGGGACCGCGCTGTACGCGGCCGACGTCGTGCCCGACATCGGCGCGGGCATCGTTCTGGCCGCCGAGACGATCGCGTCGGGCGCCGCGCGCGCCAAGCTCGACGAATTCGTCGACGTCACGCGCCAGCTCGCCGGGGAGCCGCGATGACCGACATCCTCGACAGGATCCTGGCCGTCAAGCGCCGCGAGGTCGAGCAGGCGCGCGCCGTCGTCGGCGAAACCGAGCTGCGGCGAGCGGCCGAGGCCGGCGCCGGCGACGCGACGCTGCGGCCGCGCGGCTTCGCCGACGACTAGAGCGGCCGCATCGCCGGCGGCGGCGCCGCCGTCATCGCCGAGGTCAAGCGCGCCAGCCCCAGCAAGGGCCTGCTGCGCGACCCGTTCGTGCCGGCCGAGATCGCCGCCAGCTACGAGCAGGGCGGCGCGAGCTGCCTGTCGGTGCTGACCGACGTCGAGTTCTTCCAGGGCAGTCCCGACTATCTGCGCCAGGCGCGCGCCGCGTGCCGGCTGCCGGTGCTGCGCAAGGACTTCATCATCGATCCCTACCAGGTGCTGCAGGCGCGGGCGTGGGGCGCCGATTGCATCCTGCTGATCGTCGCCGCGCTCGACGACGCCCGCATGGCCGATCTCGAGGCCTTGTCGCTGTCGCTGGGGATGGACGTCCTCGTCGAAGTCCACGATGCCGCCGAGCTCGATCGCGCGCTGCGCTTGCGCACGCCGCTGCTGGGCATCAACAACCGCAACCTGCGCACGTTCGAGGTCTCGCTGTCGACGACGCTGGGCCTGCTGCCCCGCATCCCCGACGATCGGCTGGTCGTCACCGAGAGCGGCATCCGCGGCCCGGCCGACGTCGCGACGATGCGCGACGCCGGCGTCGGCGCGTTCCTGGTCGGCGAAGCGTTCATGCGCGCGCCCGATCCCGGCCAGGCCTTGCGCGAGCTGTTCGGCGCGCGCTGAGCCGAGCGGCGCGCGTCGTTCTTCGTTCGCTCGCGACGCGCGGCGGGGGGGCGACGCGGCCCGAGGCGACCCGATGCGGCCATCGCCGTGGCCGGGCCGTTATTCAGTGCGGTCGTTCAGTGTCCGGCCAGCCAGCCGTCGCGCAGCGCCTGCGCGTCGCGTGACACGCGCGCGGCCAGCGCCAGCTTGGCCTCGTGCGCCGGCGGGGCGGCCAGTTTCAGCGTCGTCTCGATCAGCTCGTCCCGACGGAACGCATGGATCCTGACCCGCGTGCCCGGCTTGCGGCGAGCCAGCATCGCCTTCAGCGACGCTTCGGTCAGCCTCAGGTCGTCGAGCGCCACCAGCACGTCGCCGGCGGACAGCCCGGCCTGGTGCGCGGGCCCGCCGACGAACACCGTCGTCAACGCCAGCTCCGCGCCGCGGGCGGCCCAGCGCGCGCCCAGCCACGGCGACGGATCGGCGGCGCTCCAACTCAGGTCCACGCCGATCGCCGACAGCAGCGGCGCGAGCGGCAGCTCCTGCGTGCCATGGGCCCAGGCCCGGATCTCGTCGCCCAGATCGATTCCGGTCGCCTGCGCGATCAGCGGCGCCAGCTCCTGCTCGCCCAGCCCTTGCCCGGCGACGTCGAAGTCGCGGCCGAAACGCCGCCACAGCTCGCGCATCACGTCGTCCAGCGATGCCTTGCCGCCGCTGCGCGCGCGCAGGCTCAGGTCGATGCACAGCGCGACCAGCGCGCCCTTCGTGTAGTAGCTGACGATGACGTTCGGCGAGTTCTCGTCCTGCCGGTAATACTTCGACCACGCGTCGAAGCTCGACTCGGCGACGCTCTGGCGCGCGCGTCCCGGCGTCCGCTGCACGTTCGACATCGTTCCCGACAGAAGCTGCAGGTACGCGGCGTCGTCGATGACCCCGGCCCGGCGCAGCATCAGGTCGTCGTAGTACGAGGTGAAGCCTTCGAACACCCACAGCAGGCGCGTGTAGTTCTCCTGGTTCAGGTCGTACGGGGCGAAGCGCGCCGGCTTGATCCGCTTGACGTGCCAGCTATGGAAGTACTCGTGGCTGCACAGGCCGAGAAAGCCGCGGTAACCGTCGCTCATCGCCGGAACGCTGGCCGACGGCAGATCGTTGCGTTGGCAGATCAGCGCCGTGCTGGACCGATGCTCGAGCCCGCCATAACCGTCGCCGATCGCGGTCGTCATGAACAGGTAGCGTTCGAACGGCGCCTTGGCGCTGCGCGGCTCGAACAGGCGGATCTGCGCTTCGCAGACCGGCTTCAGGTCGCGGCCGATCCGATCGAGGTCGGCATCGTGGCGGCCGGTGATCACCATGTCGTGCATGACGCCGCAGGCCTCGAACGACACCTGCGAGAACGTGCCCATCTCCACCGGATGATCGATCAACTCGTCGTAGCTGGCCGCGCGGTAACGGCCGAACTGCCAGGGCCGCGCGCCCGCGCGGGGCAGCGTGGTCGCGACGCGCCAGCGGCTCAGGTGCGCGTCCGTCGGCGGCAGCAGATCGATCAGGCACGGCGCGCCTTCCTGGCCGAGCACGCGCAGGAACACGCTGGTGCCGTTGAAGAACGCGTGCTGCCGGTCGAAGTGCGCGCCGCGGACCGACAGGTCCCAGCCGTAGACGCGATAGACAATCGTCAACGGTCCCTTGCACGGCGCGACCTGCCAGGTGTGCTTGTCCAGCTTGTCGACCGCCAGCGCGCGCCGGCCCGCCTTAGCGTCGAGCTGCACGACGTGCCGCGCGAACTCGCGGATCAGGTAGCTGCCGGGAATCCACGCCGGCAGCGCGAGCCGCTGGCCGGCCGGATCCGGCGCCTGCACCGTCAGCCGGATCTCGAACAGATGGCCGGCGGGGTCGGCCAGCGACAATTGGTAATGGATCGGCGCGGCATCGGCCGCCGTCCCGTCCTTCGCGTTTTTCGAGCTCTTGCGGGGAGGCGTGTCCGCGGTGCCGCGAGCGGACGGCGATGCGGTGCGTTCTTTCGGCGAACGTCGTGTCGGGGAAGGGGTTGGCGTGGTCGTCCGGGTCGGAGGGGAAGCGGGCACGGATGGATTCCGGGGTAAGGGAAGGCCGGCATCGGCGGAGAGCGGAGGCCGCCTCGGGGCGGGCGGTGGTTCCGCCCGACAGCCTGCGCAATCGCGTGCGCGTGGTCAAGTGATCGACGGCGCGCGATCAGGCGCGAGGCCGCCCGGTGGTCGATCCGTCGCGGCGAGCCGACGGATCGGGCTCCTTGACGTCGGGATTCATCGATTCGGGGCCTGCAGCCTCGGTATCAGCGGCTTCGCCATCCGCGGCCTCGGCATCTGCGGCTTCGACATTCAAGGCTTCGGCATTCACGGCCTCGACATTCACGGCCTCGACATTCACCGCTTCGACACTCACGGCTTCGACACTCACCGCTTCGAGATCCGCCAGCGTGTCGACGTCGGCCAATATGCCGGCGTCGTCGACGTCGACCAGCGTGACCGGATGCTGTCGGAGGAGACGCCCGGCCCCCTGGTCGCCGGCCAGCGTCCGCAGCGCTTCGAAATGCGCGCGCCCGAACAGCACCGGATGTCCGCGCGATCCGCGGTATCGCGGCGCGATGATCGATTCGTCGGACAGCCTCTGCTCGAGCAGCCGTCGATAAGTGTCCGGCCGCACGGCGGGCATGTCGGCCAGCGCGATCAGCACGCCGTCCGGGTCGAAGCGGGCGATCGCCTGCTCGACGCCCCAGGCCAGGCTGCGGCCCATTCCCGCCTCGGCGTCCGCGCAGATCGTCGGTTCGAGCCCGGCCTGTCGGAGCCGCGACGCCAGTTCGTCGAGTGCGGCGTCTCGCTGCCATTCGGGTCGGATGACGGCCAGTGCCCGCGGAATGGCGTCGCGCAAGCGCCGGGCCGCCCGCAGCGCGACCGGCTCGCCGGCGAATGCCGCCAGCAGCTTCGCGCCGAGTCGTGCCGGATCGAATCGTGCGCCGCGCCCGGCCGCGAGCAGGATGCCGACGACGTTGGCCGCGGGCGGCGAATCGGTGCGATCGTCGCGTTCGCCGGGCACGGCGCGCGTGCGCGCCGCGGGCGCGGAGACGTGGGGCGAGGCGGATTCGATCATCGCGCGGCGATCGGGACGGGGTCGGGCGACGCCCGGTATCGATATGATGCCGGGATGCGGGGGGGTGTCGACATGCCCCGCCAGCCGGTCACCACCCAGCCGGTCACCACGATAACCAGGAGCCATTGATGAGCAACGAAACCATCATCGTCGAAACCCGGGGCCGCGTCGGCCTGATCCGCCTGAACCGGCCCAAGCAACTGAATGCGCTGAACGATCAGTTGATGAACGAACTGGGTGCCGCGCTGCTGGCCTTCGATGCCGACGAAGGCATCGGCGCCGTCGTGCTGACCGGCAGCGACAAGGCCTTCGCGGCGGGCGCCGATATCGGCGCGATGGCCCAGTGGTCGTACATGGACGTGTACAAGACCGAATACATCACGCGCAACTGGGAGACGATCCGCCGGATCCGCAAGCCGGTGATCGCGGCGGTCGCCGGCTACGCGCTCGGCGGCGGATGCGAGCTGGCGATGATGTGCGACATCGTGATCGCCGCCGACACGGCCAAGTTCGGGCAGCCCGAGATCAAGCTCGGCACGATTCCCGGCGCCGGAGGCACGCAGCGGCTGCCGCGCGCGGTGTCCAAGGCCAAGGCGATGGACATGTGCCTGACCGCGCGCATGATGGATGCGGCCGAAGCCGAGCGCGCGGGGCTGGTCTCGCGCATCGTCCCGGCCGACAAGGTCGTCGACGAGGCGATGGACGCGGCCGCGACGATCGCCGGGTTCTCGTTGCCGATCGTCATGATGGCCAAGGAGTCGGTGAACCGCGCTTATGAGACCACGCTCAGCGAGGGCGTGCTGTTCGAGCGCCGCGTGTTCCACGCGACCTTCGGCACCGAGGACCAGAAGGAAGGCATGGCGGCGTTCGTCGACAAGCGCAAGCCGGCGTTCAAGCACCGTTGACATCGCAGACGGACGAGGGTCGGCGCCGGCGGGATGCCGCCGACCGGGAGCGCGCGGAGCGAGTCCCGGTGTGGGTCCTCGTGGCGGACGGGCGTGTCGCCGTACGGATCAACCAGCCGGTTGTTGCGTTCGCCAAAGTTGCTGTGCTATAGTCTTTGGCTCTGCTCTTTAACAATCTTGCTTCACCGGCACGGTGG
>JASGFT010000224.1:0-6973 GCA_047605425.1 Burkholderiaceae bacterium | reverse complement strand
GGGCCTGATCTCGATGGGCTCGCTGTACTACCTGATCCCGCGCATGTACGGCCGCGAGCAGATGTACAGCGTCAAGGCGATCGAGGTGCATTTCTGGATGTCGACGATCGGCATCGTGCTGTACATCGCGGCGATGTGGATCGCCGGCGTGATGCAGGGCCTGATGTGGCGTGCGATCAACTCCGACGGCACGCTGACCTATACGTTCGTCGAAAGCGTCAAGGCGACGTGGCCGTTCTACGCGGTGCGTCTGCTCGGTGGCCTGCTGTACCTGGCCGGCATGGTGCTGATGGCCTGGAACGTCGTCAAGACCGTGATGGTCGGTCGCGTGGCGACGGCCCCGATTCCCGCCGCCGTGCATGCCTGAGGTCATCATGAGTCAAGCCAATCACAGTCAGGCAACCGGTTTCAGCCACGAGAAAATCGAAACCAACAACGCGTTGATGATCATCCTGATCGTCCTGGTCGTCGCCGTCGGCGGCCTCGTCGAGATCGTCCCGTTGTTCTTCCAGTCGTCGACGACGCAGCCGGTCGAAGGCATGCAGCCGCCGACCGCGCTGCAGGTGGCGGGCCGCGACATCTACGTGCGCGAGGGCTGCTACAACTGCCACTCGCAGATGATCCGGCCGTTCCAGTCCGAGACGCTGCGCTATGGCCACTACTCGACGGCCGGCGAGTTCGTCTGGGACCACCCGTTCCAGTGGGGCAGCAAGCGCACCGGGCCCGACCTGCACCGGGTCGGCGGCCGCTACAGCGACGACTGGCACCGGATCCACCTGAACGATCCGCGCGAGGTCGTGCCCGAGTCGAACATGCCCGCGTATACCTGGCTCGAGAAGACGCCGGTCGATGCCGAAGCGATGCCCAAGCACATGCGGGCGCTGCGCGCGGTGGGCGTGCCGTTCACCGACGAGCAGATCGCCAAGTCGGCCGAGGAGGTCAACGGCAAGACCGAGATGGACGCGATCGTCGCTTACCTGCAATCGATGGGCCGGGCCTACAAATAAGTCACTGGACGGAAAGACGATGGATATCACGACGCTGCGCGTGGCCACCACGGTGGCCAGCCTCCTGGCGTTCATCGGCGTGCTGATCTGGGCGTTCGCGCCCCGCAACGCGCGCCGCTTCGATGAGGATGCGAAGCTCGTTTTCGAGCCCGAGCAGGCACGGATCGAGGAGCGCCGGTCATGAGCGATTTCACCAGCTCCTTCTGGTCGCTCTATGTGGCGGTGATCACGCTGGCCGGGATCGCCGGCTGCGCGGTGCTGCTGTGGGTGACCAGCCGCAAGCCGGTCCAGAGCCACGGCGAGGACAACACGACCGGTCACATCTGGGACGGCGACCTGCGCGAGGCCAACAACCCGATGCCGATGTGGTGGGTCGGCCTGTTCATCATCACGGTGATCTTCGGGATCCTGTACCTGATCCTGTATCCGGGTCTGGGGACGTTCGCCGGTCAGCTCGGGTGGTCGTCGCGGGGCCAGTACGAGGCCGAGGTCGCGGCGGCCAACGAGCGGCTGAACACCGTCTACGCGCAGTACGCGTCCACGCCGATCGACAAGCTCGCGCGGGACACGGCGGCGATGGGTATCGGCGAGCGCCTGTTCATGAACAACTGCGCGCAGTGCCACGGCTCGGACGCGCGCGGCGGCAAGGGCTTTCCGAACCTGACGGACAAGGACTGGCTGCACGGCGGCTCGCCCGAGAAGATCGTCGAGTCGATCACCAAGGGCCGCGTCGGCGTGATGCCGCCGATGGCCGCGGCGGTCGGTTCGACCGATGACGTCGCCAACGTCGCGCAGTACGTGCTGAGCCTGTCCGGCAGCCCGCACGATTCGCTGCGCGCGCAGCTCGGGCGCGAGAAGTTCGCGACCTGCGCGGCGTGCCACGGGTCCAAGGGCGAGGGCAATCCGCTGCTCGGCGCGCCGAACCTGACCGACAAGATCTGGCTGCACGGTTATGGCGCGAACCAGATCGTTTCGATGATCACCAACGGCAAGAGCAACGAGATGCCCGCGCAGGAAGGTCGCCTGACCACCGCGCAGATCCACGTGCTGTCCGCTTATGTGTGGGGACTGTCGAATCCGTCGGTGGTCGCCAGCCATTGATTGATCGGGGTGTGCGCCGATCGCCCCTCGTCGCCTAGCAGGCTTGGCCATGGATGCCCCGAAGAACAAGACGATTCCGATCAAGCCCGTCGCCGGTGACGGCGCGGGCGCCGGCGCGCAGGGCGAGCCGAAGACCGTTCGCCTGTACGAGGCGTCGCGCAAGATCTACGCGCGCACGATCAGCGGCTACTTCGCCCGCTGGCGCTGGGCGCTGGTCTTCCTGACGCAGCTCGTCTTCTACGGGCTGCCCTGGCTGAAGTGGGGGGATCGGCAGGCCGTGCTGTTCGACCTGGCCGCCCGCCGCTTCTATCTGTTCGGCTGGGTGCTCTACCCGCAGGATCTGATCTACCTGTCGGGCCTGCTGGTCATCAGCGCGCTGTCGCTGTTCCTGTTCACCGCGATCGCCGGGCGCCTGTGGTGCGGCTATTCGTGCCCGCAGACCGTCTATACCGAGATCTTCATGTGGGTCGAGCAGCGCATCGAGGGTAATCGAAGCGCGCGGATGCGGCTGGACAACACCAGCATGAATGCCGAGAAGCTCGTGCTCAAGAGCTTCAAGCACATCGTGTGGATCGGCATCGCGATGTGGACGGGCTTCACGTTCGTCGGCTATTTCACGCCGATCCGCGAGCTGGGGCTGGCGTTCCTGCAGACCCGGATGGGCTCGTGGGAAGTGTTCTGGGTGTTCTTCTACGCGTTCGCCACCTACGGCAACGCCGGGTTCATGCGCGAGCAGGTCTGCAAGTACATGTGCCCGTACGCGCGCTTCCAGAGCGCGATGTTCGATCAGGACACGATGATCGTCGCTTATGACGCGCAACGCGGCGAGAAACGCGGTCCACGCTCCAAGAACGTCGACCTGGCGGCGAAGGGCCTCGGCGATTGCATCGATTGCAAGCTGTGCGTGCAGGTCTGCCCGACCGGCATCGACATCCGCGACGGCTTGCAATACGAGTGCATCGGTTGCGGCCTGTGCGCCGACGCCTGCGACTCGGTGATGGACAAGATGGGATACGCGCCGGGCCTGATCCGCTACGACACGCAGCGGGCGATGGACGGCGTGCGCGAAGTGCGCCGCGGCGTCGTCGACCCATCGGCCCCCGCGGTCGGGCGCGCGAAGCTGCGCTCGCACCTGCTGCGCCCGCGCGTGCTGATCTACGCCGGCCTGCTGACGGCGCTGACGGTCGGCCTGATGGCCAGCCTGGTCACGCGCGCGCCGCTGAAGGTCGACGCGGTGCGCGATCGCGCGTCGCTCGCGCGCGTCGTCGACGAGGGGCGGATCGAGAACGTCTACCGGCTGCAGATCATGAACGCGACCGAGCAGACGCAGCGCTACCGGATCGAGGCGCGCGGCCTCGAAGGGCTGCAGGTCGTGGCCGGCAACGAGGCCGAGGTCGGCCCGGCCGAGTCGCGCTGGGTCGCCGTGCGCCTGCAGATTCCGCCCGAAAGCGCGCCGGCGGGCTCGCACGAGGTGCATTTCGACGTGTCGGCGGACAATGGCACCGCCCGGGTGTCCGAGCTGGCGACGTTCATCGTCCCGCGTTGATCAACAGGAGGCGGACAGACCATGGCTCACACAACACGATCGACGAACGACGAGCAGGGCGGACGCTGGTGGCGCGAGCCGATCATGTGGCTGGTGGTCGGCGCGCCGCTGGCCGCCGTGATCGGCGGCTTCGCGATCCTGTGGATCGCGATCCGCGTGCCCGACCCGGTGATGGCGACCGACTACCAGCGCGGCGGCGCCGCGGTGTCCGGCGCCGGCGACAAATCGACGCTGCCGGCGCTGGTCGGACGCAACCACGCGGTCACGCCGGGCCATGACGTGCCGGCCAAGGTGCGCTGATCATGAGTCGCTGGCTGATGAGCGTGCTGTGGCCCGCGTTCCTGCTGGGCTGCGCGATGGAGGTCCTGGTGTTCTCGATGGTCGATCCGAACGACGTGCACTGGGCCGTCGAGACGCTGGAACTGTCGAGGATGGGCATCTATACGATCGCGTTCTTCGCGTTCTGGCTGGTCGGCATGGGCGCCTGCGCGCTGGCCGTGCTGCTGGCCGTGCCCGCCGACGCGCGCGGGCTGGCCAAGCCGCTGCCGGAGCGGACGCGCGAGACGCCGCCGCTCGATGCGATGCAGGACGACTACTTCGATACCAAGCCATGACCTCCATCGTCGTGCCGATCGTCCCCGTGTCCGAGACCGGCTCCGAGACCGGCGGGCCGGCCGGCGCGCGGGCCTGTCCGTCCGAGCGGACGGCGATCCCGCTGACGCCGACGAGCGGGCCGCGCTATACGTCGTATCCGACCGCCGATCGCTTCGACGACCGCATCGATGCGTCGGCGCTGCGCCGGGCACTGCGCGCGCGGCGCGACGACCCGCGGCGGGCCGGCGCGCCGCTGTCGCTGTACGTGCACGTGCCGTTCTGCCAGTCGGTCTGCTATTACTGCGCGTGCAACAAGGTCGTGACGAAGCAGTACGGCAAGGCGACCGAATACCTGTCCTTTTTCGAGCGCGAGGTCGACCTGCTGGTCGCCGAGCTCGGTCCGGGCGCGCCGGTCGGCCAACTGCACCTGGGCGGTGGCACGCCGACCTACCTCGACGATGACGATCTGCGCGGCCTGCTGGGATTGCTGCGCAGCCGTTTCGCGCTGCGGCCCGATGCCGAGATGTCGATCGAGGTCGATCCGCGCACCGTCGACGCGGGGCGCCTGGCATTGCTCGCGGAACTTGGGTTCAACCGCCTGAGCTTCGGCGTGCAGGACTTCGATCCGCTCGTCCAGAAAGCGGTCCACCGGATCCAGTCGGCCGAGCAGGTGTTCGCGCTCGTGCGCAGCGCGCGCGAGCTGGGGTTCCGCTCGATCAACGTCGACCTGATCCATGGCCTGCCGATGCAGACCGAGGCATCGTTCGCGCGCACGATCGACTCGGTGATCGCGCTGCGCCCCGACCGCGTCGCCGTCTATGCGTACGCGCACCTGCCGACGCGCTTCAAGCCGCAGCGGCGCATCGACGCGGCCGACCTGCCGTCGCCGCAGGCGCGGATGACGATGCACCGGCGCACGATCGAATCGCTGACCGACGCCGGCTACGTCTATATCGGCATGGATCACT
The DNA here is from genome assembly GCA_047605425.1 of Burkholderiaceae bacterium. Lineage (GTDB taxonomy): Bacteria > Pseudomonadota > Gammaproteobacteria > Burkholderiales > Burkholderiaceae_E > JAKPAM01. The sequence continues at coordinate 1,757 of JASGFT010000224.1, read as the reverse complement.
TCGCGCTGCCTGACGACGGCCTGTCCGTCGCGCGGCGCGAGCGCAGCCTGCATCGCAATTTCCAGGGCTACAGCACGCAGGCCGATTGCGACCTGATCGCGATCGGCGTGTCGGGCATCAGCAAGATCGGCGATACGTTCAGCCAGAACGCGCGCGGGCTCGACGAGTACTACCGGATGATCGACGAAGGCCGGCTGCCGGTCGTGCGCGGCTGGACGCTGACCGACGACGACCGGCTGCGCCGCGACCTCATCATGGCGCTGATGTGCCAGGGGCGCGTCGATCGCGCGGCGATGGCGCGCGAGCACCGGATCGATTTCGATGCGTACTTCGCCGACGAATTGCGCGACCTGGCGCCGTTCGCCGAGCAGGGCCTGGCGCGGATCGACGACGACGCGATCGTCGTCACCGATGCCGGCTGGTACGTCGTGCGCGCGATCGCGATGGTGTTCGACGCCTATCTTCGCCGCAGCGGCGACCTGAGCCGCTTCTCGCGGATCCTCTGATGCAGACCGCGTTGTGGCTGTCCGCGCTGGTCATGGGACTGGCGACCGGACCGCACTGCGCGGTGATGTGCGGGCCCTTGTGCGCCGGCATCCGCGCCGGCTGCGCGCGGACGCGCGCAGCCGCCGAGCCGGTTGCAGGAAACCTGGACCGGACCGGGGGCGAGCCGGGGCATGGGCGGGATCGGTGGCCGAGCCGGGGCCCGGCCCGGTGCTGGCGCAGCCGGTGATGATCGTTCCCGCCGGCCAGGCCGGGGCGATCGCCGAGCGGTCGTCGCAGGCGAGCCCGGCGGCGTGGGTCATGCCGCTGTGGCACCTCGGACGTCTGATCGGCTACGGCATCGCCGGCGCGCTGGTCGCCACCGTCGTCGGCTCGGTGGGCTGGCTAGCCGACGCCACGCCCGCCGTGCGCCCGTTCTGGGTGATGCTGCATGCGGCCGTGCTGGCCTGGGGCATCGTGATGCTGGTGCGCGCGCGGCCGCCGCAGGTCGGCCAAGCGCTGAACCGCTTCATTGGGCGACGGCTGGCCGCTCGCTCGCGGCCGGCCTGGTGGCCGTTCGCGCTGGGCGTCTCGTGGGCGGCGCTGCCGTGCGGCCTGCTGTATTCGGCGTTGATGCTCGCCGCATTGGGCGATTCGGCGCTCGGCGGCGCGGTGGCGATGGGAGCGTTCGCGGCCGGCAGCGGGGTGACGCTGTGGGCCGGCCCCGCGCTGTGGGTCTGGTGGCGTCAGCGGCTGGGGCGCGACGGCGATCGCGCGGTCGAAGCCTGGGGCAACCGCGTCAGCGGTCTGTTGCTGGTCGTGGTGGCAGGCGTGGTGATCTGGGGCGACGTCGCGCATCGCGTGATCGCCTGGTGCCGCTGAGGCCACCTTCCTGCCGGTCGCCTGCTCAGGCGGCGTAGTGCACCGATGAACGAACCCTGGGTTTTCGACGTTTAATTTTAACGCTCACACTAAAGTTATGATTTAGTGTAAATATACTTGTACTATTCTCATGAAATAGAGCCCTTGACGTGGAAATCGCACAGGCTGACCTGATCGCTGTCCTGTCCCAGTTCAACCCATGGTGGAATGCGGAGGCCATCCCCGATCTGCCGGGGTGGCGGCGAGCGGCCTGGCATGAGCTGCACACCTGGGTCGTTTCTCCCCCGGCGCCACGGGCCGTGCTGATCTCGGGGGCGCGGCAGATCGGCAAGACGACGTTGATGCTGCAGTCCGTCGATGCGTTGCTGAAGGCTGGCGTTCCTGCCGCGAAC